>NZ_JAHKQX010000002.1:0-412118 GCF_019345515.1 Shewanella sp. NKUCC06_TVS | reverse complement strand
TGGCTAAAGACGGAAAAAAGCCAACCGCCCGAACAAGTCCCCAGTGTGCATTGGGCTTATCTAAGATTAGGAAAACTCGCGGGCTGGAATGACAGCAAACGAAGCGGAATTGTGGGCTGGGAAAGGTTATGGCAAGGATGGTTTAAACTGCAAACCATCCTTGAAGGTTACCAGCTAGCCTTGTCTCTTGAGCAAAAGATGTGATCAAGAGACAGTTATATAAGGGGTTTTTGTTGTGCAGAAAAAAGTCTATGCTGGAAGCCTATTTAACGTTTCGCTTGAGGGCAAGTTATGTGGATTAGGGGACAAGTGATAGAACGTATTGATTGGAGTGATAAGTTATTCTCATTGCGCATTGCTGCCGAGTTAGCTCCATTTATTCCTGGTCAGTTTATCAAGTTAAGTCAAATGCAAGATGATAAGCGTGTGGCTAGAGCCTACTCCTTAGTTAATTCTCCCGATAAACCTTATGCCGAGGTGCTCGCCGTTGCGGTAGAGGATGGCCTGTTATCGCCTCAATTACACAACCTTGCAATAGGCGATGAAATTGAAATTACCTCAACCGCGACTGGTTTTATGACCTTAGCTGAAATTCCTAAGGGTGAACTCCAAGGGAAGCATTTGTGGTTTTTAGCCACAGGAACAGCAGTAGGGCCATTTTTGTCTATGCTCGACACCGATGAACCTTGGGAGCGTTTTGAAAAAGTTGTGCTTGTGTATGGCGTGCGCGAGGCACAGGATTTGGCATATCTTGATAAGTTGCGTAATTTAGAACGCAAATACCCTGAACAATTTACATTAGTCTTGAGTGTGACCCGTAAACCCTTTGCCGATGCTTTACAGTGCCGTATTCCCGAGGGGATAGTCTCGGGTGAAATCGAAAAAAAGGCAGGACTAACCTTAAACGCAGCTGACTCTCAAGTTATGATCTGCGGCAATCCGGGTATGATTAATGGTGCGCAAGCCGCTTTACTCGATAAAGGGTTGGTGAAGAATTTACGCCGTGCTCCTGGGCAAATTACCGTTGAAAAATACTGGTAATCTCAATTTTACATAGAAGGCGAGAGTAAACTTGTTGCCGTTCTTGCCCCTAAAAAGCCATAGCGTTTAATGCAAACAAAAGGAAATTTTTGATGAAGTTGTTAAGTTCTCAAGCTTCGCCCTATGCCCGTTGTGTAAGAGCCTTAATCCAGTATCTAGGGATTAACAATATTGAAGATCAGTTAGTTAATCCCTTTGAAAACAGCGCAGAATTACTCGATGCTAACCCGTTAGGACAGATCCCATGTCTTATTACCAACGATGGTGTAGCACTATTCGATAGTGAAGTGATTATGCGTTACCTAGATGCAGAGCTTGGCGATCGTAAGATGTTTGGGATCTCAAATAATAACTGGGTGCTGGAGTGTCAGTATTCTTTAGTCAAAGGCTTAATCGATAGCGCGGTGAAATTACGCCAAGAGCAAATGCGTGAAGAAGAAGGCGTGAGGTCAGTATTTTGGACTGCACGTTTTGAACAAGCACTGCTGCGCGGCCTTATGCAGATTGAGCTTCAAACTGTGATCACCCAAACCACGATTCAAGCACCGCAATTAGCCTTGATTTGCTTACTCGATTATGTGGATTTTAGACATCCAGAGCTAGATTGGCGTAAGGTTGCACCTGCGACAGCACTTTGGTTCAGTGAAATGCGTGATTTACCTGCATTTATTCAAACTCGTCCCCAATAATCCGCAGAGGATGCTCAACCGTCGGTTGCGCGTCTTCCTTTTGGCCTATCACGGCGATTTTGTTCACCAAAAGCGCCGAATAATTCACGAGTAACCCCATATTCTACTCTGCGATCATTGCCTAGTTGGCGCCTGTCTTCATGGTGTTGATAGCGGCATTGGCAGTTTGCCATAGTGCATTCTTCCATCGGAATTTCGGGCGCATCTTTCGATAAAAATCGTTTTCCAGAAAGCGCTTCAATCTGCACACAGCAACTGCCGTTATTCACTATGCTCACACTGTGAAAACTGTGAGTTTTATTAATACTGGGATCTGCAGCTTGAGAAGAGTGTTTATGTCTTTTGGGACTAGTATTGAGTTTGAATAAGCCAAATAGCGCAATTGCGGCTACGCCTAGTAGCAAAACAGTTAACATAACGCCTCCTGAAAGCATTTTAATCAAATTAAGGTTCAGTTTAGTTTGATTTGAGATAATCTCAAATTTTCAGATTAATACCATTAAAAACATAAAGTTAATTAGCTGCTTGCTCTCAAGTTCTGTATCTATTACTCTTGCGAAACTGATAAGCATTATCATTAATGCGTTAGTGTTCAAATTTTACTGAACACGTCATCACTTTGGGGAGAATTCGGTAATGAAATGGGTAACTTGCGCGGCTGTTGTTGGGTTAATGTCGGTTGGGCATTCAGCGAATGCAGATGATAAATTAACCGTTTATTCTTATCGTCAAGCTTTCTTGGTGGAGCCTATCCTGACGCGTTTCACCGAAGAAACTGGCATAGGTGTGAATTTGGTATTTGCTAAAGACGGTATTGCCGAGCGTCTCGTCCGTGAAGGCCGTTTATCCCCAGCGGATCTTGTGCTGACGTCTGATTTTTCACGTTTAGTTGAATTAGTGGATAAAGATCTAACCTCTCCAGTCAAAAATCCCCTGCTAGAGAGCAATATTCCTGCGCAGTATCGCGATCCCGACGGCCAGTGGTATGCCCTGACTATGCGGGTGCGAAATCTCTATACAGCCAAGGATCGTTTAGGCCAGCAGCAATTGACCTATGAAGAATTAGCCGATCCCAAATATAAAGGAAAGATTTGTACTCGCAGTGGTAAGCATCCATACAACATAGCGTTAGTCGCATCTATGATTGCTCATCACGGTGAAGCTGAGGCAAAAACTTGGTTACAAGGCGTGAAAACTAATTTAGCCCGCAAACCTCAGGGGAACGACAGGGGGCAAATTGCCGCAGTAAAAGAAGGTGTGTGTGAGATCGCCATTGGTAATAGCTACTATTACGGCAATATGTTGCAGGATCCTGAGCAAAAGGCGATCGCCGAAGCTGTGACGCTCAACTTCCCGAACCAAGCTGACCGCGGTGCCCATGTGAATGTGTCTGGTATGGTACTAACTCGCCATGCGCCTAATAAAGCCAATGCGATCAAATTGATGGAGTTCTTATCCGCCGATGTGGCTCAAAAGGCCTATGCCGATGTGAATATGGAATATCCAGTGAAAGCCGATGTGGCACCTTCATCTTTAGTGGCCTCATGGGGTAAGTTTAAGTCAGATCAATTGCCCATTTTTAAATTGGCAGAATATCACCAAGCGGCGGTTAAGCTATTAGATGAAGTGCAGTTTGATCTCTAGCTCCAGTGCTAGCGACAAAATGTAGATTTAGGTGATCAGCGCCAGTGATTGGCGCTGTGACGTTTTAAGGATTGACATGATTTTAGGATTAGCCAGAAGCTGGTCGCTTGCTGGTTATGCCGTGGCTGCCTTGCTGGTATTGCCACTATTTGCGTTGATATTTCAAGCTTTTCAGCCTGACGAAGCCGTGTTTGGGCACTTGATGGCAACGGTTCTGCCGACATATATCATTAATAGTTTATTGCTGATTTTCTGGGTGAGTCTGGGGGCGTTATTACTCGCGTTACCCTGCGCTTGGTTGATGGCTCGTTGTGACTTTGTCGGCAGGCGATATTTGCAATGGGCGCTATTATTGCCCCTCGCTATGCCTGCGTATATTGTTGCCTACGTCTATACCGATTTACTCGATTATGCGGGGCCAGTGCAGCGCGGTCTTCGTTCGATATTTGGCTGGGACTCACCGCAGGATTATTTCTTCCCCGATATTCGTACCTTAGGCGGCGCGGCGTGTATGTTGTCGCTGGTATTGTTTCCCTATATTTATCTCTTGGCGCGTACCGCTTTTATGGAGCAATCCTTAAGTTTGGCCCATGCTTCGCGCATTATGGGCTGTTCACCGTGGCAAAGTTTTTGGCGTTTATCTTTGCCTATGGCAAGGCCTGCGCTCGCCGTTGGGGTGGCTTTAGTGGCGATGGAGACGGCCGCTGATTTTGCAACGGTTAACTATTTTGCCGTGCCTACCTTAACGACAGCCGTGTACGACACTTGGTTGGGTTATGGCAATTTGACCGCCGCCGCTAAGTTATCGGCGATTATCTTGCTGGTGGTATTTAGCCTGATTGGATTTGAGCGTTTTGCCCGTCGTAAACAGCAGTTATTCCAAAAACAATCACGTATACAAGCCACAGACTTGTATCGACTCTCGATGACTCAAACCTTGGTCGCACTCAGCTTTTGCGGCATGCTATTGCTATTAGCCTTTCTGTTACCTTTCGGGATTTTATTATCCTATGCCATTGGTTACTTTGAACAAAGCTGGGATAAGAGTTTTTGGCAATTGAGTCTTAACAGCCTCAGTCTTGCGCTGATCACCAGTTTACTCTGTTGCTTAATCGCCTTACTGCTTATGTTCGTTCGCCGGATAAGCCCAAGACAGAGTGATGCTTTGCCCTCACGGTTAGCTTCGACGGGCTATGCCTTACCAGGCACTGTGCTGGCTATTGGGGTATTAGTGCCTTTAACTATGTTAGATTTTGCGATTAACGATCTGGCGGATCTTTTCGGTATAGCAGGCCCAGGCCTTATCCTTACAGGCAGTGTGATGGCATTGATTTTTGCTTT
The DNA here is from genome assembly GCF_019345515.1 of Shewanella sp. NKUCC06_TVS. Taxonomy (NCBI): domain Bacteria; kingdom Pseudomonadati; phylum Pseudomonadota; class Gammaproteobacteria; order Alteromonadales; family Shewanellaceae; genus Shewanella; species Shewanella sp. NKUCC06_TVS. The sequence goes on along the minus strand of NZ_JAHKQX010000002.1, from coordinate 407,403 downwards.
TTGTGTACGTTTCGTGGCAATTGCGATTGGCAGTGTTGAAAGCAGTTATAAACGCATCTCGCCATCGCTAGACATGGTGAGCCTGACCATGGGGCAAACTCCTAGGCAACTTTTGCGGCGGGTGCATTTGCCTTTACTTGCCAAGGGATTGTTTGCGGGCGCTTTATTGGTGTTTATCGAAAGCATGAAGGAACTGCCCGCTGCGTTATTGCTGCGGCCTATCGGTTTTGAGAATCTTGCAACTTATGTATTCCAGTTTGCGTCCGATGAAAAACTCGAGCACGGCGCATTAGCTGCTATTGTGATTGTACTGGTGGGTTTAGTGCCGCTTATTTATTTAAACCGTTCATTGGAGCATCACAGCTGATGACAAGTACGCTCAAGCTTAAGCAAATTCATAGCGATTATCAGGGCCAGCAAGTACTTAAAGGTTTGAGTTTAACGCTCGCCCAAGGGGAAATCCTGGCGTTGTTAGGCCCAAGCGGTTGTGGCAAGACGACCTTATTGCGTGCAGTTGCTGGATTACAGGCCATAAGCCAAGGTGAAATCCAGATTAATGGCCGCATAGTGAGTGGCGATAGCCAGTTTGTACCTAGCGAGCAGCGCGGCATCGGCATGATTTTTCAAGACTATGCGCTTTTCCCTCATTTGACTGTGGCGGAAAATATCCTCTTTGGGGTGGCTAGATTGTCGGGCGCAGAACGTCAGGCACGTTTGGATGAAATGCTAGCTTTGGTCAAACTTGAAGGGTTGGCACAGCGTTATCCCCATGAATTATCTGGCGGTCAGCAGCAGCGAGTTTCGATTGCGCGAGCACTTGCTTATGAGCCGCAGTTATTGCTGCTCGATGAGCCTTTTTCCAATATTGATGCCCAAGTGCGCTACGAGATGATGGCGGAAATTCGCAGCATCTTAAAACAGCGTAATGTCAGCGCGGTGTTTGTTACTCATAGCAAGGATGAAGCCTTTGTATTTGCAGATACTTTAGCCATCTTTAATCAAGGCATCATAGTGCAACATGGTAGTGCCGAAGCCTTATATGCCGCCCCAAACAGCCGCTATGTGGCGGACTTTTTAGGTAGCGGTAATTACTTACCTGCAGCAGTGTTTGATGGGCACAGTGTTGTCACTCCCATAGGTCATTTAACCAGCCTCACGCCATTAAATTTGCCGAGCGAGTTCAGCGGAACAGTATTCTTGCGACCACAGCAATTGACGCTCAGCGCCGATGAACAGGGCGTTGGTACTATCACTGAGCGACGTTTCTTAGGCGCCTTTTGTCATTATTGGGTCAAAATTGAGGCCGCTTCCCATGCTTATTATGTGGAGGTGCGTAGCCAAATGATGCAGCTAAGTATTGGTCAAAAGGTTGGGGTAACGACAGAGCCGCATTCGCTCGTGCTGTTTGAATCTTCAGCATATTCAAACTGTGGGGACCCAATCTAAGCGATGAGTATTTATTCAATGCTGATATGGCATAGCCAACTAAAGTACGACATTTTTGCTTACGTTAAACTTGGGTCTATGCGGTATTGGTTGGTGATATTTTCGACCATCCTTGCTACTTTTATCCTCCGGTTTTGGAGGAATTATGATAAAAACAATAAATTCAATTTGCACCCTCGTTATTGTAGCAACGGTAATATCGTCTTCAGGAGTGATGGCCATGGATAGGATCACAGGTAAAGCCTTCGCAACGCGATCAGAAGTGTATGCAACCCAAGGGATGGCGGCGACCAGTCAGCCTTTAGCCACGCAAGTCGCTATTGATATACTCAAACAGGGCGGCAGTGCGGTCGATGCAGCGATTGCCGCTAACGCTATGTTAGGATTAGTCGAGCCAACGGGCTCGGGTGTCGGCGGGGACTTATTTGCTATCGTTTGGAGCGCAAAAGATAAACGCCTCTATGGTCTAAATGCATCGGGGCGCAGTCCCAAATCCTTAAGTTTAGAAAAGCTTAAATCCCTCGGATTAGACTATTTACCGCCGCTTGGACCTTTGCCGGTTTCTGTACCGGGCACTGTGGACGGTTGGTATGAGCTGCATAATAAGTTTGGTAAATTAGCTATGGCTGATAACCTCGCGCCTGCCATTCATTACGCCCGTGATGGTTTCCCTGTGTCAGAGTTGATTGCCTATTACCTTGATGGCAGTGGTAAAAAACTGGCTAAATTCCCCGGTTTTAAAGAAACCTATATGCCTAATGGTAAGATGCCTGCCGTAGGGGAAATCTTTAAAAATCCCGCGCTTGCTAACACCTATGAGAAAATTGCCAAGGGCGGCCGCGATGCTTTCTATAAAGGTGATATTGCCAAAAGTATTGATAAGTACATGAAATCCCAAGGTGGTTATTTAAGTTATGATGACTTAGCGAGCCATACTAGCGACTGGATAGATCCCGTTTCGGTGAACTACCGTGGTTACGATGTGTGGGAACTGCCACCTAATGGTCAAGGCATTGCTGCGCTACAAATCTTAAAAACTATGGAGCCCTTTAATGTGGCTGCCATGGGCTTTAATAGTCCTGAATATGTCCATTTATTTGTCGAAGCAAAGAAACTCGCCTTTGCCGACAGAGCTAAGTTTTATGCCGACATGGCCTTTAATAAAGTGCCCGTTACTGAGCTTATCTCACAGAAATATAACTATGATCGCGCTAAGTTGATTGACCCTACAAAAGCCGCCAAGAGTGTCGATGCGGGTAATCCAGCGTTGCAACATGGCGATACTGTGTACCTGACTACCGCTGACAAAGATGGCAACATGGTGTCACTCATTCAGAGTAATTACCGTGGTATGGGGTCAGGGATGACACCGCCGGATCTCGGCTTTGTGCTGCAAGACCGCGGGCAAATGTTTGATTTAACGGAAGGGCGTTTTAATACCTACGCACCGGGCAAGCGTCCATTCCATACCATTATTCCGGCTTTTGTGACCAAAGACGGTAAACCTTGGCTGAGCTTTGGGGTGATGGGCGGCGCGACTCAGCCACAAATGCACGCGCAGATTGTAATGAATCTGATTGATTTTAAAATGAACTTGCAAGAAGCGGGCGATGCCCCCAGAATTTTGCATATGGGTTCAACCGAGCCCACAGGCGAAGTGATGAATGATGGTGGCTACGTCAGTCTAGAATCAGGTTTTCCGGTAGAAACCCGTCGTGAGTTGATTAAGAAAGGCCATGTGCTGCGTGATGGACTTGGAGAGTTTGGTGGCTATCAAGCCATTGGATTTAATGCCGAAACTGGCGTATATCGTGCGGCTTCTGAGAGTCGCAAGGATGGTCACGCCGCAGGCTATTAACACTAAGATAAATGCTAAGGTAAGCTCAATACTGAGTGAACCTGACGTCATTGATTCGATTTAACTGATTGGCGAGACTTTAATGGTCTCGTCAATTTTTATGTTTAAGGGTCTTGGGTGGGATAATGCTCCGCTATTGGCATTATCATAAACAGATCAGAGCAAACTGTGCGTTAGTTAATGTCATTTTTAGGTAAAGTTGCGGATAATATTGCCGAAAATGAATTTAGAAAAAGGGTGATAACCAAATGGATATTCAAAATATGCCGCGTGAACAGTTGGGTGTGTGTGCAGAGGGGAACTTACACAGTGTCTATTTGATGTTTAATGCCAATGACAATGTCGAGTCGCAATTACGTCCCTGTCTTGCCAACGTTGCGCAGTATATTTATGAGCTGACAGATCAATATTCCGACAGTGCATTCAATGGTTTTGTTGGTATTGGTGCTAATTATTGGGATAGCCTCTATCCTACTGCTCGCCCAGAACTGCTCAAACCTTTCCCTGCGATGCAAGTGGGCAGTCGTGAAGCGCCTGCAATTGAATATGATTTATTCGTGCATATTCGCAGTGATCGTTACGACATTCTGCATCTAGTGGCTAATGAAATCAGCCAAATGTTTGAAGACTTAGTAGAGTTAGTTGAAGAAGAGCGTGGCTTTAGATTTATGGATAGCCGCGATTTGACTGGTTTTGTCGATGGCACCGAAAACCCTAAGGGGCGCCACCGCCAGGAAGTGGCACTTGTGGGTGATGAGGATCCTGAGTTTAAGGGTGGCAGCTATATCCATGTGCAAAAATATGCCCATAACTTGAGTAAGTGGCATAGATTACCAGTTAAAAAACAAGAGGATATTATCGGCCGTACTAAGCAAGATAATATCGAGTATGAATCTGAAGATAAGCCACTGACCAGCCATATCAAGCGCGTTAATCTTAAAGATGCCGATGGTAAATCAATGGAGATCCTGCGTCAGAGTATGCCCTATGGTTCGCTGAAGGAGCAGGGATTAATGTTTATCTCTAACTGCCGCACGCCAGAACATTTTGAAAAGATGCTGCATAGCATGATGTTTGGTGATGGCGCAGGCAATCATGATCACTTGATGCATTTTACTAAGGCGATGACAGGTTCATCTTTCTTTGCCCCCGCACTAGATTTTATGCTGCAGTTCGACGAATAAGCTTTCTATAATCAAGCCGGATTAGTATCAATCGAGACGCACTTAAGCTAACGCCTAAGTGCGTTTTTTATGCTAATGTGCGGGAACCCATTTTTTGATATCGAGCTGCCATTGCAGGGCGGTGAAATCGATAAAAGCGCGCACTAGATTTTGCTGATAACTGCGGGACAAATATACCGCCCACAAGGTTTGGCCTGGTGTCGTAAATTCGGGTAGGACTTCTTTGAGCTGACCACTGGCAAGGTATTGGTTAGCCAAGTCACAGGGTAACCGCACTATGCCATGTCCACGTAGCGCCGCACTGACCAACACTCCCATATCGTTAGCCCTAAGATTCCCTGTAACTTTGACGTGCTCGGCTTGCAGTTCTTTTAGAAAAGACCAGTTTTGTTGCACTGAGTGTATGAGGCAGTTGTGGGCCAGCAGATCAATGGGTTCGAGGAGTGGCGTTGCGCTATCAAGATAGCTCGGCGCCGCGCAAAGTACCGCATCTATGGTCATCAAACGCCGAGCTATGAGATTTTCATCGGGCTGCTCAGTATAACGTAGCGCCACGTCGACTCTTTCATCTACCAATTGCGCAAAACTGTCCGACATTACCAGTTGAATGTTGACCTTAGGATGAATTTTAATAAAGCGATCGACGACATCAAATAGACTGTGCTGCCCAAGGCCAATAGGCGTAGCGATACGAATACTGCCTACCAGTTCACTGTTATGGCTGTGGGCACGGCTCTCCATGGCAGCAACTTCACTTAAGATCCGCTGGCAAAATTGTAGCGCTTCCTCACCCTGCAAAGTCAAGCTGGCGCTGCGCGTGGTGCGGTGTAATAAGCGTAAACTCAACCACTGCTCCACTTCTTGAATATGACGGGAAACCTGTAGGCGGCTGAGGTCTAAATGTTCGGCAGCTTTGGTAAAGCTGCCACAGTTTGCGACTTCGACGAAACTGCGTATTGCGGCAATTTTATCCATATTAGTACCTCAAACTGAAACAATCATGCTCATTTATTGATGTTTATCACGTGAAACACTGCAAGTAAACTGGCTTCAATGTAAATCATCAGAGAGAGTTAACGAAATGAAAATCGCAATTTTAGGTGCAACAGGTTGGATCGGTGGTGCAATTTTAAAAGAAGCATTGAGTCGTGGGCACCAAGTAACAGCGTTAGTGCGTGATCCGAGTAAGTTATCCGCTACCAACGTGGCTGTGCATGCTGTGGATTTAGAGCAGCCATTAGTGGCAGAACCCTTCGCTGGCGTAGATGTTGTTATTGCCTCTGTTGGTGGCCGCGCACAACAAAATCATGGCCTAGTGGCGAGTACAGTTCAGCATTTACTGGATGTGCTGCCCAACGCTAAGGTGCCACGTTTATTGTGGGTTGGTGGTGCAGGCAGCTTAGAAGTGGCACCGGGGGTGACTTTGGTTTCTAGCCCAGATTTTCCCGCTGCATATAAAGATGAGGCGTTAGCTCAGGGTGAAGCCTTGCAGGTATTCCGTGCGGCGCAAACTGCAATTAATTGGACCTTTGTGAGCCCAGCCGCTGAGATTTATCCTGGCGAGAGTGAAGGTCCATATCGCCTTGGTGGCGACAGCTTCTTTACCGATGCTAATGGTCAAAGCCGTATCTCTGTAACCGATTACGCAAAAGCCATGGTAGATGAAGCCGAAAAGGGCGCTCACCCAAACCAGCGCATCAGTGTGGCTTACTGATATCGTTATAGTTGAGTTAGATATTGTGAGTTAGATATTGTGCTGGAATGTGTAACGTAATCGGGACAATGGCCAAATAACCAGCGCTATATTGCACTTCAAAATGTACAGATAAAATAGAACAGGTCAGCTCACTGACCTGTTTTTTTATTCTGCGTAATTGAATAAAGATTTGATGGTTTCTAAGGTATCGGCGATATCTTGGATGCTCGATGGGCAAATAAAGATAGTGTCATCACCGGCAATCGTACCCAAAATGCCTTCTGGTTTACCAATAGAATCCAATAAACGGGCAATCAGCTGCGCGGCACCTGGGCTAGTTCGCACGACGATCATAGCTTGGTTGTGATCGACGTCGAGTACCAAATTCTTCAGTGGGCTACCCGCGGTGGGTACGCCTAATTCGGCTGGTAAGCAATACACCATCTCTTGCTTAGCGTTGCGAGTCCGCACTGCGCCGAACTTGCTGAGCATGCGTGACACTTTTGATTGGTTAATATTACCAAAGCCTTCAGCTTGCAAGGCGGTGACGATTTCACTCTGAGAGCCAAAGCGCTCTTCTTTTAAAATCGACTTAAAAATTCTAACAAGGTCATCCTGATTCTTGGTTGTTTGCATAATATTATTATTCGTTATTCAAAAAAACAGGCCCATTTTGAATATTTTTAGAAAAATTGTCAACAAATAACCAGATTGGTTGAATAAAAATTCACTAAGCCCCAGTGGTTAAGCGTTTGTAGGGGGCGTAAAAATCCCAATTTGAGTAATTGTTCTACATTGCTTCTACGTTATTCCGGAATTCTTTTGTCCCACGACTAAGGGATAATTGAAATTGTTGTGACATTCCAGTAATGTGACGCCAACGCAAATTAGATCCATGTCACACATATCCGAGAAATAACGGAGATAACTATGAAAGTTGCTGTACTTGGTGCTGCTGGTGGTATCGGCCAGGCTCTTGCCCTACTGTTAAAAACTCAATTGCCTGCGGGTTCACAATTGTCTCTATATGATATCGCACCGGTAACTCCGGGTGTTGCGGTTGACTTGAGCCACATTCCAACTGCTGTTGAAATCAAAGGTTTTGCTGGTGAAGATCCAACGCCTGCCCTCGTGGGTGCTGACGTTGTTCTAATTTCTGCTGGTGTTGCGCGTAAGCCTGGTATGGATCGTTCAGATCTGTTCAATATCAATGCGGGTATCGTTCGCAACCTGATCGAAAAAGTAGCGGCAACTTGCCCTACGGCTTTGGTTGGCATTATCACTAACCCAGTCAACACGACCGTAGCTATCGCTGCAGAAGTGATGAAAAAAGCGGGTGTTTACGATAAAAACCGTCTGTTCGGTATCACGACTCTAGACGTGATCCGTTCTGAAACTTTCATCGCCGAATTAAAAGGCCTGAACGTTGCTGACGTTAAAGTCAATGTGATCGGCGGCCACAGCGGCGTGACCATTCTGCCATTACTGTCTCAAGTTGAAGGCGCGACTTTCACTGACGAAGAAGTGGCAAGTCTGACGACTCGCATCCAAAACGCGGGTACAGAAGTGGTTGAAGCTAAAGCCGGTGGCGGAAGCGCGACTCTGTCTATGGGTCAAGCGGCTTGCCGTTTCGGTCTGTCTCTGGTTCGTGGTCTGCAAGGCGAAGCTAACATCGTTGAATGCGCCTATGTTGACGGCGGCAGCGAGCATGCTGAATTCTTCGCACAACCTGTGCTGTTAGGCAAAAACGGTATTGAAAAAGTACTGCCTTACGGTGAAGTGAGTGCATTCGAAGCTAACGCTCGTGATTCTATGTTAGATACGCTGAAAGGCGATATCAAACTAGGCGTTGATTTCGTTAAATAATCTTTCGGATAATCTTTTTAGATTATGACGAATTAAAAACGGAGCCATTGAGCTCCGTTTTTTTATGCCTGCGTTTTACTCTTTCTAAAGCTCATTCAGCGGCGCTTAGTGGGAATTTGGCAGTTATCATCGCAGCGGGCTTTGCCCGTCAGTAAATAAGAGATGCGATATCTGTGTTTTGCGAATCTGAGATAGCACCAATCGGCGACAGTTTTAATCACGGGCAGGCGTAATAGTTGGATCCAAGCGCGCGTCCCTGTCAGTGCCCACGCTTTACAAGTGACATCTAACCCGAGTAACACTTCGCCCGTTGCGGTTTCGCCATGGAGAATCGTATTAGCGTAGTCTCTATCGATATGGCTGAAGCGCTTACTAAAGTCTGGCGCATTTAAATCTTCAAGCGCAATCAAGTTCTTCGGATCGCGCGCTTTCAGTTGGCGCATCTCGGCGCTACATAATGGACAATTTCCATCGTAAAAAATCCGCAGTTCCATCGGTATTACCTCTGATGACTTGATCACAATACTTGGTCTAAGCTCTTGGCTTGAGTACTTAAGCTTGGTTTTCTTCTACCCTATACGCAGAAGAAAGGGTTTTAGATCGAGGTGATTGTAGAACGGATCAGCATCTCATTTGGCTTTTTGTTAGGTTAAATTCAAATGAGTGCAGTAACATCTTGGTTATTCATCAGTTTAACTTGATTGCTGATTTTTAAGCGAACAAGGTAAAACCTGACCAATAACGACTCAAAAGGATAGGTATGACATCTCCCATCATAATCACAGGCGTGGGTAAACGCATAGGTTACGCCTTAGCTAAACATTTTCTCGCCCAAGGTCAGCGTGTGATTGGTACTTATCGCAGCCATTACGCTAGCATCGATGAGCTTAACGCTTTAGGTGCGACTCTGTATCCCTGTGATTTTTATGACGATGCCCAAGTGCAATCCTTAATTGCTGAGTTAGCTAAATTGCCGCAAATTCGCGCCATTATTCACAATGCCTCAGATTGGCTGCCTGATCCTGTGCTTACAAAGAATGAGCCTTTAAAGAGTACCACTTTTGCGCCGAGCCAAGTGCTGCAGCGGATGATGCAAGTGCATGTGAGCGTGCCCTATCAGTTGAACTTGGCCTTAGAGGCGCTGCTACGTGCGGCTGCTGGCGATGAAATCGGCGGCAGTGATGTGATTCATATTACTGACTATGTGGCAGAGAAGGGCAGTCAGAAGCATATCGCCTATGCCGCCAGTAAAGCCGCGCTGCACAATATGACGCTATCCTTTGCCGCCAAGTTTGCGCCCGAGGTCAAAGTGAATTCGATTGCGCCAGCGATGATCCTATTTAATGCGGGTGATGACGCTGCCTATCAGCAAAAAACCTTAACCAAAGCGCTGTTGCCGAAAGAGGCGGGAAATGAGGAAATTATCGACTTAGTGGAATATCTGCTGAATAGCCGCTACGTCACCGGTCGTTGCCATAATGTCGATGGTGGCCGGCATTTAAGGTAGAGAAGGCTCTAGAACGCCACGGCATGGCTCTAGATTCTAGAAGGAGCGAACGACTGCATGATCTATTTTGTTTCATACCCAATGTGACATTTTCACCCTCCAAAGTGGTCAGATGTAGGAGGTAGAATTCTTTAATAGAAAGAGTGCAGGAGCAGTTATGGAGCGACGCTCTGCTTTTTCTAGCAGCGAAGCGCCCTAGCTTCTAGTTTCTAGATCCTTCTTTTTCAAAACGTCAGTACCCGACTTGGGGTGATGATGAACGGTAAAGGCACATCCCAATGTTCGCAAGGTAAACTCGTCACTTGCTGACAGTCGTGGGCGTAACCCATTGGCAAAGGTTTACCTTTAAGCTGCCAGTTTGCCAGCGTCCTATCGTAATAGCCGCCGCCCATGCCCATACGATTTCCCATTAAATCAAAAGCCACTAAGGGCGTGATAACAACATCTAACTCTGTCACTGGGATAATGGCGCGCACATCTAATTTAGGTTCTAAGATGCCGAATTGATTGGGTTGCATGGGGGTGTCTGCGGTGTAATGCAGGAATAATAATTGTCCGGCATTGAAGGGATGTAACCTAGGCAGATAGGTGTTTATGCCCATTTGCCATAGCACAGCGATCAGCGGTGGCGTGGCGAGTTCGCCATCATGGGTGAGATATAACGCCACATGTTGCGCTTTGTTGGCCTGCAATGCATCGAGCATTCGCTGGCAGGCGTTTAAACTTGCTTGGGTTTGTTCTATTTCGGAGAGAGATTTACGGGCGGTGCGAATGGTTTTGCGTAACAGATTGCGGCTTTCTTTTGTATGGAGTGCGATATTTGCCGCATAGTTTGCGACATCTACGGCATCAGCGACTTCTACGGCAAGGTGCGCCGTGTCGCTTTGGGTATTCAAATGAGAAAGTTTGGAAGATGTAGACATAGAATTAAGATGCTCCCCAGAATGCCGCTACCGGTGTAGCCCTTGAACCGTAGGTTCAAGGCGGGTAAATGATTACCTCCTAAGGCTTCTCGGTACAAGCCGAGCATGCACAATGTCAGTAAAGCATTCACCCTGAGATAAAAATTATCGGCACAGGGACATTACCAGTTGGCATGCATCCCAGGGAGCAAAACGGTATTGAATTGCTAAAGCATTGGTTTATTTAAATAAGCCAGTTTAGCCATTCACTGTGCGTCAGTTGGTTTAACTCAATGAGTGTTAAATCACTAAGGTGCACAGTTTAAATCTATTTAGTTGAACGCTCAACTAAGGCACTTTCGAGGGTCGACTGCAGCAAGCTGATCCTGTCGTCCATCTGTTGCATGTAGTGCTTATTTTTTTGCTTTTCTTGGAACAACTCGTGTCCAATATTCAGCGCCGCCATGATCGCAATTTCTTCACGGCTTAGGCTATTGGTTCGGGTTTTTAACGCACTGAGTTGTTGTTCAACTCCCAACGCTACCGTACGTAAGGCATCCTCTTGACCTTTCGGGCAAGCGATAGAGTAGGTGCGCCCAAGTAGGGTAATTTCAACAGCACTGTTACTCATGTCGCGGGTGATCCTTTCGTTAGCCTCTTAGGGCGGACTATATAGGGCTGATCTTAAAAGTGCAAGGTAAGCCGCAAATGGATTGGTCTTTGACGGTTTTGTTTGCTGTTTGTGTGAGCAGTTGGATAGTTTTTTATCAGGGCGTGGCCGATTTCGCCATTATTGGGATTCAGTATTGGTTCAAGTCTTTATCTCTGCTAGCATTGCTGCTGGAAAAATCTTATTGGGATCTGATATGGCAACCCCTCCTTCGTTACGTATCGACAGCTTAAAACTCGCCTTAGATGCGGCTGAAATCGGCCAGCATCCGGTAGAAGTTCACGGTGCTTTAGTCGGTTTAATCTGCGGTGGTGTAGAGCAAACTGGCGACACTTGGATCAAGCCTTTATTCGACCTGATGAACGATGGTCAACCTTTGCCAGCGCAGTTGCACCAATTAGTGTGTGATTTGTTTAACGATTCAGTGACGCGTTTAGTGGATTTTGAATTTGGTTTCATGCCGCTGTTGCCCGAAGAAGAAGAGCCGCTCAGCCAACGTGTTGAAGCCTTGTCCCTGTGGACCCAGAGTTTTTTGACTGGCATGGCGATTATTCAGCCGAAACTGAATCAAGCCTCGGCAGAAGTACGTGAAGTGATCAAAGACTTGGCGGAAATTGCCCAAGTGGAATTTGATGTTGCCGACGATGAAGAATCCGAAGCCGCTTACACTGAATTACTCGAGTTTGTCCGTATTGCAGCCATCATGTGTTACTCGGAGTTTGGTCCTGAGCTTCCCCATGGCGAGGCTGATGATACTGCGGTGGTGCATTAATTTACCGCGGTTGTTTAATGTTCAATAAGTTAACACAGTAGTGGCTTCATTAGATGTCAAAGGTGGGCAAACCTGCCTTTGAGTCCATAGCACTGGTGTTTTTGAGTGCATAGCATTGATGTTTACATCTTTTATGTTTACATGCCTTAGTGTTATGCCAAAGCTTGAATGAGATCCCCATGACGGCCACAAATCACATGGATACTTCAGTTCAACACGTCGACATCGCAATTGTAGGCGGTGCGATGGCGGGGGCGACCCTAGCGTTAGCTCTCGCGCGTCTTTCTCTATCCGCAGCTCGGCCACTTTCTATCGCCTTAATCGAAGCGCACCTTCCCGATAAGCAACACCCCGGGTTCGATGCCCGCTCTATTGCTATCGCCCACGGTTCTATTTTCGAATTATCCCGTTTAGGTTTATGGCAAAAGCTCGCCCATTTGGGCACGGCGATTGAAAATATCCATGTGTCGGATCGCGGCCACTTTGGCATGACAGAACTCAATGCGGCGCAGTTTCATTTAGATGCCCTAGGCCAAGTGGTTGAGCTTGAACGGGTTGGCCAAGTGCTGTTTAACGAGTTGAATAAGAGTAATGTCAAACTCTATTGCCCCGCCAAGCTTGCCCAAGTAGAACCCGCCGTTGAAGGTCACACCTTAGTGCTCGATACGGGCGAGCGAATTCAAGCCAAACTTGTGGTCGCCGCCGATGGTTTGCAATCCAAAGTGCGCAGCAGTTTTAATTTGCCCGTGACCCAAGTGGCCTTCGAGCAAACGGCCATTATTGCCAATATTCAAACTGCCGATTTGCCAACCAATAGGCCTCATAAACATTGGGCCTATGAGCGCTTTACCCAAACGGGTCCCTTAGCCTTATTGCCTATGGCCGATATTCAAGGTCAACCTCGCTTATCTCTCGTGTGGGCGCTCGATGATGCGCGGGCTAAACAGATGCAAGCCGCGCCTAAGGCCGAGTTTTTAGCGGCGCTGCAACAGGCCTTTGGTTATCGTGCGGGCACGTTTATCGATGTCAGCGCGCGCCATGCGTATCCGCTTAATTTGTCCTATATGCCAAGGCCAATTCATCACAGATGTGTGTTTATCGGCAATGCGGCGCAGACACTGCATCCGATTGCGGGGCAAGGATTTAACTTAGGGTTGAGGGATGTGGTGAGTTTGCTCGAGGTGATCCAAAAGGCGCTAGCACAGGGCGAAGATATCGGCTCCGCCGCTGTGACCCATGCGTACCTTAATGCCCGCGAGCATGACAGAAACAGCACTATCCGAAATATCGAATTTTTAGTCCGTGGCTTTTCAAACCAATATTGGCCTATGGCGCTGGGGCGTAACTTAGGATTACGGCTCTTGTCTTGGTTTCCGCCACTGAAAACCCCCGTCGCTCAAAAGGCAATGGGCTGGAAATAACTCCGCAATTTACTGGTATCGCAACGCGAAAAGGATGTACCCATGTTAAGTTCACAAGCCTATGACATCGCCATTGTGGGTGGCGGCATGGTGGGACTCGCCACCGCGATTGGATTGGCGCAGGCCGATCTGAATGTCGTCGTTATCGATGCGGGCCACACAGAAGCCGTGAGCGGCGAGCCGCGTTTACGGGTGAGCGCCATCAATAAGGCGAGCCAGCGCTTGTTAGAAAACTTAGGGGCATGGAGTTATTTAGACACTTCCCGCGCTACGCCTTATCAAAAAATGGCGGTGTGGGATAAAGACGGTTTCGGTAAAATTGCCTTTGATGCCAACAGCATCAGCGAAACCAGTCTCGGCGCGATTATCGAAAACGATGCCATTAGCTTTGCCCTCGCCAAACGTGTCAGTGAGTTTGACAATATCACCCATATTCAAAACCAACGCTTAGAGCGCATTGCTTTTGGTGAGCGCGAAGCTTGGTTGACCCTTGCCAATGGCGCCGATTCTGAAATAGAAAGTGTCAGTGCTGCACTTGTGATAGCCGCCGATGGCGCCAACTCTTGGGTGCGTGAGCAATGCAAGATCCCGCTGACATTCTGGGATTACGGCCACCACGCAATCGTCGCAACTATTCGTACCGAAATGCCACACCTTGCCACCGCCCGCCAAGTGTTTTTGCAGGACGGTCCGCTAGCATTTTTACCTCTGTTTGAAGACAATCTCTGCTCTATCGTCTGGTCGGTGCCGCCCGAGCGCGCCACTGAGTTATTGGCAATGGATAAAGTGCAATTTGAGCGCAACTTAACCGCTGCTTTCGACGGTCGTTTAGGGATTTGCAAGCTGGAAAGCGAGCGCCACGCTTTCCCATTACGGATGCGCTACGCCCGCCATTTTGCCCGCCACCGTTTAGTATTAGCAGGCGATGCTGCCCATACTATTCATCCGCTGGCTGGCCAAGGGGTGAACCTCGGCTTTTTAGATGCGGCCAGCATTATCGAAGTGATCAGCGAATTACAGCAAGCGGGTAAAGATATCGGCGATTATGCGCAGCTGCGTGCACTTGAACGTTGGCGCAAAGCCGATGCAATGGAGATGATCGCAGCGATGGAGGGCTTTAAACGCCTATTCGAAGGTTCAAACCCAGTCAAAAAGGCGATTCGCGATCTGGGATTAAATCTGGTTGATAATGTCGCTGGGCTGAAAACAGTGTTCATACAACAGGCCATGGGCAATAAGTCGGCACTGCCTAAGTTGTGCCGTTAGCCTAGGTTGCGCTAATGTGATCAGAATTGCCGCTAATATCAGCATATTGACTGCAAGCTGCGCAAATCTGGCCTTCGCATGTAAAAAAATTACATGTTGAAGATGAGAAAATCTAATGACAATGGCTTCGGATTAGAAAAATCTCCTGTATACAAATTTGTGACGCAAGGTATAATTTCGCCGCATTTTAGACCCTAGTATCTACACCCTACACTAGGCAGAGACCTGAAAAAGGCCGCAAAAAGGGATAACAATGGCTAACAAAACTATTCTGTTTAACAAGCACTTAGAATCAAACGCTAAGATGGTCGACTTCCACGGTTGGGATATGCCCCTCAACTATGGTTCACAAATCGAAGAACACAACGCTGTGCGTCAAGACGCGGGTATGTTCGACGTATCCCACATGACTGTGGTTGATGTGATAGGTAGCGACGCTGGTGCATTTCTACGTAAGTTGCTGGCGAACGATGTGGCTAGACTTAAAGTGCCAGGTAAAGCCTTATACAGCGGCATGTTAGATGACAATGCCGGTATCATCGACGACCTCATCACTTATTACCTCACTGACACTAACTACCGCGTGGTAGTGAACTCAGCGACCCGCGAAAAAGATCTCGCTTGGATCGCCAAGCAATCCCAAGGTTTTGATGTCACTGTGACTGAGCGTCCTGAGCTGGCGATGATTGCCGTTCAAGGTCCTAACGCAAAAGCGAAAGCCGCTGCCGTGTTCAGTGCCGAGCAAAACGCCGCCATCGAAGGCATGAAACCTTTCTTCGGTAAGCAAGCAGGCTCACTGTTTATTGCGACTACGGGTTACACAGGCGAAGCGGGCTACGAAATTATCGTCCCAGAAGATGAAGCCCAAGCCTTGTGGCAAGCATTGTTAGATCAAGGGGTGAAACCTTGTGGTCTCGGTGCCCGTGACACACTGCGTCTCGAAGCCGGTATGAACCTTTACGGCTTAGACATGGACGAAACCATCAACCCATTGGCCGCCAACATGGGCTGGACTATTGCATGGGAACCAAGCGACCGTGACTTCATCGGCCGTAAAGCCCTCGAAACACTTCGCGATGCCGGAACCAGCAAACTTGTTGGTCTAGTGATGGAAGAAAAGGGCGTGTTACGCCATGATATGCCAGTATTTTTCACTGACGCAGCCGGTGTAGAGCAACAAGGCGTGATCACCAGCGGGACTTTCTCGCCAACATTGGGCTATTCTATTGCGATGGCACGTGTTCCTAGCTCGATTGGGGATACTGCGGAAGTCGAAATGCGTAAAAAACGTGTGGCTGTTAGAGTAGTGGCGCCAAACTTTGTGCGCAACGGTAAACAAGCATTTTAAAAAAACGGAACAAGGAACAAGAACAATGAGCAATATTCCGACAGAACTGAAATACGCCTCTTCACACGAATGGATCCGCAAGGAAGAAGACGGTAGCTACACAGTAGGTATCACTGAGCACGCCCAAGAGCTGTTAGGTGACATGGTTTTCGTTGAACTCCCAGAAGTTGGCGACACTGTGACTGCGGGTGAAGACTGTGCTGTAGCTGAATCAGTAAAAGCGGCGTCTGACATTTATGCCCCTATTTCTGGCGAAGTGATTGCCGTGAACGAAGCGCTGGAAGATTCGCCAGAACTCGTTAACAGCAGTGCTTACGGCGAAGGCTGGTTCTTCCGCGTAATGCCTTCTGACGAATCAGAAGTCGACGCTCTGCTGGATGCTGAAGGCTACCAAGCTGTCATCGACGAAGAATAATCGTCGACGCTAACGAAGCCCTAAGGGGCTTCGTTTGTTTTAGCGCAAGATTGACATAACAACAGTCCGTTAATCAGTACCCTACAGTTCTGAATTTCGGCAAATCTGGAACAAGGTTTATCATGACCAAGCAAACCCTCACTCAGTTAGAACAGCACGATTTATTCCTACGTCGTCATATCGGCCCAGATAGCAGCCAACAGCAAGCCATGCTGAACTATGTTGGTGCTGAGTCTCTGGACGATCTGACCGCGCAAATTGTGCCTGAGTCGATCCGTTTAAGCCAAGATCTGAGCATTGGTGATTCCTGCGGCGAAGCCGAAGGCATTGCTTACATTCGTGGTTTAGCGAAACAAAACCAAGTATTTAAGAGCTATATCGGCATGGGTTACTACGGCACTCAAGTGCCAAACGTGATCCTGCGTAACGTATTTGAAAACCCAGGTTGGTACACGGCTTATACGCCATATCAGCCAGAAATCGCCCAAGGCCGTTTAGAAGCCATTCTAAACTTCCAACAAGTGTCGATGGACTTAACGGGTTTAGATTTGGCTTCTGCTTCTTTGTTAGATGAAGCAACTGCTGCTGCCGAAGCGATGGCGCTGGCAAAGCGCGTTTCTAAAGCGAAAAAAGCCAATATCTTCTTCGTTGCCGATGATGTGTTCCCGCAAACCTTAGACGTAGTGAAAACCCGCGCTGAGTGTTTTGGTTTTGAAGTGGTGGTTGGCCCTGCATCTGAGGCCGTTAACCATGAGCTGTTTGGTGCTTTGTTCCAATATACTAACCGTTTTGGTCAAATCACTGACTTCAGCGAATTATTCGCAACTCTACGTGCGAAGAATGTGGTTGTGACTGTCGCCGCCGACATTATGTCCTTGGTATTACTGAAATCACCGGGCGCTATGGGCGCCGATGTGGTATTCGGTAGTGCGCAGCGTTTTGGTGTGCCAATGGGCTTTGGTGGTCCACACGCGGCCTTCTTCGTTGCCCGTGACGAACACAAGCGTTCTATGCCTGGCCGTATCATTGGAGTGTCAAAAGACGCCCGTGGTAACCGCGCACTGCGTATGGCAATGCAAACTCGTGAGCAACATATCCGCCGCGAAAAAGCCAACTCAAACATTTGTACTGCACAAATTCTGTTAGCGAATATGGCGTCTTTCTACGCCGTATTCCACGGCCCAGATGGCCTGAAAACTATCGCATCACGCATTCACCGTTTCGCCGACATTTTAGCGGCAGGCTTAAAAGCGAAGGGCGTGAACTTAGTCAACAGCACTTGGTTTGATACTGTTAGCATCAAAGGCTTAGATGTTGCTGCCGTCAATGCACGCGCACTGGCTGCTGAAATGAATCTACGTTTCGATGCCGATGGTATTGTGGGCGTGAGCTTAGACGAAACCACGTTGCGCACAGATATCGAAGCCCTGTTCGATGTGATCTTAGGTGCTGGCCATGGTTTAGATGTTGCCGCGTTAGACGCGCAAATCGTGAGCCAAGGTAGCCAATCGATTCCGGCGGCACTCGTGCGCCAAGATGCGATTTTAAGCCACCCAACCTTCAATCGCTATCAAAGCGAAACCGAGATGATGCGTTATATCAAACGTCTCGAAAGCAAAGACTTAGCACTTAACTACTCGATGATTTCACTGGGCTCTTGCACCATGAAGTTAAACGCAGCGGTTGAAATGCTCCCTGTGAGCTGGCCTGAATTTGCCAACATGCACCCATTCAGCCCACTGGATCAAGCCAAAGGCTTTACTCAGTTGATTGAAGAGTTGTCGACTTGGTTAGTGAACATTACAGGCTACGACGCTGTGTGCATCCAACCTAACTCTGGCGCTCAAGGTGAATACGCTGGCTTGTTAGCCATCAAGAAATACCATGAGTCACGTGGCGATGCGCACAGAAACATCTGTTTGATCCCGCAATCTGCCCACGGTACTAACCCTGCATCGGCGCAATTAGCCGGTATGCAAGTGGTGGTGACGGCCTGTGACAAGCAAGGTAACGTCGATTTAGAAGATCTGAAGACGAAAGCTGCCGAAGTGGCTGAAAACTTGTCTTGCATCATGATCACTTACCCATCGACCCACGGTGTGTATGAAGAATCTATCCGCGAAATCTGCAACATAGTGCATCAGCACGGTGGTCAAGTGTACTTAGATGGCGCCAACATGAACGCTCAGGTCGGCTTAACGTCTCCTGGCTTTATCGGTGCCGACGTATCACACCTTAACCTGCACAAAACCTTCGCGATTCCACACGGCGGTGGTGGTCCAGGTATGGGCCCAATCGGCGTGAAATCACACTTAGCCCCATTCGTTGCGGGTCACGTTGTGGTTAAACCGGGCCGCGTGAGCGACAACAACGGCGCCGTATCGGCTGCACCTTACGGTAGCGCGGGCATTCTGCCGATCAGCTGGATGTACATTAAGCTGCTTGGTTCAAAGGGCCTGAAAAAGTCGACCCAAACTGCGCTGTTAAACGCTAACTATGTGATGAAGAAGTTGTCTGAACACTACCCAGTATTGTTCCGTGGCCGTAACGATCGCGTGGCGCACGAATGTATTATCGACCTACGTCCACTGAAAGAAGCTTCAGGCGTGACTGAAATGGATATCGCTAAGCGTTTGAATGACTACGGTTTCCACGCGCCAACCATGAGCTTCCCTGTTGCGGGAACCCTGATGATTGAGCCTACGGAATCTGAGTCTAAGGTGGAACTCGATCGTTTCATCGACGCTATGGTGTCAATCCGCGCTGAAATCGCCAAAGTGGAATCGGGCGAATGGCCAGCGGACAACAACCCGCTGCACAACGCACCGCACACTATGGCCGATATCATGGACCCAGAGTTCGATACGCGTCCATACAGCCGCGAAGTGGCCGTGTTCCCAAGTGCAGCAGTGCGTACTAACAAGTTCTGGCCAACCGTGAATCGTATTGATGATGTGTACGGTGATCGTAACCTAATGTGTTCGTGTGCACCATTATCAGACTACGAGTAATAATTGCTGCTTAGGCTAGCTACTGCGGCGTTGAATCTCAGCTTTCGTGCTCATTGACAGGAGTCAACTCCGCGCGAAAGCTTTCAATCCGCCTTGCATTAGCTTCGCCAGCAACGCAATTATGGTGTAGTTGGCTTCAGCGAATTTGAAGCATAAAAAAGCGACCGAAAGGTCGCTTTTTTATTGCCTGCCGCAGGCTTCCGCATTCTTTTATATTCGCTACATCAGTGACTCGCCGGCAATAATTTAAATATTAGTCGTCCCTGTAGGCTCTACTAAAACATCATATTTTAGAAGGTCACTGGTGCAACAATGCCTGTTCTGGTGTAACGGTTTAGTACAGAGTTATGCTTGTTCTGACATTTCCCAAATACAAGACGCTGGCTGATAAAACGGAGGTGTTACAGGCTTGCCAATAAGCTATTAACAAGCTCGAAACCATACACCTCCATTGAGGTATAGTTATTATACTCAGAGACAGGGATTCGTTTAATTTCTTTCTCTCCCTTATATAGCCCTCCTGCGTAATTAAAGATCCTTAATTCGTCTTTATCTTCGGTCAGGTCTGCATGTCCAATTATCTCCCAAGAACCATTTTTTACATTTTGATTCCCAGTAAATATAACTTTCATCTCTTTCCCCATATCCATGATAGGAAGAGGGCGAAGTACGTCATCACTTTTAAAAACTTTATTATCCTGTACAAATAGGACGCAGAAACCTATGACTTGCTTAAACTTCCCTTTTGGGGCAAAAACAATTTGGCAGATGGCAAATTTACCCTCTGTAGGAATAATAAAAATATCACCTTCTTGATATCTCATTTTCACAATATTTTACCTCTTAGAATAGAAAGAGCATCATCCAGTATCTTATCACCTCAATCACAACTTTCTACTTTAGAAGGGTTAAATTGTGCCGTCCACCTTTAATGATTTGAATTTTATTTCTGCTGAGTTTAGTGCTGCGAAATAGCTTTATCATGGCTTTTGGCAACGGTATTTCCTAATTGCCTGCCGCAGGCTTTCGCACTGTTACACAAGTGACTCGCCGTAGATACATCCCTGTAGGCTCTACTAAAACATCCATGTTTTAGAAGGTCACTGGTGCAACAATGCTTAATCTGGTGTAACTGTTGAGAGGAGAGTTTTGCCTGTCCTGACTTTTGGTAATTCGGCAATTTTATTGAAAATATCTTCGTTGATATAAGTTTAGATTTTAATGCTTAATTAGATGCTTTATTTTTTCTTGATAGAAGCGATAGGAGTTAACGGGGCATTTTGAGATGTATACTCCCATTCTATTCTAAGTATTTTTAATTGCTTATTAAGCTCGTCATCATCTAATTTAGTTTTTATAGTATTAAGTTTTTCTAGTTGTCGTCTCAACTTTCCATAGCAACCTGCCGCAGAACGATGCTGCTCAGCTTTCTCGGCGAATCTAGCAAATGAAACTACTCCTGATAGTGTGGCAGATAAAATACTCATTAAAACTAGTAGTAATTTCCAACATCCTTTGGCATCCATAAAAAGCATAGCCGTCACAATTGTTGAACTAATAATCAAAGCATAACCAGTCTTATTTGCAGTAGAATAAAGTTTTTCTGAACAAGTATAGTGGCCAATTTGAGCATCATGAAGTCTAGTTAACCATTGGTTTATCAATTCATAAATTTTTGTTCTATCATTTGTCGATGTGACTTCATGTGAAACTTCAGTTTCAGGCGCATTAATGTTTTTATCTGTGTTCATTCATCGCGGCTCAGATAGTAGAAATGTTAAACGAAGAGCGCTTTAGTAAACGCTCTTCATTACAATTAAATTCTATTGTATTCAAAGACATTTTTGATATTTTGATGGTGGTAAGTTCCAGCAGAGCTAGAACTCATTAATTCTTCATAGATATGGTACGGTACATTAAAGTATTGATATGTACCACTTCTAAACTCTATTTCAAGAGTAGAAGTATTTTCATCGTAACCAACAGAAACTAAGTTGCTTGATTCAACAGGTTGTCTTTCCATGATCTTCTCCAATATATGGTGTGAGTTAATGTTTTTTTGTATCTTGTAGTCGCCAAGATGTTACTAAGTCTACAAAATTATGGTCGGTTTTGTCTTTAGACCAACTTTCTGTAACTTTAGGGTCATGACTATTAGGAAATTGCCCTTCTTTTGGAATTCGAAATTTAAATCTCATAGGAAGTTTTGCTGCTTCTCCAGTGACAATTGCTTCACCTGTTCGCAATATAGGGAGTGAATCTACAATTCCAGATAGACTGTCGGACATAGCTGATTTTACCCGTGCTCTATCTGTAGCATTACTAATGCGCAGTGAAAATAACGTTCCACACTGAGATAAAATCGTTTCATCAATCTCAGAAGGTCTTTGGCTTATTAACATTGAACCCACGCCGAATTTCCGCCCTTCTTTTGCTATCCTTCTCACCATTGATTTTGATAACCCAGAGTTTTCAGTTGATAGATATCGATGCGCCTCTTCCATAACTAGCAATAGTGGATTTTTTTTCATACCCACATTTAAATTCTTACTCCAAATCGCTGATTCAAAGAGAATGTCGAGCATGGATCCGAGTAAAAGATCTAGTCTTTCTGAAGGCATACCTGATAGGTCTAATATGGTTATAGGCTTATCTCCGCCAACCCAATTAGCTATCAGTGATGAAAGGTCTTTTTCGCATTTGTTTTCTTCATTAGGGGTCCAATCTCCTGGTTTTAGGAAGAAAGAATACTGAGAGTCAAGTAACCTCGAACGCATTAAATCTAGATTTTTTTTCCAACCGCTATTACCTGTTCCTTTCTTTACTCTTTCTTCTTTCTTAGTGCACGCTGCTTTAAATCTAGGTGGTTTGAGTTCTTTTACATTACCTTCGTCAGTATAAGCAGGTTCGGTCATGTCCTCATCTAACCAGTTAACTGAATAAGTATGAAATAATTCATACCAAATCTTATCTAATCTAAAGGGAATTGGAGTGTAAGCCGTTATCTTGTTGATGTTTATTTTTATGTTGTCATTAGCATTCACGAAATTAATTTTTTCATCGATAATGAGGTCTATAAAATTATTTTTTAGATCAGTACTTGGGCCGCAAAGAAAATCTATAAGACTATCTGGAGCAACACACCAATATGGAATGTATAGATTTTCAGCGTCATTGTCAGCATTTATTGAAAACACATTTGCAATATCGCTTAATGCTGATGAGTATTCACCATGTAAGTCGAATAGAACAATTCTTGCTGATGGCATCAAAATATTTTGAGTATGTGAAGTTATAATAGCTCTTAAGAGGCTTGCGACACTAGTTGACTTACCTGAACCTGTTGAACCTAAAATTGCACTATGTTTGTTAACTAAATTATCTAGATCAATACTGA
Source organism: Shewanella sp. NKUCC06_TVS (assembly GCF_019345515.1). NCBI lineage: Bacteria > Pseudomonadati > Pseudomonadota > Gammaproteobacteria > Alteromonadales > Shewanellaceae > Shewanella > Shewanella sp. NKUCC06_TVS. Next base: position 384,644 of record NZ_JAHKQX010000002.1, on the reverse strand, counting down.
CATTAATACTATCTGAGCTAGATAATTTTCCTATGACAATTTGACCTTTTTCCTGTGTCCCATAAATTTTCTTTAAGTCTTGTTCGGTTACAAGGTGAACCTCTTCTGAAATAGAAGGAAACTGACTTATGCCTCGTTCAAAATCATTACCAATAGCCTCACCAACCAACTCAACTTTAAGTTGTCTACGAGTGTTTATTTTCCCTGATAAATCAATTGAATCTGTATTTTCAACTGTTTCAGAGATAATGCCATAAAGGTTGTTGTAGCCTTGAGGTATTCTTACGAAGCTACCTACTTGGCCAATTCTGTGAGTTTTACCTTCAATAACTAGCAGGCCAGACATTACTTGTGGAGTCAACTCTACGAAAATCGAAGCTCCAGAAACTGATATAACTTTTCCTAAATATGTCGGTGGCTTAGTCATTGTCACTACCTTCGTCAGTTTCACTTTTAGCGACTTTTTGGGTTAAAGATAACGTCCCCCCTGAACTGGCTAGAAACTTAGTGAATGTGACAAAATCACCGAGTTTGAAATGTCTAGATGTAGGTGACCAATATTCATTTCTGATAATATCCCAATTCTTACTCGGTGGCTCACCTATGACCCACGGTGCTCTAACTCCATTAATCACAGCTCCATCAGCGCAATAAACACTAATATTTGGTGTTCTCATTGCTGCTTTTATCGCGAAAGGTTCTTCTTCTAATTTTCTGTATTGAAAAGCAAAAATCGCAGAGGATCTATTCTCTGATAAACACTCATCTAATTTGGCGGTGATATGAGCATCTGCGAATGAGAAGCCTGTTGTTAAAAGTAGGGTGTCAGGTTCGAGAAGAAAATTCTTTAATCGTTCAAACAGTGAAGAAAACGGTGCTGATTGTGTTTGGTCATATTTAATGTGTGAAGGATAAACCATAGTCCCTTCAGCTTCACTATTTCCTCTTATGATCTCTCCGTTATCATTTCTAGTCCAGTTTATGGAACCATGAAGCTTCCACAGCCGAATCCATTTTGCTGGTAGATCATTACTTGAAATACTGGAAGGGTCAAAAAAAGCATTTTTGGCACCTGAAAAACCATCGAAATAAGGGGTTCTGGCTCTTTCCATTGCTTCTTCTAAAAGAAGATCATAATTAGTTGTAAATATTTCAACAGCTGAATCACGATTGATACCATTAATCCATGATATTAGATGACTATAGGGGTTTTCATTTTCAGGGAGCTGCTTATTAACAACTTCTTTTATTATATGGCATATTTTCTTTGAGAGATTTTGATACCCTTGAGCATCAAGACCATGAACTTTAAATATCCCTATTACTTCAGCTAGCGAGCGAACTCTTGAAAGTATAAGCTCAATGTTCTTGTCACCGATTTCGTGGGCTAATGCATCAAAGGCAGGTTTTTCTGTTACTTCCTCCAATCCTAGATACACAATCCTAGTTAGGCCTGCAATATCAGGAATTAACGGTTCCCTTTCTGCTGCCCCAGCCTCAGCTACATTAATACTGAAAGGTGCACCAGCACCGATTAGTATGCCAATCTTCTTTTTACTGTGTGCGAGTACATGACGAAAATCGTACATGTACTGATCTGGATTATGTACCGTTGTAGTTGGCATATGACTTTCCTTGGTCAAAGCAGTTTGATATGTGTGGTCAGATTTAACTTTATTATGATCATTTCCCTACCTCGCTTTTACTCAAACATCTTTGGGCGACTTGGTAGATGATGGTGTCGACTTGTTGCTGGGTAAGGGCTTGGGTTCTGAGTGTTGGGATCGTGCCGACTAATTGTTTGTGGTTAACGATCGGGAACGGTGGCTTGGTCTGGCAGGTGACAAACCAGCCGGGGAATACGAGTACTGGTGTGGCGGCGACGGGTGTTCCTGTGGCTTTGGTTAACCATTGGCTGACCCATTTGCTTTGCCGTTCGGCTTGTTCTATGGGCTTGGTTTCAGTCCATGAGGGGAAGTTTAAGCGCCCGTCTTTATAAAATACTTGATAGCCTTTTTTGCCAGAGCTTGAGCCATTGCCATTGGTTTGGAGTAGGTCTTTGTTCCGTTTATGGCGGCCTTTGGTTTCAATGGCGAATACGCCATTTTTGCCTACGACAAGATGGTCGATGTTAAAGCCGTCGGCTTGGACATCGTGAAACACTTGATAACCCAATGCTTGTAAGCCTATGAGTTCATTGGCTGTGGCGATTTCTGCTGTATGACCTAGGCGTAACTTGGTGAGCTTTGAAAAGTTTTTCCATGTTTTAAAGCCGCAATAGGTTAAGCCCATTAATGCTGTGATGCTTAATAACCAAGGGAATTTACCTACGGCGATATGTGCTTGAATGCTGTTGAGTGCAAAGGGGAAGCAAAAAATCACGGCTCCCATCATCATGTAGCCCATTAAATCTAATTGCAGATCTTGGATTTGCTGTTGTAATCCATAGGCGGGGATGCGGATCAACTGCTCACGATCAACGGGTAGGGTTAGCGTTGCATCGCGATATTTAAGAAACACATGTAACACTCCAGCGCCGACAAACAGACTGGATAGAATAATTACAACGGATAATAGATTGCTGCCGAAGTCTGCCATTTACGTCCCTGAAGTAATGCGAGTCAACAGCCAATCTAATGACATAACCCGCTAATAAAATGTACTTATTATTTTGGAAAGTGGTGGCAGACTTGTCTGTTTAGAGTTTGGGCGCACATTGCTGATTTGCTTCTTCTTCCCTAAATGGCGTGCTCGATGATTGAGTTCGAGTTTGCCCTGCATTTTCCTTAAGTGGTCACACTTTTTACTTTGTGGTCACACTTTAACCTGCTCAATACGGTTTAATCAATGCGCTTTATCACAAAAATGTATTTTAAATAACAACTTGTATACAAGTTACTCTGCGGAAAAGATCTGATAGGCATCATTTGTCGCGTCGCGTTTTTAGATTCTGATATTTTTCCTTACTAAACTTGCCGATCTACACAAGTGTTAAACAAGATTAAGCACTTCATGTAAATAACTGCCCGTAGTAAGGATATTTTATATCACCTCATCGGACTAGTTTCAGGTGTCAACATACTAATTATAATATTTTTTTGAGTTTTTTATCATTATTCTCCCATACTTAATATTTATTCTGATATTGGCTGTGACAAAACTTATTAGTCTGTTGAATGACTAGGTTTCTCAATTTTAATTTTATGGCCAATTTATGTGTGTTGATTTTATTTTTGTTAAGGAAATGTATGAATAAGGCTTTATTATTTTTTTCATTAACCCTACCTTTTTCAGCTGCTTGGGCTGCTAATGAAACGTTTAGGGATGATATGGAGAGCCAAACTAGCATATTGGAAACGCTTAGATCTGCGGATATCGATGAGATAGATGATATAAATAATATAGATGAGACAGATGGTCCAGATAACCATTTGGAAGCTGGTCACAGTCATACTTATATTCGTTGTTGGTATAGATTAGATCAAACGCATAATAATCCTGCAACTGAACATAGGTGGGCAAAGCAAAAGGACAGTGATGAATATTATTCTATTCAAGGCGCTTGGAGACATAAGCTTTCGGGTAAAAATATGTTTTATACAGAGACGTCACAAGATGAAATCATGCAACGGTGTGTCGATACATTAGGGGTTTCAAGCAACGAAGTCGCAGATATTACCTTCTTTGCTGCTAATGAAAAATTGTCATTTAATCAGACTATCTGGACGCAAGATAAGGCGGATCAAGGGAATAAAATTAACAAAATCATCGCATTTGGTGATAGTTTGTCTGATACGGGAAATTTATTTAATGGTTCTGAGTGGCGATTTCCAAATCCTAACTCTTGGTTTTTAGGTCATTTTTCTAATGGATTTGTATGGCCGGAATATTTGGCTAAATCGCAGAATATTCCTCTGTATAATTGGTCTGTTGGCGGGGCCGCAGGTATTGATGAATATAAGGTTATTCCCGGTTTAGGTCATCAAATACAATCCTATTTTCATTATTTAAAAAAGGCTGAAAATTACCAGCCTGCAAATACGTTATTTACACTTGAAATTGGCCTTAATGATTTTATGAATTATGATCGTGAGGTTAAAGATGTGAGTCAGAATTTAAGTGATGGGTTAAAACGTTTAGTTGATGAAGGCGGGGCTCAGCATATTATTTTATTCACGTTGCCTGATGCTACGCGTGCACCACAGTTCAAGTATTCTACTCAAGAAAACATTGTGAAAATAAAATCAAAAATTGAAGAGTTCAATGGCTTTATTAAACAGCAGGCTCTGTTGTATCAAGCAAAAGGTATAGATCTAGTGCTGTTTGATGCTCATTCTATCTTTGATGAAATTATTCAAAATCCTAAAGAGTATGGTTTTGTTAATGTCACAGATGCTTGCTTAGATATCAATAGAGATAGTAGTAAGGATTATTTGTTGTCACACAGCTTAACAAAAGATTGTGCCTACTATGGCTCTGATAAGTATCTGTTTTGGGGGATCACTCATCCAACGACTGCCGTGCATAAAGTTTTTGCGGATAAGATTATTGAAACAGGTTTTTTTAATCGTCATTAACAGGCGAATAGTCGTCGAGTAAGATATTTTGGTTAAATATATCTCTAAATAATCAATAATATGGAGGTAAGCCAGTCAAAGCTGCTTTACTTCCATGAGTCAATTGAGTCAGTTATAATTTAAGCCAGTAAAACCACATCTTTTGCATTTTTTAGCACCGCTGTTAAATTGCCCGAATAATGCTGATACTTTGAACAGTGGTGAAATCATGTTACTTGACGTGTTGCTCGCCGAGTAGAATGAGCTGCTAAGTAGTATTAGCTAGCTTATGCTTTGTTTTATTGAAGAAATTGCTCGCAAGGCCAATCGTGAAGACAAGTATTAAAGGTGCGTTTGGGGAAGGCCGCTTTAAATCTCAAGCGCTGTTAGACGAGTAAGCGCTGCCCGCTTACATGATGTACATGAATTCAAAAAGCAGCATAAGGGTAAAAAATCGAGTCAAGCTTAACATCCTTAAACTCAGGATGTGTAGTGTTCATGGATTTAGTTTATGTTTAGTCCGCTGTCAGTATGAGTGGCGACTCTTCAGCTGCGTGAGTTTTTGCTGGTAAGGCTGCATGTATAGTGCTGCGAATAAGCTCTAGCTGATAGCTGCGTTTGGCATCGAAGCGGATTAATGGCAGTTTGGCGCTTTCGCAGGCTTGCTCGATGAGGAGGTCGCGTTGCTGAGTACGTGTTTGCTTATGGCTTTTATCGTCGAGTTCGATGGCGGCGATAACTTCAAGTGTATTTTTGTCGCAGAGTAAGTAATCGAAGTGCTTGGCTGAAATTCTATTAAAGGCAATTTGCCAGTGTTTGCGGTTCATGCCTTTTTCTGGTGTGATAACGTCGGCGATACGCACTTTGCCCAGAACTCGGAATTGTTCGCCTACAGCTTGATCTAATATCCCGAGAAAGGATCGTTCAGCACTGGAAAATAGGGCGTCTTGTTTACGGTAGCGATAGTTATTATCTGAAGATGGGATAAGCAGATTAGTGAAAATGCGTAAGAGTAGCGGCACGAAAATGATAATCGCCAAACCCAGCCCGATAAGTATTAATTGATTCGAATTCATCATTACATCCTTGTTTAGTATTGTCATTGTAACTTGCTAAGTACATATCCGTTAGCTGCTAGTACTTTTATGCCAAAAATAATGAGTCTCTGAGTGTAGTGATCACATCTTGTTAGCCACTACATCAACAGTCGTACCGATATTATCAGTACGCATACATCTTAACGATAAAATGCTTCAACTGTGCCTTTTACTGCGAGTAAAAGAGGTTGGCCACGACGGTCTAAGGATTCATTATGGATGGCCATTTATTTTAATGTTTTATGCACTTTAGTTTTCGATTTTTTGAGTTATGCTAAATGCAGCATATAAATTTGCGGGTATCTCTATGTATTTTAAAAGTATCCTTGTTTCGTTGCCTTCTGTTTACGCAATTTTGTGTGTGCTTGGTTGTGGTTTTTTCGCGGGCATCATTGTCGCCGCTGAGGTGCAATCGGCTACTTTTTCTAACGTGTTGCGTGCCGATTTTCGGCATCGTCCTCCTGAGATGGTGCTTGATGAGCGAACTAATACTATGACGAGTCCGTTAAAGGATATTCTTGAGGAAGCGGCGGCTAAGGTCGGTTATCGCGTCGAATGGAGCGCGCGTCCTTTTGCACGCAGCATTCATGAGTTGCGGGTAGGCACGGTCGACATTGTGCCGCGCACGATACGAGACGAAGAGCGAGAGGCATTTGTACGGTTTCTTGGTCCTATCGGCACTCAGACTCGCGATATTTTGTTTCTCGTAAAAGCCGGCGAGGAAGGACGGATTAAGTCCTATGAGGATTTGTATCAGGTTACTGTAGGGGTTAAACGGGGCACAGTTTATTTTGAGCGTTTTAATACAGATCCCGCGCTACGTAAAATTGAGTCTACCGATGATGAAAACATGGCTCGCATGTTTATCATGGGGCGTTTTGACACTATGGTGGTGCTCGATCGTGCCGCCATTGAGAATGCCTTCAAGCAGCTCGGTTACGATCGTTTTAGCTATGCCGATTACCGTCAGTCGAATCGGATCGAACATTATTTTGGTATGTCCCGTAACTCTACCCATGCTGCTATTTTCGATGAACTTAATCGGGCGCTGCTTGATATGGCTGCATCGGGCCGTGTAAAACAGATTTACCAGGCCTATGGTTTAGCCGCAGAAGTAGAATAGGCAAACAAAAACGGCCAATATTAATTGGCCGTTTTTATGATCTAGCTCTTTGCAAGCTTAACGATAAAAGGCTTCAACTGTGTCTTTTACTGTGAGCAAAAGAGGTTGGCCGCGACGGTCTAATAATTCATTATGGATGGCCATTTATTTTGTCTTTATTTTGTCTGCCATTTATTTTTTTATAAACAAAATGCTTGCTGCGATAGGGATGATTTGTTATTACTGGCGCATGAAAAAAATATACGTAAGCGCAATTAACACCACCACTACCACCACGAGAATTCTCGGGGGGTAGTTTTTTGCGTCTTTAAAAAAACCCTCTGAGCGACATCGCCAGAGGGTTTTTTTATACCTTGGTTTTGTATTTCGCTCAGATTTTACTCAGATTTTACTCAGGAGAGAATGATGAAAACACATCGCGAAATTGCAGAACAACTTGACCTATTTCACTCTGAACCACAGGCGCCGGGTATGATTTTTTGGCACCCGAATGGCTGGGCGTTATTCCGAGATATTCAAGAACACATGAGGCGCGTGTATCGCCGAAATGGTTTTGAGGAAGTGAACACGCCTGTTTTTATGAAGAAGGAGTTATGGCAAACGTCTGGGCATATGGACATGTTTGCAGAGAACATGTTTTTCGGTGGCGGAAAGGAAAACATGGATGAATATGTTTTAAAACCTATGTCTTGTCCTGCCCATATTTTGCTGTTTAAGCGCGGGGTACATAGCCATAGAGATTTGCCACTGCGACTATTTGAGTTTGGCTTGGTGCACCGTAATGAATCCTCAGGCTCGTTAAATGGTTGCCTGCGCGCACGCCAGTTCACTCAGGATGATGCCCATGTTTTTTGCTGTTGGTCTCAGGCAGAGGAGGAGATACGTGGTTTTCTCCAGCGTGCAAAGCAGGTTTATGGTGATTACGGCTACCATAATTTAGACGTAAAAATATCGACTAAACCTGAGAAGGCATTAGGCAGCGATGAGCAATGGTGCCGAGCACAAAAGCTATTGGATTCAGCCTGCCAGATTGAGGGCTTTGATGCCGAGTATCAAGCTGGCGAAGGGGCTTTTTATGGTCCCAAAATTGAATTGTCACTGACAGATTCTATGGGAAGACGCTGGCAGTGTGGCACTATCCAGTTTGATTTCAATTTGCCTGAAAGATTCGATGTTCAGTACACAAATGAGCAAGGGGAATTCGAACGGCCAGTGATTATGCACCAAGCTATGTATGGCTCTATCGAGCGTTGGTTGGGGATTCTCTTGGAAGTCTCACAGGGTAACCTTCCTGTTTGGTTACATCCTGTACCTGTTGCTATTGCCTCTGTAAATGAGTCAAACAGCCAATTTGTCCGTCAGTTAGCCGCACTATGTTTAGCACGAGACATGCGAGTGTTGGTTGATATCAGTCAAAACTCAGTTGCCCGCAAAATGAAACGCTTTCACAAGCAAAAAGTGCCTTATATCTTAACGGTTGGGGATAAAGAAGAGGCCGAGAAGTGTGTGTCAGTTAAGTGCCGCAAAGACGGTGTGATGACACACATCCCTCTTTCTGAATTAGCTGACTATCTTGCGGATAAACTAGTGCGCAAACAATAACCTAAGGAAGGCGGTGTTTGTTATCTAAGGCTAGCTAGGGTTCCCACGGCTAGCCTTTACTCATTTTATGATCCGGCTCTTTGCGCTAAGGCTTAACGATAAAAGGCTTCAACTGTGCCTTTTATTGTGAGCAAAAGAGGTTGGCCGCGGCGGTCCATGATTTATTGCGGATGACCATTTATTTTTTGTTTAAATTTTTTCAAAGGTAACATTTTTAGGAGGGAAACTATTAGGTAATGATCCTGATCTTATTTTTCTTAACAATAAACCAGTCAATAGAGAGGTTATATTTTCATCAAAATATTCTACATCTGGCGATCTAGATGCGATTATTGCAGTGCCCCATGTCTCACTGTCTTTTAGATCGGAAACAACCCAAAATATGCAATCACCATTATCCGTTACGCCTATTGGTAAAAGGCCATTAATTTCTGGATAGAGGTTATATTTAAAATACTCTGGGTCTTCATTATTAAGGTAATTGAAATCCTCAATGATTGATTTCTTCTGCTCAAAAAAATCAAGGTCACAATTCGTAGTAAATGGATTGAATATCGCTATAAAATCGGCAATTCTTCCTGTGCCATAACGATTAATAAACGCAATGTAATCCCTGGGAAAACTAAGACCTTCATCTATAGAAGGCCAAACTTTACCAATCCCAGATTCATTAGGGAAGTTAGGGGGAGTTAAAATGCTATTTAATACTGATAGGGTCATGATCTACATTCCACGAGGATTAAGAAGAGCAATGCTTTCAAAGAAACCATCACTATCTTGAGCATTTACTGTTATACCTGCCGATATTCTGGAAGGACCTTTATATATTGGAGTTACCGAGACATCAACTATTTCTCCTCTCTCTAACGCTTTCTCTAGCGAATCCCCAAATAAACTTGATGATATTCAAATAAGTAGGCATGCATAATGCTATTTGATTTAATCCATTTCGCCAAAAATCGACTAAATAGCTGTTCCGAATAGTAGGCCAGTACACTGGTGCAGTTTCAGCAAGTAGTATTGAGTTAGTATCACTTGCTGCTGGGCAAACAAAAACGGCCAATTAGATTGGCCGTTGTTATGATCCTGCTCTTTGCGCTAAAGCTTAACGATAAAAGGCTTCAACTGTGCCTTTTACTGTGAGCAAAAGAGGTTGGCCGCGACGGTCTAAGGATTTGCTTGGCACTTTTACCCAACCTTCACTGATGCAATATTCTTCGACATCAAAACGCTCTTTGCCGTTGAGCTTAATACCGATATCGTGCTCGAAAATTTCTGCCACATGGTGTGGGCTGCGTGGGTTAACGGAAAGGCGATCCGGTAAAGCAGGTAATGATGTTGTGTCGGTCATGGTCGTGATCTGTCGTTGTCTATAGTGAAAAAGCGTGCGCTATTGTAGGCAATCCCAGCGCAACGCTCAAGACTTTAACAGTGACTGATTACGCGCCTTGCGTTACAAGGTTAGGTTGTCCTGTTAGGACACTGCTGTTAAGACACTGTGCCGCAGCTGGAAAAGGCTTTCAGCACTCGGCCGTTTTCTCTGCCCATGACTGATCGCAAATAAACCTTGGCTAATGTGTCGGCATTGATTGCACTAAAACCGGGAAAATAGTCCTGATAGCTCGCTAACGACTCGCTTAATACCGTTGGGCTGACAATGTTTATTCGCTGCTGCGCAGGTAATTCTCCCGCGACGGCGGTAACAAAATGCTCAAGTGCGCCATTGATTGTGGCTGCACTGATGCCATCTTTTACTGGGACATCGGCAATAATGCCACTGGTCAGTGTAAAACTGCCCCCAGCGTTGAGGTATTGGCTACCTATTTGCACTAACTGTATTTGCCCCAATAACTTACTTTGGAGCCCTGTATACCAGTCTGCTTGAGTCATAGCGTTGAAGGGTTTAAACACGACGTCACCCATGGCCGAAATCATTGCATCGACTTTACCGATTTTTTCTAGCCCTTGATGGAGTGAATGTTCATCCCGAATGTCTATCAGGACATCCCCCGTTGTTCGCCCTACCTGAATCACTTCATGCTGAGTTGAATGGAATAAGCGGACTATGGCTTGTCCGATTGTGCCTGATGCACCCACTACGACTATTTTCATGACATGCTCCTAAATTGAATACGAATTGAGGATAGTCTGGTTAATTAAATAGAAAAAGCGCATATAATCACCACATTGTTTCGTTAATAGGTTTAATTGATGAATCTCACTCATCTGCAGTCATTTATGCTGGTTGCCAAAATGCACAGTTTTAGCGCTGCGTCTGAACAACTCGGTGCTTCTAAAGGCTTAGTGTCGCGCCATGTTAAATCCCTTGAAGATGAAATGGGTTGTCAATTACTCCACCGAACCACTCGGCGAGTATCAATGACCGAAGCAGGGCAAGCGTTATATGGTAAAGCCTGCGAAATCGAGAGGCTGGCCAATGAAGCTGGACGTTTAGTGCAGGATTTAACGCAGGACTCCTGTGGCACTTTAAAATTCACCGCTCCAACGGAACTGGGCAAAAAATTGCTGAGTCCTATGCTGCTTCAGTTTATTGCTGCGTATCCTCAAGTGAAACTCGAACTGTGTTTTGAGCAGAATGTTCAAGATGTTGAGTTCGGTAAGTTTGATCTCGCCTTAAGAACAAGCATTGCGCACAGCGATAATCTGATCGCCAGATATCTTGGCAGAATTCGCCATGTCTTAGTGGCTGCGCCCGCACATCCCGCCGCAGAGGTTCGTCACCCTGATGATTTACGCCATTATCGTCTATTGTCTTCGGGCGAAACACAGTGGGTGTTTGAACCGCTCGCAGGGGACAGTCTCACGCTCACTTTTGAGCCTGCACTGTGCAGTTCAAACTATGCCACTACGCATCTGCTTACTTTGAGTGGTACAGGTATCGCTAGCCTGCCTTATTATTTGGTAGAGGAGGATATCGCTCAGCACAAACTCACTTTGCTCGTTCCCCAATGGCAATGCTATCCACATGAGTTGTATATGGTTTATGCCAAGCAGAGCCATTACCCAAAGAAGCTGCGCGATTTACAACATAAGCTACAAACTTGGTGCGAAACTCACTCAAAATATGTGGGTTAATGAGTCATACCAATCACATTAAATATCTAATCAGTTCAGAGCCTCACAGGCATTTCAATCCAAGGCGCATTGACGCAGAAATGGTCATTCCCTTTTAAGTCAATGCAACACGGGAGTGGGATGCCTGTGAGGCTCCCGAAGGGCGGGTTTCAACACGCTTTATACTGCGTTTAAGGCTTTCGACAGAGCACCACTATGCCTTCAAGCCTTCGCCTTGTCTAAAGCGCGTTGAACTCCCGCTGAATGAACAGATATTTAATACGATTGGTATCAAAGCGTCATCGCATCAAATCTTATCCGGCAGAGGGCGGAGCTTTTAGAATAAAGTGAGTCAGAGTACACTGCCGCGCATTGAATTTTTGTATTTGAATCTAAAGTCGAGCATGCTTTTCCCATGCAGGCATAAAAGAGCGGCGATGAACCAAGCGTTATGAACGACGACATTAGTATCTCGCTGCCCTCGCTGATTCATCGAATTGGACGGGAGGCGGTTAAACAAGCTCAAGTGATTGCAACCCAATATGATTGCGAGCTTAAGCGTGTGCGGCGTTCAAGGAATTGGTGCATTGTTGGCGCGGCGATCAAGATCCAATCCTGCTGTGTGCATTTACAAAGTGAGCCATTGCTGGCGCAGCAGTTAACAGCTAAAGATGGCCAGTTTGGTTATCTTATCAAAAAGTTGGAGTCAGCCTTGCTGCAACATGCGGACAAGCTAGAGCCCTTAGAGGCTAAGTTGATTCGGCTTATCACAGAAAACCCTGCGATTACCTTAGGTGAGTTGATGCAATTGACTCAATGCACAGTCACAGAGGCCAGATTGGCACGTTTTCAAGCTGACTCTTGGTAGTTTGTCCGCTGAGTGTTTTTGCTTTGAAGGTTTATTTATGGCTTGTTGTTTCTAACACTTTTATTTGATTTTCGATTTGCTCGGCTTCAGCGGTCAGCATTGAGTAGGATCTAATATCGCCTTTTCTCTGGGCATGCATAGCTTGTTCAAGCTTGGCGTTATATTGCTGAGTTAATTTTTTTAAGGGATTTTTCTTAAATATTGAGAACATGGCCATTTCTATTGGATTGGGTAGTTGGACTTATATACGTAGGCAATGGGATTTAAGTTTTACTTTTTGAAATTAAAAAATCCCACAATCCTTCAATTCCACTGCCATCGGCCTTAGCAAGGCTGAGACCTTATCTTACATTTGCAGCAAACTAATGGGTTGCTATGTCTTATTTAGCTTACAACCCATTGAAAATATTTTAAATCTTAAACTGACCGACGAGCTTACCTAAGTTAATACCTTCCTGCGACACGGTTTGGCTGACTCTGGCAGCATCTTCGCTGGAATGGAGTAACTCATTTACTATCTCTTGGATGGCGAACACATTACGGTTGATTTCTTCGGTCACAGAGCTTTGTTCCGTGGCCGCCGTCGCAATTTGGGTGCTCATGTCGTTAATTGCCGTGACCGCCGATGTCACTGAACCAAGGCTTTCAGAAATTGCACGGGAAGAGTCTACCGAGCGCACGCAGCTTTGCTGACTTTCTTCCATCGTTTTTACTGCCAGTGCGACAAGCTTGTGCAGTTCAGATAGCATCTCATTGATTTCTAAAGTACTTGATTGCGTTCGGCTCGCTAAGTTACGCACTTCATCGGCCACCACGGCAAAGCCTCGGCCCTGTTCTCCGGCGCGGGCAGCTTCGATGGCGGCATTTAATGCCAATAGGTTAGTTTGCTCAGCAATACCGCCAATCACTGACAGCACGTTGTTGATTTTTTTAGACTGTTCGCTCAAGGATTGAATACTGCCCGCTGCATTGTTGATTTGCGCCATGAGTGCCGAAATTTCTTCTAAAGAAGCATCGACGCAGCGCTGAGCATTGGCTACATCGCCAGTGGCAGCGTGAGTCGCTTCAGCCACTTGCGTGGTATTTTGCGCTACTTCGCTGGCGGTGGCTGACATTTCAGTAATAGCGGTAACCACTTGATCAGTTTCATTGTTATGACTGATGAGTTGGCTCGACATGACTTTGGTTTGATCGTGAATCGCGTTGGCGGCGGTTTTAACTTTAGCCGTCGCGTTTGCCACATCGCCTATGATGGTTTGGAGTTTATCGACAAACAGATTAAAGGATTGACCTAGTTGTGCAATTTCATCTTCACCTTTCACTGTGAGGCGTTTAGTTAAATCGCCTTCGCCTTTGGCGATATCGTTTAAGTTGTCCGCCATATTTTTAATTGGCGCGACCATACGTTGGGCAGTGATCAGAATAACAACGGTAGTAATCGCGGCGAGTAACAGCGCAATTAACAGAATGGCATAGGATTTTTCGATCATCTGCTCAGTGACCGTCGCACGATAATCCTCAACGACAGTGTCGATATCATCGATATAGACTCCCGTGCCCAGCATCCAGTCTGTGCCAGGGATCATCATGGAGTAACCGATTTTTTCAATTTGCTCATTGGTATTGGGTTTTTGAAAGTAGAACGAGAAGTTACCGTCCCCTTTTTTAGCGGCATCGAGTAAACCGACAATGATTTTAGTGCCGCGGGGATCTGTCATATCAATTTTATTTTGCCCTTCGAGGTTGGGCATGACGGCATGGAACAGGTTTTTACCTTGGGAGTCGTAAATAAAGAAGTAACCAGAACTGCCAAAACGGATATCACGTAGCGCTTGGTTTACATTGCCATTTTCTTTTAAAGACAATTGATACTGCACTATTCCTGCGGCAATTTCGGTGGCTTCTTTTATTTGTGTTTTACGTTCACCGATGAGCTTAGTTCTAAAGGTCGTCACTTCATCTGCAAGGGCGTCTTGTTCGACATAGTAAGAAACTGTCATGAGTACGAACAAAGTAAAAATTAAAGGGAATAACGACAACAGCAGTAATTTATTACGTAGGCTGAAATTAGACATGCTTGACGACTCCATGATGAACATCTCTTTTATTGCAGGGCAGTATAGCTAATTTCCCATATTCTTAAGTGCTTAAGTTAACAAAAATATAATGGAAACGACAAAAAATACGCTTTTTCTTATGCCTTATGGGTTAAGTTGGGTCACTTGGGTTGATTTTAATCAAGGCCCTCTGGGGTAAATGCGTTCACTATATTAGTTAAATTTGATGCAAATGGCGGCTAGGATTTTGCAAACCTTGAGCAGATATCTAAACTTGCAGCGGGTCGGCAGCAAAGCTACATAGCGGCGAAGGGTAAGGGCGGAACAGTGACAAATGAAAAGTTGATCCTAACGCTGAAAATCTGCATTACTGTAGGCATTTGTCTTATTGCGCTGGGCATCTACTTGCATAACTTTAATGAAACTGTTGAGGCGATGGGCGTGCAAGGGATTATTATCAGCGCCATGTGTGTCGCCTTTGGCATGGCCTTGTCATTACCGACTAAGATGTATTTAACCTTCCTGTTGGTTAAGCGCGAAACTGAAAAACATCCATAATGTGTTTTTGCACAGAGTGTTACTCTGCGACTCATTGGTTTCCTCGCCTTCTTGATTCTCAATCTAAGTACTCGCTTAACCCTACTATTCAACCCACCAAGCTCAGCCGTAAATGCCCTGATTATGGTTTTTAACATAATTAACCCAAGACTAATGGGCCAAAAACACCGATAATTCCCCCTTAATGACTCATTACCAATGACGCGACTTGGTCGATGGGCTGCTACAGACTCGCATATTTAGTGGAAATCATATTCAATGGAAATCAAAGTTAATTTTCTCGACAATCTTAGACTTGAAGCCAAGTTTGATGATTTTACCGTGACCGCCGATCAGCCAATCCGCTACAAAGGGGATGGTTCTGCCCCTAGTCCGTTTGACTATTTCTTAGCATCGTCAGCCCTGTGTGCGGCCTATTTCGTGAAGGTATATTGCAAAGCCCGTGATATTCCAACGGATAACATTAGATTGTCGCAGAACAATATTGTCGATCCAGAAGATCGCTACAACCAGATTTTCCAAATTCAAGTTGAGTTACCCGAAGATATTTCGGAGAAAGATCGCGAAGGTATTTTGCGCTCGATTGACCGTTGTACGGTTAAAAAAGTGGTGCAAACGGGTCCAGAATTTAAAATTGAAACCGTCGAGAACCTAGATTCAGACGCCAATGCCATGTTAATGGGCCAGCCTAATGGCGCATCGAGCACCTTTATTCTGGGTAAAGATCTGCCGCTGGAGCAAACCATTGCCAATATGACGGGCATGCTCGCCGATCTTGGAATGAAGATTGAGATCTCTTCATGGCGTAACATAGTGCCGAACGTGTGGTCACTGCACATTCGTGACGCCGCTTCGCCAATGTGTTTCACCAATGGTAAAGGCGCGACCAAAGAAAGCGCGCTGTGCTCGGCACTCGGCGAGTTTATTGAGCGTCTGAATAACAACTTTTTCTATAATGATCAATTCTTCGGGACTGAAATCGCCAATAGCGAATTTGTGCATTATCCCAATGAAAAGTGGTTTGCGTTAGAGGAAGATGATGCGCTGCCAGCGGGTATTCTCGATGACTATTGCTTAGAGATTTATAACCCAGATGACGAGCTGTGCGGCTCGCACTTGATTGATACTAACTCAGGGAATATTAAGCGCGGTATCTGTGCGATTCCTTACACCCGTAAATCTGACGGTGAAACGGTTTACTTCCCGTCGAACCTGATTGAAAACTTGTTCTTAAGCAATGGTATGAGTGCGGGTAATAACCTGCAAGAAGCCCATGTGCAGTGCTTGTCAGAGATTTTTGAGCGTGCTGTAAAACGCCAAATCATTGAGCAAGAAATTGTCCTGCCCGATGTGCCTATGTCTGTACTAGAAAAGTACCCAAGCATCCTCGCGGGCATTAACGGCTTAGAAGAGCAAGGTTTCCCAGTTGTGGTTAAAGATGCCTCACTCGGCGGCCAGTTCCCAGTGATGTGCGTGACCTTAATGAACCCGAAAACTGGCGGCGTGTTTGCCTCCTTTGGCGCGCACCCAAGCTTTGAAGTGGCGTTAGAGCGCAGCCTAACTGAATTGCTGCAAGGCCGTAGCTTTGAAGGCTTAAACGATGTGCCAAAACCGACCTTTAACAGCATGGCGGTCAGCGAGCCAGAAAACTTTGTTGAGCACTTTATTGATTCAACAGGAGTGATTTCATGGCGCTTCTTTAGCAGTAAATTTGATTATGAATTCTGCGAATGGGATTTTTCTGGCACCAGCGAAGAAGAAGCTGACGGCCTGTTTGGGATCTTAGAAGCGTTAGGTAAAGAGGTGTATATCGCCGAGTTTACCGATTTAGGCGCATCGGCGTGTCGTATTTTAGTTCCTGATTATTCTGAGATTTATCCAGTTGATGACTTGATTTGGGATAACACCAACAAGGCGCTGGCGTACCGTGAAGATATCTTAAATCTGCATTCGTTAAGCACTAAGCAATTGGCTAATTTGGTCAACCGTTTAGAAGAAAGCCAACTCGATAACTACACGGATATTCGCACCTTAATCGGCATTGTATTTGATGAAAATACTGTGTGGGGAAAACTGACGATTATTGAGCTTAAGATCCTGATTTATTTGGCACTCGGTGCACACGAAGACGCGATTGAGCTGGTCGGTGAGTTCCTACAGTTTAACGACAATACCGTTAAACGTGGCCTGTTCTACCAAGCCATGAATGCTGTGCTGGAAGTGACCTTAGATGAAGAGTTAGAACTTGATGATTTTATCCATAACTTCAACCGTATGTTCGGTAAAGAAGTGATGGATAATGTCGTTGGCTCGGTCACAGGTAAAGTGCGTTTTTATGGTTTAACTAAAACCAGCATGCAGCTCGAAGGTATTGAGCCGCATTTAAGATTGATTGAAAGCTATAAGAAGCTGCATCAAGCCCGTAAAGCTGCGAAAGACCTGAATTAATTCTGTTATTTGGCATTAGCTTAATGTGTTTAAAAGCGAACCTTTTGGTTCGCTTTTTTGTTTGTTGCTCTTTTGATTCGCGCTTCTTATGAGCACTTGTGGCTATCACTTATTAAGGACGCTTGTTATTGCTATGTGTGGTTTGAAATGTTCAGTCCACTCAGGCTGTATTTGATATAACTCGATTTTTGCCGTTACGTTTAGCTTGATACAAGGCGGCATCAGCCCGCTTAAGCGTTTCTTCATAGGACTTATCCAATGGTTCGATAGAAGCGACTCCAATGCTTACGGTAGCAAACAAGCCATTGACCGCATATTTTTGCAGTTCAGTGTAAAAGCAATCGCAGAGGTATTCTGCAAATTCAACCGCTTGCGAATGCTCTACCCCAGGTAGGGCAATCACAAATTCATCGCCACCAAAACGATACGCGCTATCGGTTTTTCTAAATTGAGTTCGGCAGGTTTCGGCAACTGCGATGATGATTTGATCGCCTGCATAGTGACCCAACTGATCATTGATGGACTTTAAGTGGTCTAAATCGAGGATCAAGATTGAGGTGGGAATACGGTGGCGCTGAAATATATCGAATTGGAAGGTTAAATCACGTTCTAAGCGGCGACGGTTATAAAGCCCTGTCAGTTGATCGGTATCGCTTAGTTGACGAAGTTGCAGTTCAAGCTCATGCCGCTTGGAAATATTACTGGCGACCCAAAGCACCACTGGCTCATCATCAACCAGAAAGTCTAGTGCTTGAATGCGTCCCTCAAACCAAATGGGTTGTTCGGGGCCTATATCGGGTAAGCCTTTGACATCTTTATTGCTCAATTCATATTCTTTGATCAGTAATTTTCGGCTGGTTAATGCACTTTCGATAACCTGTAAAAAGTAATTGAGTTTATCAGCCTTTAACACATCGTTAAGATACAAGCCGATTAGGCCGCTACCATCGTGGTAATAACGGTCATCTTTACCACCGAAGACGGCAATGTATTTACCACTTTTTGACAGAACAAAAGTAGGATCAGGAAGTGCATCAAGGACTAAAGCCATTTCTTCTATTTTGATCATCGATTAAAATCCCTGTGGAAAATCACCCAACCTTAAGTCCGCTTGTCCAAGTTATCATAGATAAACTACTCTTTGGCGCTTTAGCTGCGAATGCATCCTGCGAACTCATTACAATTTAGCCGCTTTTGTGGGTAACAACAAACCATAACAATATGCCGTACAATTTATTTGTCGTCGCGATTTTACCAAGGCATCAGAGCGTTTGATGGCGCAGAGTTGTATCCCTGTTGAGGCTTAAAACCTAAGCCTTGCGATCGTATCGAGTCAGTCGTGATGTCTTGAACTTTAGCGTTTGTGCTTATGTTCAAAAAGCTTCATTGCGGTGTTTAGTAGACAGATGATTTTCGAGTAGAATCTAGGGCCTTAATTGTGGTTTTAATTTTACACTGGGATTTATAATGCATACTGCAGATGATTTTATTGAACATTTAGCGCTAGAGCAGCATGTTGAAGGCGGTTATTACCGCTCATCCTATCGTTCAGAAACGGTATTTGATCAGACTCGGGCATTATGGAGCAGTATCTATTTTTTGCTGCGTACGGGAGAGGTTTCCCATTTCCATCGTCTGACAGCTGATGAAATGTGGTATTTCCATGCGGGGCAATCGCTGACGATTTACATGATTGATCCTGATGGGGTGCTAACGACGGCGCAATTAGGGCTTAATTTAGCTGCGGGCGAGCGGCCACAGTTTTTAGTCCCTAAGGGCTGTATCTTTGGTTCAGCCATGAATCAAGATGGTTTTTCATTAGTGGGCTGTATGGTATCGCCCGGTTTTACCTTTGATGATTTTGAGCTGTTTAGCCAACAAACTTTATTAGCCCAATATCCACAGCATAGTGACATCATCCAACGTCTGAGCAGGTAGGGAATCGCTAAAGTCAGTTAAATTTAGCCAGTTGATTCGTTAAATGGTAACTTGGTTGACATTGCCTCATTCGGCAAAACCAAGGTCGCTCTGAGTCATTAAATTTGACTCAATAGTAAGATATCCCCGCGACAAGGCTTGTCTATTGGCGTTTAACCACGTAAAACATGCTTTTTGGCGTACCTCTATGTACCAAGTGTTATGGAGTAATTGAATTTGGAACACTTAGTGTGGGAGCTCGATCCTGTATTAATCTCGTTTATGGGACTAAAAATACATTGGTATGGAGTCCTGTTTGCTGTTGCTATTACTGCTGGTTTTCAGGTGATGAAGCGGATTTATATCAAGGAAAATCTCGATCTTGAGTCCCTTGATAATTTACTGATTTATTGTGTGGTTGGCATTATTGTGGGCGCGCGTTTGGCCCATTGTATGTTCTACGATCCGACTTATTACTTTGCTCATCCGCTTAAGATCTTGGCGATTTGGGAAGGCGGACTCGCCAGCCACGGTGGTGGTTTAGGCGCGATTCTGGCCTTGTATTATTACCAACGTAAAGTGAAGCTACCCTTCCTGTTTTTGTTGGACAGACTCGCGATCGCAACCGCCATTTTTGGCTTTTTTGTGCGTATGGCAAACTTCGCCAACTCAGAAATTTTAGGCGATCCTACGACTCAACCTTGGGGCATTATATTTGCCCGTGTCGACATGTTGCCAAGACATCCAGCACAGCTCTATGAGGCTTTCGCTTATTTAGCTATCTTTATTGGTCTGTATGCTTTGTATCAATACACGCAGATTAAACAAAGACATGGGGCTATTTTCGGCCTGTTTCTGGTATCGGTGTTTAGTGCGCGAATTGCGATTGAGTCGATTAAAGTTAGCCAAGCGGCTTACTCTGAAACTTTCTTAAGTGCGGGACAACTTCTGAGCTTACCGTTTTTAGCCGTAGGTATAGTCTTGTTGTTCTTGGCGTATCGAAAGAAAACCGTTTAAATTTAAATATCAAACGGTTAAAAAAGGCTTTCTATCTAGATAGAAAGCCTTTTTTATGAATTAATCATCAAGTATGACGTTAGGCTGTCTTCACTATATTGGTCACCTGCACCATGGCATCCCGAGCGGAACGGCTCACGCCCGAGAGTTGGAAGAAACCATGGATGACGCCAAGATAACGACGGCAGTGGGCATTTACGCCAGCCTCTAATAGATTCCTAAATAGCTGTTCACCTTCATCGACGAGTGGATCGAATTCGGCGGTGATGATATGGGTTTCGGGTAAGCCTGCTAAGTCATCACGGCGTAGTGGACTGGCTTCGGCATCGGTTCTGGGGTGCCAATCTAAATACAGATCGAAACCTGTTAGCAAGGTGTCGCGGGTGATGATGTATTTCTCGCCATTGTCGCTATAGCTTTGGCTCTTCGCGGTGGCATCGAGCATAGGATAGATAAGCACTTGTTTGTGTGGCAACCATTGCCCTTTGGCTTTTAAACGCAGGCAAGTGACTAGGGCTAAATGGCCGCCGGCGCTGTCGCCCATTAGGGTGATCTTAGTGTTATCACCGCCCCATTGGTGACAATGTTGATAGATGACTTCTGCGGCATGGCAGGCATCGTCGTGGGCAGCGGGATAAACATGTTCTGGGGCGAGGCGATAGCGAACGGCGATCACCAGTGCGCCAGAATCATTGGCGAGTTTTCGCAGTTGTTGATTGTGGGTTTCAACGCCGCCACTGACAAAACAACCACCATGGTAGTAAATGACGATAGGTAAATTGTCTGCCGCCGAAGGTTTGAACAGAGTTAATTCTGCGCCATCGATGGAAATTGCGCGCACCTCGAACACCTCTTCAGGCTCACCTGCGAGTACAGTGCTGGCAATATAACCTTGTCTACGTTGCTCAATACTTTGCTCTCGCACTGATGGGCAACCCGCCGCGATAAACTCGCTAACCAATTGCTTAATTCCCTCTTCTAAATAGAGTTGGCTCATTTAATACTCCCTCAATTTTTAGTGCGCTCGGCTGTTCTGCAATGGGCTGAGTTTATCGGCAGCTTAATTGAATTGGTAGCCTAGATTCACACTCAGCCATGAGCTCTATCATGATTGCGGAAATTAACTTTGGTATTAACTTAGTAATGAATACGGTTGCAGTCGGCATCTTTTTCACTATTACAGATTGAGTTGTAGGGTGTCTTGTAAGAAAATTACCAACTTAATTGACTGTCAGGCTTAATGCGCTTAAATGTCCGCCTGATTGTGCGTTCGATAGCACTTTGATGTCTATTTGTGAAAGTGGGTTTCAGTCTCTTGGCTAAAATATAGGTTGCCAAGATGCTGTTTGAGCGACACATTGAGCCAGCGATCACACTCGTTATTCGTTCTCTATTTGCAGGAATCTTTCGTGGCAAAAGCACCCAAAACATTGCAACAGCGCATGGGCATAGTTGCCCTGACGTGGCCGATTTTTATCGAGACCTTGTTGCAATCTCTGCTTGGGATCAGCGATATCTTTATGCTGAGCCATTATTCCGATAATGCGGTTGCCGCGGTGGGACTCACGACTCAGCTGATGTTTTTCATGATGGTCATGTCCATGATGGTGAGTACAGGCGCGAGTATTTTGATTAGCCAAAGCAATGGGGCAGGCCAACCGCAGCAGGCTATAGACATAGGCGTGGCGAGTGTCGTATTGAGTTTGGTATTAGCCTTGGTCATGGGTGCATCTATGTTCTTTTGTGCTAAGAGCATTATCGGCTTATTTGCGCTTGAGCACGATGTGGCTGGTTTTGGATATGACTATTTGGTGATTTGCGGCAGCTTGAGCATAGGGCTAGTGATGAACATTGCCTTCGCCGCTATTTTGCGTAGTTACGGCTTTACCCGCTCGGCTATGCTCGTCACCTCAAGCACAGGCTTGATGAACGTCATCGGTAATTATATTGCCCTGTATTCTCCCTTTGGTTTACCTGTTTATGGGGTAACAGGGGTGGCTATTTCCACCGTCACCAGCCAGATCATCGGTGCCGTGATCATGCTGATGGTGATCCGCTATAAAAAGATCCCGTTGCCACTGCAACGGCTTAAATTATTACCGCGCAGCACCTATTGGAGCGTGATGCGTATCGGCTTGCTCAATGCCGGTGAGATGTTGTCTTACAATGTGGCGCAGATGACCATCATCTATTTTATCAGTCAGATGGGGACGTTATCGCTCACGGCTTATACCTATGGCCTAAACATCAGCCGGTTTATTTATTGTTTTGCGGTGGCGCTCGGGCAGGCGACGCAAATTCAGACCGGGTACTATGTCGGCAAACAATGGTTCGATGAAATCACTGTGAGAGTGCAATGTTACTGTCTGGTGGGTTTTATCGCTTCGCTGGTCATAGTCTTAGTCTTCTACTGGCAGCGATTCACTATCGTTGGCTGGCTTAGTGAGAACGAGGAAGTCATCCAACTGACGGCGTTATTACTGGCAGGTTCTATCGCGCTTGAAACGGGGCGGGTGTTTAATCTGGTGATTATTTCGGCATTAAAAGGGGCGGGTGATGTGGCGTTCCCTGTACGGGTTGGCCTCTTTAGCATGTGGGGCATAGGGGTATTATTGGCTTGGTTCTTTGGCCTTCACTTAGGCTATGGCGTACTCGCCGCTTGGCTTGCCGTCGCCGCCGATGAGTGGATACGCGGCCTGATTATGGTATACCGCTGGCGCTCGGGTCGCTGGCAGCGTTTTACGCGTATTCCGCCAGTAACCCCAGCTTAAACTGTTCTGATATCAAAAGGTCAACGCTTATTGGTTGCCCCATTTGCCCGATTTCAGTAGTTCATTTTTAAATTGTAGATACCTTGGGTGCCCTTCATAGGTTTCGATTTCCATAGTGCTATAAGGGGCAAAAATAGCCCCTGGAATTTGGCATCCTCTAGTAATAACGTCTTCTAATGAGGGCATAAAACATTCTTTAATCGGGTCAAAATGGATTTTATAACTGGCATAGCCGCGCGCAACAAATCTATCGGTTATGGTTTTGAATAGCTGTCCAAAAGGTGTATCGAGCGTTTCCGGCGTGGAGTAATAAAAGCCTTGCCCGTACCAGTAAAGTAATAAGGCGGTACCTGCATCGCAGAGTGGATGTTCGATAATCGCCCTGACCATGTTTGGGTCATGATCGTCCCAATTCAAGTTCCCCGCGACAAAATGCAATTCCTCCATACTTTGTAAGTCACTGATACAGGTGATTTGTGTCGCCGCTTTGCCAAAGTAGGTACTGTCTTGATGTAAAAAGTCGTAATCGGGATCGGCGAGTAATTTGGCGAGTTGTTGTTGATTGGCAAAACAGCCAAATTCTGCGCATTCATAGGCGCGAATAAATTGTTCCTGGGAGAGTAATTTAGCCAAGGGAATCCTTTCTTTTTATAGAAAACACAGTTTATAAAAAATACAACGCCAGCCTTTACGTAGTAAAAGGCTGACATCGAAGAAAAGGAGCGTAAAACGTTACGCTTGCTGCTTCAACAAGGTACGACATAGCTTGATAAAGTCCGATGACGTGACGATACCGAGCACCTTTTTATCGGCATCGACGACGGGTAAGCAGCCGAGTTTGTTTTCGATAAAATATTCCACCACCACAGTTAAAGGCTCGTCGGCGGTAAGATGCTGAAAGTCTTGGTCCATCACGGTTGTGATCGGCGTGTATCGTTCTTTGCGCTCGAGCGCGCCTTGGCCGTACTTGTTCAACATAGTCATCACGCTGGCGATCATCTTTTTATGGGTGAGTACGCCAACGAGGGTGCCATCAATTTCAGAAATCACAGGTAAGTGGCGTACGCCACGGGTTTGCATCAGATGGTGGGCATCTTTCAAACTGGCGCCATCGCTGATGCAGATGACTTGATCACTCATAATATCGCTGACTTTCATTGTTAAATTCCTTTTCTTGCCATTCTTAGACGTGCATTTAACACGCTGCGTTAGCCTGCACCGATGTTAGCAGCTTCCTTGTTCGCTGCGCCAGTCCTGCATAAATAAAGTACGCCATTCAGTATAAGTATTTGAATTGATAGAAATCATAAAAGGCTGACAAAGATGTCACAAATGTGTAACAGTGATGTCTCACAATCGGGGTCTCATTAGACCTCATACCAGTGAAGCCTTTTCTAACAAGGAATAATAATAATGAATCGTACCGTAACTCGTCGTGACTTTTTGGCTATGTCGGCCAAAGGTGTTGGCGTTGCTGTGATCTCTTACGGCTTGATGGGCTGTAGTGATAGTAATGATGATAATTCTGTACCTGCACAATTTTTACATGGAATTGCCAGTGGCGATCCTGCGATTGATGCTGTGATCCTTTGGACCCGTGTCACGCCTGAATCTGAGGGCGATGTAAAAGTGAGTTGGCAAGTGGCAAGCGATGCGGCTTTTAGTCAATTAGTGACCACGGGTGAGATGGTCACTAATGCAAGCCGTGACTACACGGTTAAGATTGATGCCCGCGGCTTACGTGCTGGCCAAAACTATTTTTACCGCTTTATGACAGGTGACAAAACCTCAGCCGTGGGTAAAACCCGTACTCTGCCTGAGGGCGATGTGAGTTCTGTCAAATTGGCGGTGATGTCCTGTGCGAACTTTCCAGCCGGATACTTTAACGTCTATGAATTAGCGGCGGCGCAGGATGACTTAGATGCCGTTGTGCATTTAGGCGATTACATCTATGAATATGCCCGTGGCGGTTATGCCAGTGAGCATGCTGCAGAGCTTGGCCGTGAAGTCTTACCAGCCACTGAGTTGCTGACATTAGGCGATTATCGCACCCGTTATGGGCAGTACCATACCGATGCGAGTCTGCAAAAGTTACACGCGAAAGTGCCTTTTATCACAGTGTGGGATGATCACGAAGTGGCCAACGATACTTGGCGTGATGGCGCAGAGAATCATAACGAAGGCGAAGGCGATTTTGCCGTCCGCAAAGAAGCGGCACTGCAAGCTTATTTCGAATGGTTGCCTATTCGTCCATGGCGCGAAGGGAACCATGAAGAGATTTACCGCAGCTTCAGTTACGGCAATCTTGTCGATCTGCACATGCTCGATACCCGTGTATTGGCCCGTGATAAACAGCTCGATTATGCCGACTATATGGATCCGACAACGGGTTCGTTTGCGGGTGAGCGTTTCCTTGCCGATGTGACTTCGACCACTCGCACTATGCTGGGTCTGACGCAATTGTTATGGCTGCAGGGCACTTTGCTGCAAGCAACGGGCAAGTGGCAGGTGTTAGGGCAACAGATTTTGATGGGCAAGATGTCATTGCCGGCGGCGATTGCGACGCAGCAGATGAGCATTCCCCAATATGCTATGTTAGGCGCGTTAGCTAAGTTAGCGGCGCGTGCTGCGGCAAATGATCCCACGCTGACCGCCCAAGAGTTGCAATATCTTCAGGCTAATCAAGCCTTATTAACCCCAGAAGTTATCGCACTGCTGCAATTACCTGCCATTCCATACAACTTAGATGCTTGGGACGGTTATGCCTATGAGCGTGAGGTGATTTTAGGTACGGCTAAATCGAAAAACCTCAATCTAGTCGTGATCGCGGGTGATACCCATAATGCCTGGGCTAACGAGCTTAAAGATGTGAATGGCGATACCGTTGGGGTGGAGTTTGCGACCAGCTCAGTGTCTTCACCAGGTCTTGAGTACTATTTGAATCTGCCCGCTGAGCAGATCCCTGCGACTGAGGCGGCGATCGTCGAGTTAGTGCCAGATCTTAAGTACGCTAACTTAAAAGACCGAGGCTTTATGACGCTCACCTTTACCGCTGATGAGGTGCGCAGCGACTGGCATTATGTGGATACCATTCTGTCGAAGGATTTCCAAGCGGCAACGGCACGTGGTTATAGCGCCAAAGCAAAAGTGGGCGAGCATGTGATTACGCCTATCGTTTAACGCAGGTATTTATTCGCTGTTTTTAGGCCACCTTAGGGTGGCCTTTTTGTTGCTTTTTGCCTAAAAAGGCAAAATAAATGTCTGTTGTCACGCAAGTTCTTACTATTACTGCAGCACAGCGCATTTTTTTGGTATAAAATTCGCTCCCAAAATTCGGCGGCTGCCTACACTTGCTAAGGCCAAGCTGTTTTAGTGTTTTGGGAACCTTTACCCGCCGAACAGACCTTACAGGGGTCATAAGCTTTAACGACCTAAGAATAAAATCAATGTGATGGGGACTGTGTCATGTCAGAAAAGTATTTTGTTACCGCGCAGCAATTGCTGGAAGATTCATTTTTATTAGCTTCGCAAGTGTATGAGAGTGGCTTTCGTCCGCAGTTTATCGTGGGTATTTGGCGTGGTGGCGCTCCAATCGGGATCGCGGTACAGGAATTTTTCGACTTTAAACAAGTAGAAACCGATCACATTGCCGTGCGTACTTCTTCCTATTATGGGATTGGTACCGACAAGCAAAGCAAAGAAATCAAAGTTCACGGTCTGCATTACATCGTTGAAAATGCGAACGCTAGCGACGGTTTATTGATTGTGGATGACGTGTTTGACTCTGGCCGTAGTATCCATGCATTAAAAGAAAAACTCGGTCAGTTGATGCGCCTGAATATGCCAACCGATATCCGTATCGCTTGCCCTTATTACAAGCCAAAAAATACCGCCGTGCCTTTAAAGCCTGACTATTACATCCATGCCTCTGAAGACTGGTTAGTTTTCCCGCATGAAGTCACAGGTTTAACGCCGGAAGAAATTGCCGAAGGCAAGGGCGATTTAAAGAATATCCAGCACCTGTTTAAATAGCTTGCTCGCGGCGAAATATAGACTATTTTCGCAATAAAAAATGCGTTAACGATTAATCGTTAACGCATTTTTTGTTTTCTATATCGACGACTTATAAATCCATACAGTTCGCATAGTAAGTCACAGTGGCGGGCCAGTCGGAGAACACTCCAATCACACCGACATCTTTAGCTAATACATCGAGTAATTCAAAGGTATCGCCTTCGTTATCTATGGCTTCGGTAATGCTTTGATAATAAAAGCCGCCGCCATTTTTTAATAATCCAGAACGTTCCAGCGACCAAGTGATGATCTTAAGCCCAGCGCCTTTGGCGGCCTTAGCGTATTCCGAAGGGATGATCTTTTTGTCCGCATCTAAGGCGACTAAAACCCAGAGTGGCGGTGCGATAATTTCGACGCCTTGGGTCTTCAAATCCGCCATTGATGGTGACCAAGTGGCAGAGTTTTGCGGATCGAAAGCGCTGTTATAATCGTATCTGTCATCGAGAAATACGGCTTGTTTCGCAAACTCAGGTGCATTGGCAACCCAATATTTGATGTCATCTAAGATAAATGATTGAGGGAATACTTGCGAAGCATCGACGCCTGCCGCCGTGTATTCATCTAACATTTTTTGCGCGTAATCCTGCTGAGTAAAACCATCGAATGGCATAGATACGCTGGCGGCTTTGAGCTCTGGCGTCATCTTCACACCGGCTTTTTTAAACATTTCAATACTTTCAGCGTGGGTCATCAAGGTGCCATTGCCAGCGTAGAGATCGGTGCGCCAGCTTGGAGTGCCATTGATGAATTCGGCCGCAATGGTCGCTTTAGGATTGCTGCCTTCCATCTTGCCTTTGAGGGTTTTAAATTCGGCGAGGGTGATATCGCTAGTGCAACAGGTCGCCGATGCGCTGACGCCATTGGCGGCATCAGCAGGAGTGAATGGGGTCGAGCATTTATTAGCCAGTTCAGGCACGGCTAAAATGTTGGTCGTGCTGGCAAGATCGCACTGTGAGTGGCGGCACACTAAGGCTTTATCAGCGGTAAAAGTGACATCACACTCGACGATCCCCGCGCCCGAATCGATAGCCGCTTGGTAGGATTCCTTTGTATGCTCAGGGAATTGCATTGGTGCGCCACGGTGACCGATGGAAAACTCGCTGCGATAAAAATTGTCAGTGGTACATTGTTCTAAGCGGGTTTTAAGTGCGCTGTCTTGCATTTGACGCACGAGGAATAAAGGTCTTTCTCCCACTTGAGCTGGAACAGGTTTGCTGGCAGGTGGCGTGACTTCTGTGTTGTTATCGTCACTATTGCAACCAGCTAATAAAGCGCTGGTGGCAATTAACAGGCCGAGTGAGAGCGACGAAATAGGGCGTAGTTTCATCAGATTTACCTATGAGTAATGATGTAAATTATTAATATTAATCAGAAACTCTAAAGTGTTAATGTGACTGAAAAAGCCTACTTTTATGACATAAACAAGAATATATACCGTTTGCACGACGATTATCTAAGGCGTGTGTGTTTGCGCTAGCTCGCGATAAACATCCATAGATAGAGGATGAGGGGGATATATGCGCAGTGTTGTTTTAGACTTGAGAATTGACTCCACTGGGCGAGTCGATGAAACTGGCATGAATATTTTCATCTGGGCGATCTTTCTGGGCCGAAATCAAGTACACTGCGCTCCTTTTGTTTTATGATGAGCGTTTGGTTCGCTTGATAAGACAAACGTGACAAGCATCATTTAGGAAATAGAGCAGAATGAGCAAGGGCAAAAAATACGATTTTCGCGTGACACAGGGCGACAACGGTTGGAAAACTGAAATCACTCGTCGCATGACATCAACTAAAACAGTTGTGTCTAAGAGCCATGATGGCTTTGCGACTGAAGCCGAAGCGCAAGCTTGGGGCTTAACTGAATTACAAGTGTTTTTAGGCACGTTAACTGAGCGCAATAAACGTCGTTCAGAGAAACAAGCTAAAGCAAAATTAGCCGCAGCATTAGCGGCTGAAGCGGCTACTGATGCCGAAGATCTTGATGAAGATGATTTCGACGAAGAGTAACACTCATTCGTTTAACCTTGTCTTATCAAGCCAGTGTGATCGTAAGGGAGCGTTCAAAGCGTTCTGAAACGTCACTCTGGCGATGAACAGCAAAAGGCAGATCTTAAGATCTGCCTTTTGTGTTTTTGTCGCTCGCGAAACTGTGCATATCAATTCATTTCATCCTATTTCCTCGTTTATCTTCATACACTCTGTTCGGCTGGACTGATCTACTGATGCTGTCATTAGCTTGTTTTTATCGCATTTAGTCGGAATTACGTACCCTATACCACTAATAATTAACGATAACTATTATCATTTGATTTACTTAGATGCTGCTCTGTGCTCATATGTAAGGAATTCGAACGCACGTTTAACTTTATCAAGGTAAGGGAACTCCTATGAAACTACTTCAATCCAGTTTATTGCTGTGTTTGTCGGCTTCGGCAACCCTGAGTTATGGCCAAGCCTTAGATGGAGAGGCGTTACGCTTACTACAAGCGTCGCTAAAGGATTCGACTTTGGATGCACAAGCTCAGTTAACCAATACAAAGCGGGCATTGGCGTTAGATTTAAGCCATCAATATGCGCAGCTTGCGCCTATCTTACAGACTGAAATAAACCAGTATCAGTTAGCAGTGAATGCCGATGACATTCTGTCTCAGCATAGGCTCAATGATAATGTGATCACCAAAGCCGATGCGTCGATTCGCCGAGTGAAGGGCTTAAGTGCCAAAGCAGATTCTCTGGTGCAAGTGCGTCTGGCGGATGAAACCATGTTAACCCCATGGCAGCAAGGTGAGTCTCCTTTATTTGCCTATGAGCCCGATGGTGACGAGAGTCAGTGGGATTATATTGAAGCCTTTGATATTCATGGGCAAGTGCATCAATTAGACGTGTATAACCTGCCGCAGCAGCCAGTGTTTGTGGTCGGTATCGATAGCAAAAAAGCCTTTGTGGCTGGCTTAGAGGTGATGCGGGCGACATTTGCCGAGGCGCAGTCAGCGAAAAAAGAGGGCGCGCTACTGAGCCGTGCGCAAACACAGGCGGTGGCAGATAAGCCGATTTCAACCACAGTGATCAAACAAATATCCTTGAAGGATGACCATGAGCCGTGGATTTCTGGTCGTGCCGAAATTTACGGCATAGTGACTGGGGTTGATCCAAGCCGTGAAGAGCCTGTGCTCGATATCGTCGAAATGCCCTATTTAGATTATGCGGATACGACCTATTATCCGAATCAAATCATCATACATTGGGAGCGTTATCGTTGGGCTGCTGCGGACATGATCTTAATGGAGCATGACGATGGTACTAACTATAAAGTGTTGGCCACTAAGCTGTTGGAAGCGGCGGAGCAGATCTTAAAGTCGATCCCCGATCCTGAAGCTCAGGGTTATGCGCTGATCCCGCAAATTACCAATGGTATTTTAAGTGTGATGCCGGATGCTTGGTTCACCAATGACGATGACTTTGTCGACGTGTATTACACCTTGCAGGAAGGGGTTGAATATCCCAACTTGAACGGTGCTAACGGTAATGCAATGACGAGCTTTGCGCCATTAGTCATCCAACCAAGACCATGATGGATTAGTGCGGCTAAATGCAATGGCTGAAATGTAAAAGCGGATCCTAAGATCCGCTTTTTTGTTTTTATCACTTAACGTTAGGCTAAGCCATTCACCTTAAGCTTTTAACTTGAAACTGCCTTGCATAATCGCCCAGTGACCTGGGAAGCTGCAGAAGAATTGGTAGGCTTCGGTGGCGCTCATACCGGCAGTGCTAAAGGTGATCGACGTTGATTCGCCACCGCCCACTAAATCTGTGTGTGCGATAACGCGCGTATCACCGGCTTTGACATAGGCTGCATCAGGACCGGCGCTCATACCTTCGGTCGCTACGGCTGACATATCGGCAGCCTTAGTTAATACCCAGTTATGGCCCATTGCTGCTTTTGGCAAGGTGCCTGAGTGGGTTAAGGTTAAGGTCACTTCTTTACAGCTTGCAGGTACAGACAGCTCTTTAGTGTCAAATTGCATTGCATCAGTGGCGGCAATTTTCAGTTCACATTCGTTGGCACTCGCTTGGCTAGCGAATAATAATCCTAGGCCGATTAGGCTAGTGCTGGTCACGTTACGTAAAGCTGTGCTTTTTGCTTTCATCTGGTACTTCCTTATTTGAACAAGGGTAGCCGAGCCGTTTTGACTCGGACATGCACCTGCTAGCATAAGCAATCTTCATTAAATGGGAATGAAATCAGCGTGTAAATTATGTATATGCAACTTTAGGTTGAAAGCTTGCATCGTTATTGGCGGCAAAATTGTTAGCGGTAAACATAGGTGAGTACTTATTTGGAGTGAACTAAGTACTCAGGAACTATTATTTATGTGTTTGATTTATAAATTATAATTTTTTGTTCTAACGCAGGGCGTCTACTTCAGAACGTCTTACGTTTTTAGTACGAAAGCTCCTGTCGATAGGGAATCGCACGTTGTGCGCCTGGGCGAGTGACAGTAATGGCACTGGCTGCATTGGCAAATCCCACGGCTGCAGCAATCGACATGCCCTCGCTTAAGCCCACAACTAAGGCGCCATTGAAGGTATCCCCTGCGGCGACTGTGTCTATGGCCTGCACTTCAAACGCAGGTATTAGCCCATTAAAACCTGGGCTGCTGATAAATGCGCCACGGCTACCTAAGGTAATGACCACAATCTTTACTCCCTGCTGGTGGAGAAGTTGCGCTGCCATGTGTGCATCATCAATATGGTTGATCTCAACTCCCGTTAAGGCTTCTGCTTCGGTTTCATTGGGGGTAATAATATCTACCCACTTGAGTACATCTTGGCCAAGTGCCGTCGCTGGAGCAGGATTTAGTACAGTCGTCACGCCAAGATTCTTGGCTATTTGCAGCGCCTTTGCCACTGTGGCAGCGGGCGTTTCCAATTGTGTTAACAAGTACTCCGCATTAGCAAACAGGGCGTAATGAGCTTCTAAGTCATCGGGTGAAAGGCTGGCGTTGGCACCTGCGGCAACGCCAATCGTATTCTCACCGTTATCACCGATAAAAATCATGGCAGTGCCAGTGCTCAGTCCGGTTATTTGGCGGATCCCTTCTGCACTGATGCCATCTTTCATCCAGCTTTGACGCATATCATCGCCGATACTGTCTTGGCCGAGATGGCAGATAAAATCAGTGCGTGAACCTGATTTGGCTAAGCGCGCGCAGGCGACGGCTTGATTGGCCCCTTTGCCGCCCTGTTCGAGGCGGTAATCTCGGCTCATTAAGGTTTGCCCTGCAGCGGGCAGGTACTCAAATTTCATCACATGGTCGGCATTTGCACTGCCGATAACGAGTATCTGGCTCATAGAAGACTCACTGTCATTTTTATCTGCGATTGAGATAAGTTGCATCATAGACGCGTAA
The DNA here is from genome assembly GCF_019345515.1 of Shewanella sp. NKUCC06_TVS. NCBI lineage: Bacteria > Pseudomonadati > Pseudomonadota > Gammaproteobacteria > Alteromonadales > Shewanellaceae > Shewanella > Shewanella sp. NKUCC06_TVS. Next base: position 352,067 of record NZ_JAHKQX010000002.1, on the reverse strand, counting down.
ACTGTCTACCAGTAAATCGACAAAGCCTTGCCTATCGATCCCAAACAGCACAGTCGCATTGGCGGCTTTACCTGTGAGCTGATAGCGATCGACCACTGTCATGCCTAAGGTCAACTCACTTTGGGTTTCAATGCTTACCCAGCAATCTTGCGCCTCAAATAGCTCAGGTTTAAGCAACCAAGCGATAGTGCAGGGGTCGTGCAATGGCGCACCAATAAAGCCCCATTTAGGATCTCTGTGGTAAATCATAAAGAAATCCAATAATTCGGCGACGCACTGAGCAATTGGATTTTGAATCGCGCGAATACGTTCTATGTCTTCATCCATGATTTGCGCCTGATGAGTCACATCGAGCCCACACATAGTAATGGGAATACCTGACTTAAAGACAATATCGGCGGCTTCAGGGTCGACAAAAATATTAAACTCGGCGGCAGGCGTCCAATTGCCGACACCGGCTGCGCCGCCCATTAGCACTATGCGCTCGATCTTGGCGTGTAATTCGTGGTGGCTGGCGAGCAAAAGCGCGATATTGGTGAGTGGTCCTGTGGGAATTAAGGTTACTGGCTGATGACTTTGGCGAATTTGCTGCGCCATTAGTTCAACTGCGGTAATGGCTTGAGGACTAAAACTTGGATTAGGCAATGCAGGGCCGTCGAGTCCGGTTTCACCATGGACATTGTCGGCAATGATTAATTCGCGAGCTAATGGCTTGACGGCGCCGCCAGCGACAGGAATATCACTGCGATTTAATAAGGTTAAGATCCGCAGGGCATTATTGAGCGTTTTATCCGGCGTTTGGTTACCGGCGCTGGTGGTGACGGCCAGTGGAACCAGCTCTGGATGGGCGAGAGCTAAAATGAGCGCAATAGCGTCGTCATGGCCGGGATCGCAATCCAGAATAATAGGGCGAGTCATACTGTTACTCCTTTAAACAGCGGTGATGGGGGCTTAGAATAGCATGCCATCAGTTAGGCGTTAGCCTGTGTAGGGGACTTGCAGAGTAAACTGTGAGCATTTTCGTCTTTTTATCAACAAGCTGCTAGAATTCTGCCCATTTTTGACATTAGGCGATGTTAGGTAAATCCATTCTCGCTCTGTCCGCTGCACAACATTGAATGACATCTCCAAGCAAATATAAGGAAATAAGTAATGCTCACTCATCGAATCACTTGGCCTAAGGTTTTACTCGTGGGCATGGTTGCCATGCAGATCTCTGGTTGTAGCGATCCTCAACCTATGGCCGTTGTGGAAAGTAATAACGAGTCATTGCTACAGTTTGATAACGGTAAACTCATCCAATTTAAGGAAAATCCGAGTCCACAGTATCGCCATATTCCCTGTGATTTACCCGCAGTCGAGACTGTGGTCACCAACAGTTCGGCCTTTGCGGCGTTAACACAATCTGGTGAGGTGATCACTTGGGGTGACAGTTATGCTGGCGGTGATAGCCGGGAGGTGACGGAGCAGCTTAAGCAAGTTAAGCAAATCGTCCCAGTCAAGGACGGGTTTGCCGCGCTACGTCAAGATGGCACTGTGGTTTACTGGGGTAATGTAGGGAAATTGAGCCTCGACAAAGCCCTGCAAAACCGCATGACCAATATTACCAAGTTGTTCGCTAATCAAGAGGCCATTGCGGCCCTTGATGCTAATGGCAAGGTGCATACTTGGGGTTATGGCCCCTACGGCGGCAATAGCTTACATGTGCAGGATCAATTAGTTGATGTTGTCGATATCTTTGCCAGAGGACGCAGTTTTGTCGCCCTCAAAAAAGAAGGTAGCGCGGTGATTTGGGGGCAGGTTGAAGAGTCGACCAATATGAAAAAGTTACTCCCGCAGCTTACGGATGTAGCGAAGATCGAATATTTTCAACACACCTATGCCGCCTTGAAAAAGGACGGCACTGTGGTGAGTTGGGGTTGGCGCAGTGATGCTTACTCGATCCGCAGTGCTTTAAAGGATGTGGCGAGTATGACGGCAAACAATTGTGCCTTTGCGATTTTAAGTCCTACGGGGGATGCGCATTTTTGGGGCGATGGGATTAACTGTGGTGTCGATTGGATTAAAAAAACCGATATCACAGGGGTAAAAGAGATTATCAGCATCGGCTCAGGCTTTTTATTACTGCGGGATAAGGCCGTGCCGCAAATTGTGGCCGACGATACTGATTACGCTCATATGTTTGGGTTTCACTATGCCCAAGACATTCTTGATAAATATTGGCAGGAAGGCAGCGTCATTACTCGAGGGCCTGCCTCCTTTGTGTTTACGCGTCCCGATGGCAAAGTGGTGCCTGTTGGTTATCGCGCCAACCGTGATAATGTGGAAAAGTTAATGGCACGTATTCCGCGACTCACTTGGTTAGATGGCGCAGATGACGGTTATGTTGGCATCAGCGAAAAGGGGGAGCTGGTCTCTTGGTCGATGAATTTGCCCATGTTCGACAAGTCGCCAGTGCAACCTGCTGACTCGTTAGTGATTAAACCGCTGGATTTTACCCCCGTTGCCCAATGCGAAACCCCTGAGCAGCGTCAGGCGATTTTGAGCAAAGACAGACCAAAACCTGCGGCAAAAAACTGGGATGGTGTTTTCTAGCTCATGTGAGTTTTCTCGCTAACTTGAGATTAATGGACTTTCATCCGTATAGACGTCTATAATGCGCGCGCTCAGGTCTGATATGCCCTGAGCCTTGTTGGGCGTTAACAGATTGTACGCCCTTTGAACCTAATTTTGAGTCAACCTTCTGTGGTGCTTACGATGATAGTGTCGTGAGATAATCGGGAAGCCAGTGAAATTCTGGCACTGCCCCCGCAACGGTAAAAGGTGAGAGAAGACCGCGTTTGATTGGTGTGTTCAAGACTGAACCCGAAAGTCAGAATGTGAAAGGTCAGTCTCGCGTTAATCTAACTTTTAATGGATTAACATAGCCTAAGTCCGGAGACCGGCCCTGAAGGTGTTTTTGAGATTTCGGTGGGCAGATCTCAAAATGCGATAATCACCGTCAGTATTTACGACTGAATTAACGGTATCGTGGCGTCAATGCCCCGTTTTCCTTGCAGGAGTTAAAGGTAAAATGGGAATAAATCCAACAAAAATCGCGCTGCTGATCGGCAGCCTTTGCAGTTTTTCAATTATCGCGCCTGTTATGGCGGCTGACGATACCAGCACAGCTAAAGTCGACGAGCATCTTGTCGTGATCGGCCGCTCTGATAAGACCCCGTTAAATATTGCCGCCAATGTGAATGTGATTGATGCCGCGGCTATTGAAATGAGTGGCGCAACTAATTTGACCGACGTCTTACGCGGTCAAAGTGGTATTCAAATTTCGGATAACAATATTGGAACTAGCTTTGCGATGCGTGGTTTTAGCGCCAGCACTGCCGTTAATAACACGCTGATTTTACTTGATGGTCGTCGTCTCAATAATATCGATATCGCCGCACCTAGCCTTAATGCCATTCCGCTTAATCAAGTGGATCGTATTGAAATTTTATCGGGTAGTGCAGGTGTACTTTATGGCGATCAAGCCGTGGGCGGGGTGATTAATATTGTCACTAAGTCCCCTGAAAATACTGGCGGCAGCGTGCAGTTATCCGGCGGCAGTTTTGATACCTATGAAGGTCGTGGTGATGTGTCTGGCGCGATCAACAAAGATTGGCGTTACTTTTTCACCGGTAGTTACAACCAAGGTGACAACTATCGCCAGCATAATGCCAACGAAACCGGCTCTATTCTTGGCCGCATTCAATATAAAACAGCCACAGACTCATTCTTTGTTGAAACCAGCTACTACGATAACGATCGTGAAAATCCGGGCTCGCTTACTGAAAAGCAATTTAAAGACGATCCCCGTGCTTCATCAAATAAGGTAGAGTATGCCCACGAGATGACCACTGCGGCGCGAACGGGTTACCAGCATCAGCTTAATCAAAACTGGGCGCTGGCGGCGGATTTAGATTACAGCGATACCTTAGTGTCTTCTCTTAATTGGGGGGCGAACAGCCATAACACACGCTCACTGTTAATGTTTAGCCCTAAAGCGTTAGCGAATTACAGTACGCGTCAAGGCGAGCTAAACCTAGTCACAGGTTTAGACATCAGCCGTGGCAAGGCTGATTTTGACACTATGGCGCGCAGTAATGTGCAGCAAATGCAAAGCGCCTATCTACAAGCTACAGTGCCTTTAAGCCATACTTTAAGTTACGTTGTGGGTGGCCGTTATGCGCGGGTGACCGACGAGTTAGTCGATGGCAATGTCTATCCTAATGGCATGGATTTAGATGAAAATGCCCATGCATTCGAACTGGGTTTAAATTACCGACCAACTGCGGAGCACAGACTCTATGTGCGCGCTGATGATAACTTCCGTTTTGCTAAAGTGGATGAGCAAGCTTATACATCGCCGGGCGTATTTGGCTTAAAGCCGCAAACAGGCCGTTCCTATGAGGCGGGTTGGGATTGGGCTGTCGCTAGTCAAACCCTACGAGTCAGCCTATATCGTCTCGATTTAGAGGATGAAATTGTTTATGACTCGAGTGCAGTTAAACCCATAGGTGGAAATTTCAACGGTGCAAACGTTAATGCCGACGCTTCTCGTCGTTATGGCGCGGGTGCCGATTGGGATTGGCAGATCACTAAAGCGCTGCAACTCGGGCTGGAATATAACTATACCGACGCCGAATTTACCGATGGTGCTAACGATGGCAAAGAGCTGTCTTGGGTGGCAAAACACACGGGACGCGGTTATGTCAGCATGGATTTTGCTGAGCATTTCCAAGTATTTGCCGAAGCTATCTACACGGGTGATCGTTTTATCGAAGGCGATAACGCTAATCAAGGTGATAAGCTAGCAAGTTACGTGCTTGGTAATTTAGCCTTGAATTATAATCGTGATGCTTGGCTTGCCAGTCTGCGTATCGATAATGTATTCAATAAAGATTATGTCAGTGCAGGTTATTACGGTGGCGATTGGGGGGATAGTTACTATTCTGGTCGAGGTCGCGATATTCGTTTCACTGTGGGCTACCGCTTCTAAATATTAATGAGCTATCTAATAACAAAGCCAGACTCAGTCTGGCTTTTTATTTTTTACGCTGAGTTCAAAGAATAAATCTTAAAATAGGTATAGTCTTGAATATCGTTTTAGTAGAGTAGTTTAATTGTCGTTATCTATAGTGTGTTAGCGGGCAGTCATCACTAAATAGGAGTAATTTATATTTTACTCTGCTGTTTATGGCTGAAATTCTTAGTATTTTAGGTATGATGTGAGCTGTAACCGAATCATCTTATTGTTAATAAACAGGTGTAAAGTGTCTTATGACTGATCTTGAGCAACAGGTTTTTACTCAAGTTAGAGCTATCATAGCGAACGAAGAGCAAGTGATTGGCCGCCGAGGAATTCTAATTCCACTCAAAAAAGCGATCCTTGCTGAAGGTGACATTCGTAATGTGATTGACATTATCTCGAGCGATCCCGCATTGGCAGCGCACATGCTTATGCGCAGTAATTCCGCGCAGGCTGCTGTAGTGGAAAATCACAAAACTCGCTCGTTGAAAGAAGCTTTGATCCGCTTAGGTCAAGTTAATATCTATCGCTACGCCTTTACGTTCTATTTAAAAGAACGCCTCGATGAACTGCCACAGCCCTATAAAAAGTTGGTCCAAGGTTATTGGAAGCTGACTGAAGATATTGCAACGGATGCGGTAGATAGCTTAGCGGATATGGAAGGTGTGGAGGTTGATGCTGACGAAGTGCAAACCTTAGCTCTGTTCAGTGTGTTCGGCCAAATTATCGCACTGACCGCATTTGCCTATTTAAATGCTAATGCCGAACAGTCATTTCCTTTAAGTGTGATTAAGTCATTGATTGATAATCAACAACAGACCTTAACCATCGAAGCGTTCGAGGCGTTAGATCTCGATCAGGATCTGCGTCAAGAATTTATGATCGCCCATAATTTGCGTCAGACCCGTAATCCTAATTCATCAGGGTTGATACTGCGCCGTGTCTTGTCTATGCGTGGATTGTTGATGAATCCGCTGTAATTTGTCGATGCTATGAAATAGTCATTTGACTCAATAAACAAGCCTGCATTCGCAGGCTTTTTACTCTATGTCACCCGCATTAATTCGTCTTCTGCTGGCGGGATAAACCTTCCCTCGCCACCAGTTGTAACCAATTTTGGATCAATGCAGAGTTAGCACTGTGGCGGCGATAGGCACCAAATAGCGGTCGTTTCAGACCTTCTTGGCCGAGTTTTACCGTAGCGAGACTCAGTCCATGTCCTTCATTAATCGACCAGCTTGGCAGTGCGGCTATGCCGTCTTTACAGGCGATGCGTTGCAATAACATCATGGTTAAATCACAGGTTTTTTGCTCGCCCGCCTCTATGCCCGCAGGCTCTAAAAAGTGGCGATAAATATCTAAACGTGTCAACGGCACTGGATAACTGATAATAGGCAAGTGTGCTAATTGCTTAGGGGTGACATAGGCTTCTTTCGCTAAAGGATGATCCTTAGCAACCACTAACTTCACTTCAAAATCAAACAAATGCTGGTAGGCGAGTGAATGCCCAGGCACAGGATCTGAGGTTAATACAATATCCAGTTCACCCATTTCTAAGGCATTGAGCGAGTCGAACAGATGACGGCTCGATAAGTCTAACTCGGCTGCCGGATGATCTTGCCTAAATTGCTCCATTACAGGCATTAACCAGCGAAAACAGCTATGGCACTCAATGCCGACCCGCAACTGATTGGTTTCGGTTTCCAGCCCATTCTTCAAATCTGTCTCGGTTTCTAACACCTTAGGCAAAATTTCTTCGGCCAGATGCAGCAGGCGTGCACCTTCTTGGGTGAATGACAGTGGCTTACTCTTACGCACAAAAATGGGCGAGTTAATCCTTTGCTCCAGCTCCTTAATCTGGTGGGAGAGGGCGGATTGAGTGACAAAACGTTTTTTGGCTGCGCCCGCCAAACTGCCGCTTTCTTTCAGGGCCATTAAGGTTCGCAGGTGTCTTAGTTCGATCATGTTCACTCCAAGTGAATTTCGCTCATGTTGTGCTTGAAATCAATTCGGTTGCTGGCATAGAGACTAACACAATAAACTTCTAGACGTCCAGACGCCCATTGTTATTTATCAAGGCTGAAATGCTGAAAAGTGCCAAGAGAAAACAATCTGGTGGGTGCAAGTGCCGAATATGGCTTATCTCAAATAAAGGAAGATAGTGTATGCAATTAAATAGTCTTGGGTTTCCCCGTATTGGGCGTCGTCGTGAATTGAAATTTGCCTTAGAAAAATACTGGCGTGGTGAGAGCACTCAGGCGGAATTACGTGAAGTGGCGAGTGAACTTCGCCGCACCCATTGGCAGTGGCAAGCTGCTGCGGGCATTGAGCAAGTTCCCGTAGGTGATTTTGCCTTTTATGATCAAGTGCTGACCTTAAGCGCGACTTTAAATGCCATTCCTGATCGTCATCGTGGTGAAGGGGCAATCGATCTCGATACTTTATTCCGTGTTGCCCGCGGCAGAGCGCCAACGGGCCAAGATGCGCCAGCCTCTGAAATGACCAAGTATTTCAATACTAACTATCACTATCTGGTACCTGAGCTCAGCCAAAACCAAGTGTTTTCGATTGCCTATGAGCAATTTTTCGATGAAGTCAGCGAAGCGCAAGCACTAGGCTATAAAGCCAAACCTGTTCTACTCGGCCCAGTTAGTTACTTGCACCTTGCTAAAACTGTGAGTCAAGAGTTCGATAAGTTAAGTTTATTACCGAATTTATTAGCTGCTTATGCTGACATTTTGGCGCGTTTTGCTGCTCAGGGAGTGCATTGGGTACAGCTCGATGAGCCCATTCTCGCATTGGAATTGGATGGCGAATGGCAAGCGGCTATGACTGAGGCGTATCAAGCACTCAGCACTGCGAAGGTGAAGATCCTTCTTACCAGTTATTACGGCGGTATCGCTCACCATCAAGCACTGGTATCAGCCTTGCCGGTCGCGGGTTTGCATGTCGATTTAGTCACAGCGCCGGATCAATTGGCAGTCTTTGCCAATGCGCTTGGTCAAGATCAAATTTTGTCGGCGGGTGTGGTCAATGGTCGCAACGTGTGGGCGGCAGAGGTGGATTTGATTGCCGAACGCATAGGCGCGGTTGCCCGTGATCTCGGAGATCGCTTGTGGATCGGTACTTCTTGCTCACTCCTGCATAGCCCTGTGGATTTAGAGGTGGAAGCCACGCTTGAGCCTGCGCTGCGTCAACAACTCGCGTTTGCGAAGCAAAAATTACTCGAACTGGCCAATGTGCGCCAATTGCTACTGGCACCTGAATCTATCGCGGCAAAAGAGATTGTGCAAACCTGTTTGGCACGCCGTGAGGCGAAAGCGCAGGCCGCCGACAGTCAAGTGATTGCCCGCGTTGCCGCGTTGACATCTGCCGATTATGAGCGCGTCAGTGATTTCAGCGTACGCCAAGCTGTGCAGCAGCAGAAATACCGTTTACCTCTGTTGCCGACCACCACCATTGGCTCCTTCCCACAAACACCAGCAATCCGTGGACTACGCAGTCGTTGGCGCAAGGGCGATCTGAGTGATGCACAATATACAGAGCAATTGCAGCAAGTCACCCGCGATACAATCGACCGCCAGCTTAAACTCGGTATCGATGTACTGGTTCATGGTGAGGCCGAGCGCAACGATATGGTGGAATACTTTGGTGAGCAGCTTGCGGGCGTTGGCTTTACCAAAAATGGTTGGGTGCAAAGTTATGGTTCACGCTGTGTTAAGCCGCCGTTGATCTATGGTGACGTCAGTCGTCCAAAGGCGATGACGGTCGATTGGGCCGAGTTTGCCCAAAGTCTCACCGACAAACCTGTAAAAGGCATGTTAACTGGTCCTGTGACGATTCTGCATTGGTCATTCGCCCGTGAAGATATCGGCCGCGATGTGATTGCGACTCAGCTGGCGCTGGCGATCCGTGATGAAGTGGTGGACTTACAAAATGCCGGTATTGGTATTATACAAATTGATGAGCCCGCCTTCCGTGAAGGTCTGCCATTGAAACAAAGTGAATGGCAAGCCTACTTAGATTGGGCGGTGAATGCCTTTAAACTCAGCGCTGCTGGCGTGACTGATGAGACTCAAATCCACACCCACATGTGTTACAGCGAGTTTAATGACACCATTGCCGCGATTGCCGCCATGGATGCCGATGTGATTACTATCGAGACTTCGCGTTCACGGATGGAGTTACTCAACGCCTTTGAAGATTTTGAATATCCAAATGAAATTGGCCCCGGTGTGTATGACATTCACTCGCCAAACCCCCCAAGTGTGGAGGCCATGGTGCACTTAATCGAGAAAGCGGCGCAAAAAGTGCCCGTACGTCAGCTGTGGGTCAATCCAGATTGTGGCCTAAAAACCCGTACTTGGGATGAAGTCGAACCCGCATTGAAAAACATGGTCGATGCCACGCGAGAACTACGTCGCCGCCTTGGTTAATATTATGCTTGAGTGAAATATTTTTTACTGAGCTTACTGAGCTTACTGAGCTTACTGAGCTTACTGAGCTTACTGAGCTTACTGAGCTTACTGAGCTTACTGAGTTTACTGAGTTTATTGAGTTAGTAACAGCGGATGCTTATGCATCCGTTGTTGTTTATTGCTTGCCGACGAACTTAAGCATCTCGCGGTAAGCCTTTTTCGATAATGCGCACCATACGCTCGGTTTTGCGGCGGGCTTTTTGTTGTTCAGTTGCAGCGCTTTCAGCAAGGCGCGATTGCTGGGCATTAAGCGCCCATTCAATATGCTCACGCACTATCTCATCGATATCTTCGCTGTGATTGCGGGCGTTAAGTGCGGCAATAATGCTTGGGCTTGCGGGAGCATTACCCAGTGCTACTGCAATATTACGTAGCCAACGTTTATGCCCAATGCGGCGAATGGCGCTGCCTTCAGTTTGTTTAAGGAACTCGGCCTCGCTCCAAGTAAAAAGGCTGAGAAGGTCAGGTTGCTTTAACTGCGGACGAATATGAAAGTCAGTTTCTTCAGTCAGCGGCGCTTGGCGATTGATGGGACACGCGAGTTGGCAATCATCGCAGCCATAGATGCGATTGCCCATGAGTGGCCTAAATTCTTCGGGAATAGCGCCCTGCAGTTCAATGGTGAGATAGGAAATACAGCGTCTGCCATCGACCACATAAGGTTCTACGATTGCACCCGTTGGGCAGGAGGTGATGCAGGCGACACAAGTGTTACAGCCTTCTTGAATGGGAATATCCACAGGTAGAGGCAAATTGATCAGTAGTTCACCTAAAAAGAACCAACTGCCAGCCTCATGGTTGAGTATGAGTGAGTGTTTACCTGTCCAGCCTATACCGGCTTTTTCGGCTAAGGGGCGCTCAAGTACTGGCGCTGAGTCAACAAAGGGGCGAAAGTCAGCTGCATCGAAACCGAGAGCAACTAACTCTGCACTGATTTGATCCCCCAGCTTTTTAAGCCGAGCGCGGATCAACTTGTGGTAGTCGCGACCTCCTGCATAACGGGAAATATAACCTAAGTTGGGATCGGTGAGATTCGTTGCAAAGCCAGCTTCGGGTGGTAAATAGTCCATCCGTACGGAGATCACCCGCACTGTGCCCGGATGCAGTTCTTGCGGGCGAGCGCGCATCATGCCATGGGTGGCCATATAGGCCATTTCGCCATGAAAACCTTTGTCTAGCCATGCTTGAAGTTTGGCTTCTTCAGCGGTTAAATCCGTATCGCAAATGCCAACCTGCGCAAATCCGAGTGCTTTTCCCCACGTTTTAATTTGCAGAGCGAGCCGCGACAGCATGCTGGCATAGGATTGGCTTGGGGTTTGATTGGCTAAAGTTGACATGAATTGATTGCAGCGAGGCTCTTGGCTAGGTGGCAATATGATAGCAGTTTTCACTTATTGAGGACGAGTTTACTCAGAAGGGGGCGTGAGGCGATATTTTCTTTGGGGTATTTGTTTATTTGCTGTTGGGATTGAGTCTATGATTAGGTCTAATGTTTATCGTTTGGTATTCGTATGCTGAGTGCGTTTCCCCTTAGGGCGTGTTTTCTTGCGATGAGCTTATTAGGCCTGATGCCTAATCTTGTTTTTGCGGCGCCTGACAAGTTGAAATTGGTGACCGAAGCTTGGCCTCCCATGAGTTACGAGCAAAATGGTGTGCCGCAAGGTTTTGCGGTGGACTTAGTCAATACCTTGCAATCAAGACTGGGTCAGAGTGAAAAAATCGATGTGTTACCTTGGGCTCGGGCGTATTCGATTGCCAATACCTCAGCGAACGTTTTACTTTTTGCTACGTCAATTAATGATGAGCGAGCTGAGCAGTTTGATTTTATCGGTCCTATTGCGACCAGTAAAATTGCATTGTACGCAAGGGCGGCAGATCCTATCGCTCTCGATCAACTTGCTGAACTTCAATCGACAGATATTGTGGGGGTTTATCGGGAATCGGCGGGTGCGCAGTTGCTACAACAAGCGGGCGTGGATAATTTGCTGGTGGCGAGTTTTCCGCAGCAATCGGCGAAACAGTTGCTGTTTTCTCGAATTCGTTTTTGGTGCCAGGCGGATCTTGCGGTAAAGCAGATACTCGAAGAAGTGGGTGCGAGTGAGACAGATATCCGCCAAGTGTTTGTAGTATCGGAGATTAATCTCTATTTAGCTTTTTCTAAAGGGACATCGGCGGCAACCGTTATCAGTTGGCAAACAGAGCTTGAGAAAATGAAAGACTCAGGTGAATTTAGTCGTTTGTATCAGACATGGTTTGGCACTTTGCCACCGCCATTACAACATCAAGTGTTTTGGCATAAGGCCGTTTAATTCTCTCTTAAAGCCTCATTCTTGGCTGATTTCACACAATTTCTGCCCGCATTTTTAGCCTCATAAAGAGCATTGTCGGCCCGCTTTAGCAAGGTGGCAAAATCTTTATCTTGATATGCATCTTCAGTATTATTTTGTGGTTCTAAAGTGGCGACACCAGCGCTAACGGTCAATTTGAGTTCTGCTGGTAAATTCTGTGCGCTAAGGCAGCTAATATGGTTCTGCAATTGATGCGCCAGCGCCAACGCACGTGTGGCATCAGTGTTAGGCAATAGGATTAAAAACTCTTCACCACCGATGCGGCCAACGAGGTCTTTATTACCCGATAAGGCTCGGCCTGCATTTGCAATGGTCATAAGGGCGCGATCGCCTAATTCATGGCCGAAGTTATCGTTGATTTTTTTGAAGTGATCCGCATCAAAAATAATCACTGAAAAAGGGCTTTGATGTTTTAAGGCTTGCTGAAAATATTTCGCGGCTTGGGCATAAATATGCCGACGATTAGGGAGTTTGGTAAGGTAATCCGTGAGGGCAATAACTTGCAGTTGGCGATTTCTATGTACTTGTTTATAAGCGAATATAGACACTATCGTCAGGATAAAGCCCGCTAGTAATAGGATAATGTGTTGCAGTGATTTGTTCTTTTCGAGTAGCGCGAGCTCTTGTTCTTTAAGGTTTTGGTTTTCAATCAAGCGTTGATTTTCTGATTCAATCCGACTGGTATCAAACTTGACCTTTAATTCTGTCGTATGATGGGAGAGAGAATTGCCATCGACTTTTTTTGTTAGGGTAACAAATTCTTGCAGCGCTCCGTAGGCGGCAGATAAATCATTCATCGCCACATATATGTTACTTTTAAGCTGCAGCAGTTGAGTGAGTCCCCGATTATTCTGCAGAGTGCGAAAGGCTTTTTCCCCTTGCTCAAGTTCGGTAAGCGCCTCTTTATAGCGAGCTTGTTGAAACTTTATATCGGCCATAAAAAGCTTCATGAAGCTGTAATCGGTCAGATCTTTTTCATTAATAACAGTATCGGCTTCGATTAAATACTTTTCGGCTTCGTTTAGACGATTGAGTTTGATTAAACTGTAGGCAATATTTGTTGCCATAGTTGCTGCCACTTTTTCCTGCTGATGTTCCTTGAAGTATTGATAACTTACTAAGAAATTATCTACGGCCTGTTGATGTTCACCGAGTTCATCTAAGGCAAGGCCAATGTCCGAGTTGACATACATTGCCTGTTCTTGGTTATTGTTTTTTAGATAGAGAGCTTTGAGTTTGGTGTAATAGCGGATTGCACTTTGGGGATCGCCATAACGTCTAAAACTGGTAGCAACATCGGCAAGGTTAATGTTAGCCCAACCGCTTAAATTGAGTGATTCATAGAGATCTTGCGCTGTGACGAGATCGTCTAATGCCGCAGAAAAATCGCCAATATAAGAGTAAAGTGCGCCGCGAATGCTGCGCGAGTCGGCGATTAGCTTTAGGTCTTCATGCTCATAGGCACGTTTAACACTGAGATTATAGCCTTCCATCGCGCCATCCATGTCACCACTTAATTGCAGAAACCAAGAGCGGCAGAGCGTGAGGTCGGTAATGAAATGGGGGGAGGCAGTTGGCGGAATATTGCTCAGTGCTTGGTTAGTATTTTTAAGTGCCAGTGCAATAGCTGTGTCGTTTTCTGTATTCTGATCCCAGCATTTAAGCAGTTGCAGCTTTTCATGACGGGTGACATCGTCAGTCGAAATTAGTTTGCTTAATAACGCTAGATTGCTTTCGATTTCTTCACGGGTCATAGGGACGCCGCTTTCAAATCTTGCAAATATTTTATCAACCTGAGTCTTTTCTTCTGCCATAGCGTTGCTGAGCGGCAGTAGAAGCAGCAATAAGGAGAATGATAAATACCTAAGTTTATGTAGCAAAAAAGATTCCTGTTCGCATTAAAATCAATAGCTAATTATTAGCTTAGCATAACTTGTTTGCTCATTTTTAATATAGATGTATAGCAATTTTGCATTCGGTTAATGATCAAGGTATAAACTCCGCCTTGGTTATTATCCCACAAAGGAATCACCCTTGAAGAAATTACTCTGTGCTGCATTATTCATGATGAGTGGCACTAGCTGGGCAGGCTCAGATTTAGAAACCTCTGGCGATGTATTGCATTTATTATTACCCGCTACTGCGATGGGTGCGACCTTGTTTTATGAAGAGGGTTATGATGGTAGTTGGCAGTTAATTCAGGCAGCGGTGTCGAGTCGGTTAATTGTTGAAGGTCTTAAGTATGGTGTGAGTAAAGACAGGCCAGACGATAGTGGCGATGATTCGTTTCCATCGGGTCATACCTCAGACAGCTTTATGGCGGCGACGTTTATTCAGCAGCGCTATGGTTGGCAATATGGTTTACCTGCCTATGTTGCCGCATCTTATGTGGGCTACACCCGAGTGGCGAGCGACCAGCATTACCTCGAGGATGTGTTAGCTGGCGCGGCGATTGGCGCGCTGGCGGGTTGGTATTTTACTCAACCCTATGAGGGGATTACAGTTACGCCGATTGCGGGTAACGGCGTTTATGGTTTATATGTGAGTGGCCAGTTTTAAGACTATTTTTGGGATGCGAATCGAGATTTTTATGAGCGAATTATCAGCTGTTTACCGCGAAACTGCCGAGCAGATTTCTTACAATGTTGCGAATAAAGTGTTACCAATGGCGAAATTACCGGGTGACTTATTAGCAGCGTACCAAGGTTTGTGTGCCGAACTGTTGGAAGACAGGGAAGGTAAATTTAGCCAAGCTTGGGCATCTTTACCTGCCAGCGCACGTAATCTAATGGAACAAGCCGCATTCCACGGTTTCTATATCGCGAATGCTTGGTTGCAATTGAGTCGTGTCGCCCAAGAAATTTCTGAGCAAGCCGATACCGATAGTGCAATCCAAGAGCAAGAATATAATGGCATTTTTACGCGCTTAGCCGATGAATCGCTCAAAGAAAGCCTACGTAAGTTGAAGAAAGCGCGTACCGATCGTGCTTTGCTCAATAGCTTTAAACAGGTGATGGCGCCTTAGTTTTTATTGAAATCAGCACAGAGTCAGAAAATTAAAAAGCCCGTTACTGCAAAGTAACGGGCTTTTTGCTGGCTAGCACAAACGCTCAACTAAGCTGCTTTACTGCGACTTGGGTCGCGGCAACGCTATGCTTAGAACGAAGTGCGTTTGTAGCGGCGATATTCTGGACTCCAGAAATTGCCTTCAATCGACTGCTGTAAGATCTCATCGCTCATTGGCAGCGTTAACCCTTGTTCAACTGCGACTTTACCTACGGCGAAAGCAATATGCTTACTCACCGCATGGATATCTTCGAGTTTAGGCAGTAGTGGACCTGTACCATCGATTGCCAGTGGCGAACATTCGGCAAGTGCGCGACTTGAAGCCATCAGCATGGCATCGGATACATGACGTGCGCCAGACGCTAATACGCCTAAGCCAATACCTGGGAAGATAAAGCTGTTGTTGCACTGGGCAATTTCATAGGTTTCACCATCGACAACCACTGGCTCGAACGGGCTGCCCGTAGCGACGAGTGCTTGACCTGAGGTCCAATGCAAAATGTCCTTCGGTGTCGCTTCTACGCGACTGGTCGGGTTCGACATAGGGAAAATAATCGGCCGAGCACAATGGCTGTGCATAGCACGGATGATTTCTTCGGTGAAGAGTCCTGGAACGCCAGATACCCCAATCAGCACTGTCGGCTTGGCGTTGTTAACCACATCGAGCAGTGAAATATTGTCGCTGAAATTGCTCCAATTTTGGATGTTGGTGCATTTCTGCGCCAATTTTTGCTGGAATGGCAACAGGTTAGGCATGTTGTCGAGCAATAAGCCCCAACGGTCAACCATACACACTTGAGTGCGAGCTTGCTCGTCGCTGATCCCTTCAGACACCATTTGTGCCACGATAGCTTCGGCAATACCGCAACCGGCACTACCAGCACCAAGGAAGGCGATACGTTGTTGATTCAATTCAGTGCCCGCAGCCTTACACGCGGCGAGCAAGCAACCAACGGCAACCGCAGCAGTACCTTGAATATCATCGTTAAAGCAGCAATAGCGATCCTTATAACGCTCTAGGATCGGCATGGCATTCTTTTGGGCAAAGTCTTCGAACTGGATCAAAGTATCCGGCCAACGCACATGTACAGCTTGCATAAAGGCTTCGATAAACTCGGCGTATTCTTCACCACCGATGCGTGGATGGCGCCAACCCATATACATAGGATCTTCTAACAACTGCGGATTATCTGTGCCTACATCTAAGGTAATAGGCAGGGTATAAGCCGGACTGATACCGCCACAGCTAGTGTAGAGTGACAGCTTACCGATAGGGATCCCCATGCCGCCAATACCTTGATCGCCAAGTCCTAAAATACGTTCACCATCAGTGACTACGATAATTTTAACTTTTTGACGAGTCGAGTTATTGAGGATGTCATCGATCCTATCTTTGTTCGGATAGGAGATAAACAAACCACGGTTGCGGCGATAGTTTTTCGAGAAACGTTCACAAGCTAAACCTACTGTCGGCGTATAGATGATGGGCATCATCTCGCTGATGTTATTTTGCACTAAACGATAAAATAAGGTCTCGTTTGTGTCTTGGATATTACGTAGGTAAATGTGCTTGTCTAAGTCGTTATTGAAACTTCTAAATTGATCGTAGGCGCGAGAAGCCTGCTCCTCAATCGTTTCAATGGCATAGGGGACTAAGCCTTCGAGGTTAAAGAAAATACGCTCTTCTTCAGAAAATGCACTGCCCTTGTTAATCAGTGGGGCTTCAAGAATGGCAGGTCCTGCAAACGGAAGATAGAGGGGGCGTTTATTATCGTCCATGGGTAACCTTTTGAGTTATTGTTTAAGTGGTCAATACGTGCTGTAAGTCACGTAAGGTTATCATGAAATGTGATCTTTGTTGTCCGTGGAGCGAGGTATTTGTGGTTTTTTTTGCAGCAGTAAAAAAGTCAGCTGTTTTAAACAGGATTTCTGAGGTTGTTGAGATGGAATTGTTAAGGTCTTGTTTATATCCAAACAAGCTCAGGTGTAGATAAACATGGATATAAAAAAACGCAGCCTAAGCTGCGTTTTATGTCATAAGTTTAGCGTTATACGCCGCGATACTTAAGTGATAAGCCGCGGATAAAGTTACGCAGTATTTGATCGCCACACTCTTTAAAATTCTTGTGGTCTGGATTGCGGAACAGGGCGCTTAGCTCTGATTTTGACATTTGCACTTCGGCTAAAGCCAAAGCTGCTACTATGTCTTCTTCACGCATTTCGAGGGCAACTCTCAGCTTTTTAAAGATGAGGTTGTTGTTTAAACGTGAAACGGGCGCTGGAATTTCTGCACCTTCACGTAGACCGCGCTTCTCTATGATAAGACCATCTAAAAACTGACATAAGGTCGTGTCGTTACAAGCTTTATAACCTTCTTCCTCTTCTTTACGTAGAAGATCAATCATCTCTTCGACAGGCACTTCTCTTCCAGCTTTAGCAAAAATTTTAATCATTTTTGCATTGCTAAAATCAAACACGAAGCGCAAACGGCGCAAAATATCATTATTAATCATGGTCATCTCTTGGCGCGGCTGCGCTGTCTGGTTTAAGAGCCCGCATTATACACCCAAACCACCTTAATTGCAGAATTCAGCGGGAATTTAATGGCAGTTAGTTAAGGCCATTTATTGCTCCGGCATAAACATTCTGTGCAATTAACCTTTAATGATGTTGTACCAATAGATAAACAGTGCCGCGAAAATCAGTAGATAAATCAAGCCAAACCAAGAGAGGAGTTTCATCTTAGTGCCGTATCTATCGGCCTCGGGGAGCTGTTTGCTGGTCATTAAGCGGTAATTTAACCAAGCAAAAATGACTGTGGTCATAAAGGCCAAAATCATCACAAACTCGAGTAACGGTAAGAGTGCACCTTTAAAGAAGAGGATCAGCAATAAGCCAAAGGCACTGATGACGAGCATGATCCCTGTGAGACGTTTATCTGAACTGGTCTTTGAGGTGAGTAACTGCCAGCCCATATCTAAGGTACGGCTATAGCCATCGATCACTGTTACTGTTGTGCTGAAAATACACAGAAATGCCACAATACCAATAAGATAACGACTCTCGCCGCCCATCACTTGGCTGTAAAGATTAATCAATTGATTAGCAAACTGCGCGCCGGAATCTGAAAAGTGTTCGCCACTGCCATGCATCACTAAAGCGCCCAAGGACAAAAACACGATCGCGAGGATCGCAGTGATTATATAGCCTAAGTTAAAGTCGAGCAGCGCCTGCGCTTTCGTCACTGTCTGGCTTTTTTGTTTTTCGAGCAACCAGAGAGAATTCCAAGCGCTGACTTCAATCGGGGCTGGCATCCAACCCATCATGGCGACCAAAAATCCCACATGGGCCCATTGCCAAGGTGAAGGAGAGATAAAATTGCTCGCTAATGGTTGAGCGTGATCCCAAGCTAAGGCCACGGCAATTAAGGTGGTTAAGGTTAGGGCGAACATGATGATCTTAGTGAGTCTATCAAGCAGTTGATAATGGCCTAAAATCAGTAAAGCCAATGAACTCAGTAATACCAGTAGGGCTAACCAATCGATGGGCAGCGGAATAAATTGGGTCAACATAGCGGCGGTTAACATGCATACCCCTGCAGTACTGGCAATGGCGGCGATCACATTGAGCCCAGTAAACAGCAGTAAGTAACCTCGGCCCTGTTTTTGGTAGCCGTGCAGTAGACTCTCCCCTGTGGCAGCTGTGTAGCGTGCGCCAGCTGCAAAGAAGGGATACTTAAGTAAATTCACCCCAAGAATAACCCAAGCCAGTTGCCAACCAAATTCGGCGCCCGCCCGAGTCGAGGCGACTAAATGGGATGCGCCAATCGCCGCTGCGGCCATAAGAACACCTGGGCCCATGGCTTTAATGCCGAGAGTTAGGTGTGTCATCCAAGAGGATGAAGGAGAAGTTACTGAAGATTCTGTCATGTCGTTATTAAAAATGCCTGTTGAAAATTAATCTGGGGAATCGAATAAGCCCTCATGCTAAGGCTGCGCTCATGTTAAAGCCGCGCTAACGCTAAGTGAGTGGCTCAACATTAAAGGTAAAGTGATTGAACTAAAAGTCGTTTTATTCAATTTATCTGTTTAATTTTTGGCTGAGTAAAGTTTCAATGCGTTTTAAGCTTGCAGCCATTTCGACTACGATTTGTAATAGCGTATTATCTGGCTGTGCCGATGGGATTGTTGGGTGCAAGGGTTGGGTAAGCCGTTCTTTTTGTTCTAATACGCGGGCTCTAAATCGAGGCGCATCGACTATGCCGACTAAGCTTATCAATGCGCCTGCGCCCGATTGCCCTGCGGTTTCTACCGTGAGTTTATGCAGACCAAATAGGCGCATAATTGGGCCTTGGATCAATGCCATATCGGTAATTTTGTCCAAAGGCACAGTGTTTTCAGTACGAGTTAATATGCCCCTCCTGACAATAAGTTTATTGCTGGTGAGCTCGGCACTCATATTGCGAATATAGCGGCGAGTCCCCCAGAGCCCGATTGGAAACCAAAGTAATAACAAGGGAATACCTATTATGCTTAGGCTGAAATAGGCGGCGCCTGAAAGCAACCAATACAGACCTAAATGGGTTTCAAACTCTGCTTGATAAATAATCTTGTCTTCCATCTTTTTTCCTTAAATTCTGATATTCAAATACTGCGACTTGTTTTGTAGGTTGAATTTTTAGTGCCTAGACCTACTTTGATTCTCGTATGAGGAAAATACACCGCATCAAATGTAACAAAAGTTTAACTTTTATTTCTCTGCCATTGACTTTGGTTTGTAACTCATTACCTTGTGTATTGTTAATTTAGGGCTTTCTTATTGTTAAAATAATTTTAATGAGATAAATAAAACAAGGGAAATGTATGAACAGACCTCAGATTCTACCCAGTGCTTGTGCAATCGCAATTGCAATGGCATGTGCGCCAACAGTGGCCCATGCTGCCGATAAAGGTGCAGAAAAAGTTGAACGTATTGAAGTAACGGGTTCCCGTATTAAACGTACCGATATTGAAGGCCCTTCCCCTATTCAATCGATCAGTAAAGACGATATTGCCAATATGGGATTTGATAACCTGCAGCAATTACTTGAACGCATGCCTGCCAATGGTGCTGGCGCGTTTTCTACCCGAGGAAACAGCCAAGATTCAACCGCCAACGGCGGCGCATCTATCAGTCTACGTGGTTTAGGCCCAGATGCGACCTTAGTGTTAATTAACGGTCGTCGTGTTGCGGCGAGTGCTTTTGCCGAAGGTATCACTAATTCCTTTGTTGATATCAATAATATTCCGGTATCAGCTATTGAACGTATCGACATACTGAAGGACGGTGCATCGGCTATTTATGGTTCTGATGCGATCGCGGGTGTGGTTAACATAGTTCTGAAAAAAGACATTGAAGGCATTGAGGTCAATCTTGGCTACGGTGATGCTTCAGGCACTGGCTACGATGAAACTACAGCGAATATGGTGTGGGGGATGAAGTCCGATAAGGGTAGCGCATCGGTTATCCTCGACTATTTCAAAAATGATACTTTAGCTGCGACTGATTTAGGACGTTTTGGTGTTTCAAATCAATCACCTTATGGTGGTGAAGATTTTCGTTCTTCCCGTGGCTTTCCTGGGTATTTCTATGTTGATGGTGTTAAAACTATCGACCCTGCTTGTCCTGCTGATAGTGCAACCGCGAGTGGAAGTTGTTTATTTGAGTACGGCTCATACAATTTTGTTGCGCCGGCTGCGGAGCGCGTAGGGGCTATTGGCCAATTTGACTATCATTTTAATGATGATTTAACAGCATTTTTAGAGTTAGCGGCGCAGCACAATACCTCAATCGCAGGGGGAGCACCGACACCACTTGACGAGGATGCTGGTTTAACTGTACCTGGATCTCACCCGAATAATCCTTGGGGGAAAGATATTGAAATTGGTCGCTTCCGTACGGTTGATGCGGGCGCACGACGTTGGGATATTGAATCCGATAGTTTACGTTTAGTCGCAGGTTTACGCGGTGTAGTAAAAGAGTGGGATTGGGAAGCTTCTGTTCAAAAAGGTCGCAGTGAGTCGACTCAAACGGGTGATCGCAGCCAAGGCTGGGTAAGAACCGATTATTTGCAACGTGAAATTGATGCGGGTCGTTACAATCCTTTTGGCGGCACGATGAACTCACAAGAGATCATTGACGCTATTACCACCAGTTTAGTACGCCAAGGTTTGTCAAACATGACATCTTATGCGGCTAACATATCTGGTCAAGCATTTACCTTGGCCGGTCGCGACATCATGATGGCAGCGGGAGCTGAATATCGCGAAGAAGATGTCAGTGATGTGCCCGATGAGCAATTCCAACGTGGATTGATTTTTGGTACTGAAGCTGTCTCTGCGGCGGCATCCCGTGAGCAATATGCCGCTTATATGGAATTATCTATTCCAGTCACGGATAACTTCGAGTTGCAACTCGCTGGTCGATATGATCATTACAGCGATTTTGGTTCAACGACTAACCCTAAAGTTGCCTTTCAATGGGGAGTGACCGACGAGTTAACGGCGCGCGCGTCTTGGTCTACGGGCTTCCGTGCACCCTCGTTAGCGCAGATAGGTCTTGGTCCATCTCGCGAAAGTAGTTTCTTTGTCGATACTTACCGTTGCGCTGCCGATAATGTTGATTGTGAAGCCTTAGATTACAACACTGAATTTGAAGGTAACTCTGAGCTGGATGCTGAAGAATCCGAAACTTGGAACGTCGGTATGATCTGGGCGCCGAGTCAGACGTTTGATGTGGGTTTTGATATCTTTAGCATCACGCAAGACAACAAAATTGATAAACAGCCATTAGGCGATATCTATACTGCAAATTGTAACGATCAAAATAGCACTGTGTGCGAGCGCTTAGCGCCACAGCTAGGTCAAACTTTAGGTCCGATCAGTATTATCCATTCAAGCTTTATCAACTTAAGCTCTCAAGATGTACAAGGGATGGATGTCTCTAGTCATTATGGTTTTGAGTTAGATAGCTATGGGGATTTGAAGTTTGGCTTAGAGTACAGCTACTTACATAATTTTGAGAAAGATGGTCTGGATTACACGGGTGAGTATAAGTTCCCTCAACATCGCTGGTTACTCACCACTAACTGGACTATGGATAATTTTGCCGCCAATATTAATTTGAGTTACATCGGTGAATTTGAAGATACCCCAGATATCAATTTCGATGGTGTACTTGATTTTGAAAGTAATAAGTCTCGTATGATCGACTCTCAATTATTGGTCGACATGTCTGGTACTTATCGCTTCAATGAAATGTTCAAGCTGACACTAGGCGTGAACAACGTATTTGATGAAGAGCCACCATTTGCTATCGGTGACGGTGATACGGATCTCTACGGCTATGTTATTTCAGTACATAATCCTATGGGCCGATACATTTACACTAAATTCACGATGAACTTCTAACTACCGCTTAGCGTCATTTCATTCGGAATGGCGCGTCATTTATGATGGGTGGTGTGATCTCTAATAAAAAAGGCCAATAATGATATTGGCCTTTATTTTTATAGGGTTAAAACTTGTGACGGTTGAGTTTATAACTGAGTCGCTGCCCACTTTGCGCGACTTTCGCGGCTTTCACTCATTTTGGTCGGTTCACGGAAGGCTTTGTAGGCATCCACGTCGAGAGCCACTAGGCTGACGTCGACTTCTAGGACCAGTTTGCACTCTTTCTTAATGCGCCAAGCTGCCGTGTTGTACAGCTCAGTAAAAGGCAGTGAACTTAAGAATTCGGGGTTGTATTGTGTGTAAACCGCTTGAGTGGGGTAGACCACGAAGGCTAAGTGACGCTTAGGTTCTTTCTTAAATAGTTCTTCGATACCATCGCAGGTGTTGAGCACTTGCATCTCAATGATGTCATCAATATCAAGCAGTTTCTTTTGCGCCAGCTCAGGTGCCAGTTGTTCACCGCTTTCCCAGGCGAGTACATCGGCTTCGCTATGGTTAGTCAGAGCACCAACTTGAGCCGCGCTTAAGCTGAGTGACTGGCGTAAGTAGCTCATTTCGATGGCATTCAAGCCAATGTTCTTATACATAATCGTGTTCTCAATGCAATAAAAGTAAAATTAGTATTTGATCTTTAACCAGATTTCTTCAACCCATTCCCAAAACGACTCCCAATAGATATCGGTAAAGTCGCCGTTTTTCCAGAAATGTACTTGACCATCTTGGTCGATACAGTAAAAAGCATCACCCTGCTGACATATGGCAATCATGTCCCTTGGCATACCGATGGACCACGCATAGCAAGTCACTTCGGGCAGGTAGGTGTGCGAGTAGGGATCCGATGCTGTTACTGGCTCTATCGTGCCGTAAATCACATCACTGGCATACAGCAGGTATTCTTTTAGCTCCCTTGGCAATGAAATCAGGATTTGCTCTTCGACTTCGACGAGCTGCTCAAATGTAGGTAATTCGAGTGGTACAGGAACAGTTTCGCTGCGTTCTTGGAGTTGCTCAATAATGTCGTGCATGGCATTTCCTGCTTATAGGGCTATGGCGCGGGATTATATACTTAAAAAGACGTTCGATGCGAGAGAGTGCTTTTTTACACCTTATTAAGATGATGTTTCAGGCGCTGTAAAATATAAAAAAGCGCTGGTACCTTTACAGATAACCAGCGCAAGAGTGGAAGCTTTTTAGTTAAGCGACTGAGGCTCTTAATAAACTGGCTTCATCAACCCGTTTATAGTTAAGCCATGCCTTGTGGTACAACTTATGTGATTCTTGACGTAATTGGGCAATCTGCGCGAGTTCAAACTCACTTAGTGAACGTTGTTGTTTACGAGCATTGGCCTCAATCCTCTGTACTTTTTCATATACCTTGTGTTCAGGACCATTTTTAATATCAGCGATATCCTGTAGGTGTAATTGCACTTCAGCAATCATGCCTGATTGGGGTAAGCGTACCAGTAGATTGAGATCGCGATAGCCGGAGGCTTTAGGTTCAGCAAAGCGGTTTTTTTGTTTCACAACTTGGGTGTGCTCATTCAAAGTTTGGTAGGCCTGCATCAGATCTTGAATGCTGTCGGTCACAATACTTGCCCTTGCAAGGTCGGTAATTTGGCTGGCATCACCGTTAAATTTTGTGGCCACTTTATCGGCAGCTCTTTGGTAACTCTTTACTGGCGGAACAATCACTTGTGCCTGTGAATAATGGGCAATCTTGGTGAGTAATTGGGCGAGTTCAGCTTGTGCATCATAGGCTTGGTGATGGAGCACGGATAAGTCATTCGAGGATTGATGAGGCGCATCGAAGGTCTGACTGCTGAGTGCATATAGACCTTGTAGGTCATGGCTTGATGCCTGTCTTGCACTGTAATTACCACGTTCTGCTTTACTGTCACTAATGTCGAGAGGATTTGCTACACCAGCGCGGCTTGATAATAAGAGTAGAAAAATAAAAAAAGTACGAAATAACTTAGTCATGCGGCCTACTTCCTTATGGGTGAGTTATTCAGGTCACGCACCCACCATAGGCTTCTATTGCTTAATTAAAGCTGAACCAACCATGAAGACTTGTTCATCTCAGTGGTTTAAGGAAATAAAAATGGCGCCACCTGTAACAGTGAGCGCCATTGTTGGCCAGCTTATGCCGCTGAACAGTGATTTAAATTTGGCTTACCAAATTTTTACGCGTTTCTCTGGTGCGATATACATGGCATCGCCAGGTTTTACATCATACGTAGTGTAGAACTCAGGCATGTTAGATAGTGCACCCAGTGCGCGGAATTCCGCAGGTGAGTGTGGATCGGTCGCTACGCGGTTACGCATTGCTTCTTCTTTAGCTTTTGCGCGCCAAATTTGCGTGAAGCCGATGAAGAAACGTTGATCGCCCGTTAAGCCATCGATAACGGGTGCATCTTTACCGTTAAGCGATTTCTTATAAGCACGATAAGCGATAGTCACACCTGACAAGTCACCAATGTTCTCGCCTAAGGTTAAGCTGCCGTTAACATGCAGATCATCAAACACTGCGTAACCATCGTACTGTGCGATCAGCGCTTGGCCGCGAGCAGAGAACTCTTTCAAGTCTTGCTCTGTCCACCAATCACGCATGTTGCCTTCGCCATCGAATTTAGCGCCTTGGTCGTCAAAACCATGGCCCATTTCGTGGCCGATTACCGCACCAATACCACCGTAGTTGACTGCATCGTCAGCCGCCAAATTGAAGAAGGGTGGTTGCAGAATTGCAGCAGGGAACACGATTTCATTCATGGTTGGGTTGTAGTAAGCGTTAACCGTTTGTGGCGTCATGTGCCATTCGTCTTTATCGATTGGCGCGCCCAGTTTGGCTAATGATTTAGCATGTTCAACTTCGCTGGCACGCATAGCGTTACCGACTAAGTCGTCTGCCTTGATGGTCAGCTTACTGTAATCTTCCCATTTGTTCGGGTAACCGATTTTCGGGTTGAATTTTGCTAATTTATCCGCAGCAGCCACTTTAGTGCTGTCGCTCATCCAAGTTAATTCTTTGATGCTGTCGCCGTAAGCACCACGCAGGTTTTCAACCAGTGCTTGCATACGGTCTTTGGCTTCTGGAGTGAAGTGACGTTTGACATACACTTTACCCACAACTTCACCAAGAACGCCATTGACGGCTGCAACGCCACGCTTCCAACGAGGTTCTTGTTCTTCTTGACCATTCAATGTCTTAGAGAAGAAAGCGAAGTTTTCATTGTCTAACGCTTCACTCAGATTGCTCGCCGCGTGCGTCAGCACTTGCCATTGCATATAGGTTTTCCAAGTGGCTAACTCAGTCGTTTTTAAAACTTCGTTTAACCCTTGGATATAGCTAGGTTGGTTAACTATGATATCGGTTTGCTTGTCAGCGCCAAGAGCGGCTAAGTAGCCAGCCCAATCGATATCTGGTGCCAGTGTTGGCAGATCTTTGACTTGAAATAGATTGTAGGTTTTAGTGCTGTCGCGATTTTCAACCACATCCCAATGCTTAGCAGCAATCGCCGTTTCTAAGGCTAAAATAGCTTCAGCACTGGCTTTCGGGTTAGCAAGACCCGCAAGGGTAAACATTTTTTCGATATGGGCGACATATGCCTTACGGATATTAACGAAGCGTTCTGATTCGTTAAAGTAGTAGTCTTTTTCTGGCAGGCTTAGGCCATATTGATAGAGATGAGTTGCGTAACGGCTAGAGTTTTTTGCATCAATATCGATATAAAATGCTATTGGGGTACCCGCGCCAGCGATTTGGCTGTGGGCGAAGTACTTCACTAATTCATTCTTATCTTTTAAGGCATTAATAGCATCAAATTCGCTTTGGATTGGTGTGACTCCCAGTTTATTGAGTGTCTCAGTATCCATAAATGAACGATATAAATCGGCCACTTTTTGCTCGTCTGTACCAACGGCGAGGTTGGGCGTTGCAGCCACTTCTTCGATAATGGCTTTTACGTCGTCACGTGATTTTTCACGTAAATCGTAGAAAGCGCCAATGCTAGTGCGATCGGATGGGATCTCAGTGTTTTTTAGCCAAGTGCCGTTAACGTATTTATAGAAATCGTCTTGTGGACGAATCGCTTTATCAAAATTAGCAAATTCAATTCCAGAACCTAGTGCTTGAGTCACTGCCGCTGCGGTGGCTGTTTTAGCAGTTTCAGGTGCTTTAACTTCGGCTGCCTTGTCATTACAGGCAGTCAGGCCTGCGATAAGTGAGGCACACAGTCCCCCAATGAGTACTTTTCTCATGTTGTTTCCTTCGAGTTTATTATTGTGCCCATTATTGGGGCTGTTATTTTGGCAAAATGGGATTGCTTCAGGCGCAATGAACTATGTTAATGCCTTACTAGGAATCGAAACAAGGTCATTACACTGTTTATCGTGGATTTATCTTGAGTGATATGTAACTAAAGGTTACCAGTGAGCATATTTAAGTCAGTAGCTGCAAAGTTACCGTATGCAGGCCTTTTCAGGTAAGTGAGCACTTCGATTTATCATTTTAAAATAGGGTTAATTCAGTTGCCTAATTAGTTTTGCAGGGTTACCTGCAACCACTGTTTTGGCTGCGACATTTTTAGTCACTACGGCGCCAGCACCGATGACGGCATCATCACCAATATTGATTCCTGGCATTATGATTGCGCCGCCGCCAATCCATACCCGTTTACCGATGTGAATCGCTTTAGCGGTTTCCAAACCTGAGCAACGTAGCTCGGCATCAAGTGGGTGACTTGAGGTATAAAACTGTACATTGGGGCCGACCATAGTCTGTTCATCAATAAAAATGGGGGCATTATCCTGCAAGGTGACATTGACATTGATGAACACTCTGTCAGCAAGAGTGAGATTGATGCCATAACTGATAAAAATCGGCGTGGAGATAGTTGCGACTGGCGATTTAAGGGGCAGAAGTTGTTGGCAGAGTTGGGTGTACTCAGTACTATTTTGAGCAATCGTTTGATTTAATTGTCGATTCAGTCGCTGCTGTTGTGTTCTTAAACTTAAGAGTTCGCTGTCAAGACAATCATATTCTTGGCCTGTGATCATCTTTTGGAATTCAGTCATAGCATCTTTCCCTATGGTGATTACTGTCAATGCGTAAGGGCTAATATAGAAACACAGGTCGCGTTGAGCAGCAATTCTTTGCCCTTTGAACGGGTCGGCTTCATAATACGGCAGTTTTCTTTATTGAAGTTGAGTATTAACGTGCGTTTAGACAAATTTATCTGTGAGAGTACCTCACTGACTCGCTCATTAGCGAAAAAAGCCCTGCATCGCGGTGATATTACTTGTGATGGCTTAGTCGTTAAAGACTCGGGTTTTAAAGTGACTGAAGGTATGTGTGTTTGCCTTGAAGGCGAGCCGATTGTCTTAGTGGGCGAGCGTTATTTAATGCTTAACAAACCGGTAGACACTATTTGCTCGACGATAGATGAAACCTACCCTTCGGTATTGAGCTTAGTGGATGTGCCTAAGCCAGAAACTTTGCACATTGCTGGTCGTTTAGATGCTGACACTACAGGACTCGTGTTGATTACCAGTGATGGCCAATGGTCGCATAAGATCACCTCACCGAAGAAAGAATGTGGCAAACGCTATTTAGTGCAACTCGATGAGCCAGTGGATGCTAGTTTGATTGCGGTTTTTGCCGCTGGCGTTGAATTGCGCGGTGAAGATGGTCTAACTAAGCCGGCGTTACTGGAGATTATTGATCCACAATTAGTGCGATTAACCATCACCGAAGGTAAGTATCATCAAGTGAAGCGTATGTTTGCCGCTGTGGGCAATCATGTGCAAGGGTTGCATCGTGAAAGTGTAGGGCAAATTGAATTAGACCCCTCCTTAGCACTGGGTGAATGGCGATATTTGACGCCTGAAGAGATAGCTTCAGTCTGATGACTTTGATATAAAAAATGCCGCCCGAGTTTTACTTTGGCGGCATTTTTATTTGTGCTAAATAGCTTTTATTACTGTTTCTTTAAAATCAGATGACCGCTGATGGTATTCATCTTCACGTTGGCTGCACCAGAGCCTGTTTGGAATGATAACTCTGTGCTTGGTACATATTTTTGTTTTTGCGGTACATCTTGGGTTAAACCGTTGTTGATTTTTCCACCAGGACCACCATCTAAGTTGAAGCTGGCATCGGGAACATCATTAAAGATCACGGTAATATCGCCACTCACACTTTCAAAATTTGCTTTGTTGAAGTTTTTAGCGAGTGATACTTGTGAATCTCCGCTGACGGTTCTGAGCTCGATTTCCTTGGTGACGCTAAAGTTAGCATTCACTTCACCTGAGACTTGTTCAATCGTGACTTTTTCTGCTTGAGTGTGGCTTTTTAAGTCACCGCTAACGAGGCGATAATTCATTTCTCCTTTACTGTCAGTGTCCTGAATCGTGCCGGATACGGTTTCTAATTTGATTTTTCCATCAAGTGCTTTGGTCGTGATATCACCAGAGACTGTATGTAACTCAGGTTTACCACTTAAGTTGTTGGCGTTGATATTGCCGCTTACCGTATTCAAATCTAGTTCACCTTGAGTTTCGGCAACTTGCAGATTGGCAGATATGGTATCTGCACTGAGTTTAACCGTTTTTGGGACTTTAATGGTGAGCTGTGATCCTTTGTCATTATTGCCATTATAGTGGCGAGGCATTTTGTCTTCGATATTGAGACTATTTCCCTGTTGCTCAAACACAAAGCCTTCGCTCAATTCATCTAATGTGCCAGTGACACTCACTTCACTCTTATCCCATGTTTGAATGGTCACATCACCGCGTTGGACTTTGATCTGCAGTTGAGTGTCGCTGCTGACACTTAACTGTTTATCAACGCTTTGTGCTGCTAACACATTGCCCATTAAGCCTAAACAGAGTGTCGAAACCAATAGGCTAGCTTTAGTGAGATTGAGGTTACTCATAGGGTGTTTCCTTGTGTCGAGTTTCTAATGGGTAATTTTTGGCCCTGTTGTAATAGGTCGAGCTCACGCTGCTGCACCCAAAGCCACAGTTGCCAAAGTTGTTTATCGGTTGGATTCGCTTGTAAAGCTTGGTAAATCTGTGTTGCCGCGAGCCTTAGCTCAGTTAAACCTTGCTCAACGGGTGCGCTGAAGCTGCTCGTTTGCCACATTAGCGCATTTGGCGCCTGTTCTAGGTTGTCCACTTGCGCTTGGTGTGATGTTGCAATTTGGGTGAGTAATAAATGTAAGGCCACATCCTCTGGTTGCTCTGGCATAGCTTGGTTCTGGGCAAGCTCTGTCTGCTGCATTATGAATGAGTTGAAATAGGGCAATTGGGTATATCCCAATGCCGCTAGAATAATAAACGAAGCCGCTATCGCCCAAGCGTGACTCTTCTGGGATTTGTACGTTTGGGGTATCAGCGTTTTATCCATGCGTTTTTCAATGCCTTGCCACAGATCATGTGTAGGCGACATCTCTTTGGGCGCGCTATTAATCAATTGCTCAAGCTGTTGTTCACGGGAAAGCGGCGTTAACGTCATTACAGCATCTCCTGTAGTAGTTGCTTAGCTCTATGGTATTGGGTCTTACTGGTGCCGACGGCAATGCCAAGTAAGTCAGCGATTTCATCATGTTGATAACCTTCGATTGCACAGAGTACGAAAACCATGCGAGCGCGTTCTGGCAGTTTGAAAATTAACTTATCTAATCCGCTATAGCTGCTATCAGAGCTTAAGGGTTCTGTTTCTTGTTCCAGCGGAATAAATCGTGACCAAAAGGACTTTTGTTTACGAATGCTGCTCAATGCTTGATTGACACAAATACTGTGTAACCAAGTGGAAAACTGACTCTCACCTCGAAATTGTGGCAACTTCTGCCACACTAAAATAAAACACTCTTGGGTTATTTCTTCAGCCATAGCGCTATGGCCGCAAAGGCGCAGTGATAGGGCGTAAATACGTTGGTAATGGCTTTGATACAGCAACTTGAAGGCAGTTCTGTCTCCTTGGCTCGCTAAGGTGACCAGTTCAAAGTCAGACATTGAGCCATTGAGTGGGAGGATCCCTGCTGTCACTGTAATTTCCTGCCATAATGATTGAGTGTTGTAGTTTTGACGCAGTGGGCGCTACAAAAGGTTTGGAACCTTAAAAAATATATTTTATTTAGATCAATTATCCAGCGTAACATTTTTGTAATTTGTAGTAGAATTCGCCCGAAAAAGTACTGCTAAGCTAATGAAGTAATTCATTTTATATCAATTGATATTATGACACTTACATCTGCTTTGATACGGTATATTTAACGTAATTAAAACGAAATACTTTGTAGTAACGGTAGGGTATCACCCTGAAGAACTAAGTTAAAAATAATGCGGTACTCACAGTATGGGAGCTTAAATCGACAAGCTATCAAAGTATTTGATGTGAACTTTTAATGTATTGCTATGTTTGCGCTGTTAAAGGCTTAATTTCCAGCTATCTTTTTAAGATAGATTATATATTCGGGGACTTTCTATGCTAATCCGCTCAAAGTTGTTACTCAGTGCTGCAGTGTCTATTT
Organism: Shewanella sp. NKUCC06_TVS; assembly: GCF_019345515.1. Taxonomy (NCBI): domain Bacteria; kingdom Pseudomonadati; phylum Pseudomonadota; class Gammaproteobacteria; order Alteromonadales; family Shewanellaceae; genus Shewanella; species Shewanella sp. NKUCC06_TVS. The sequence goes on along the minus strand of NZ_JAHKQX010000002.1, from coordinate 321,089 downwards.
CGGCACTAATTGCCATGTTTGGATTACAACTCTATTCAAATTCGGTGAAATCGGAACTTTCTAACGCGGCTCAAAGTGTGCTTGATTTAGAGCGCGACGTCTTAATTTTGCGTAAAAATGAAAAGGACTTTTTCGCTCGCAAGGATTTGAAATATGTCGAGCTGCATAAGCAAAGCCACATGGCAATCGACAGTATTGTCCCTGAGTTAGAGAAAGCCTTTAAAGAATATGGGGTATCGACTGCCTCACTTGAAAGTTTTGACCGTAATTTAAATCAGTATCAAGCCGCTTTTTCTGAAGTGGTGCAGCTACAACAAGAGATTGGCTTAACACCTAAAACAGGTTTGTACGGTACGTTACGAGCTGCGGTGCATAACGTTGAAACGCTACTCAAAGAATTTGATCAGCCCGCACTCGAAGCCGCAATGCTGCAACTTAGGCGTAACGAAAAGGATTTTATGCTGCGTCGTGAGCTAAGTTATGTCGAAACCTTCGATACTAATATTAGTAAGTTTAATGACAAGCTTCATGCCTCGAGTATCGATATTGATACTCAACGAAAAATTGAAGAGCTTATTACTCAATATCAAAAGGATTTCAAAAGCTTAATTAATAAGGAACAGCAGCTTGGTTTGACCGAAAATGACGGTACTATGGCGCGAGTTTTAGCTGCAAACCAGCAAACTGAGAGCAGTACGAGTGACTTGAAAAATTTGGCTCTTAAGGCCATTGATGATGCTGAGAGTAGTAGTGTTAATGTCGGTATTACTGTGTTTATCTTTATTGCGTTACTACTATCAATCATTACCTACTTGATTATCCGCAGTATTATCGCGCCTGTTGAGCGTATCACGCAGATCATTTCTCGCATCGAGGTGAGTAAAGATCTGACATTGAGGTGCGATGCCTCCACCCAAGACGAACTTGGTGAAATTGCACAGCATTTCAATAGCATGGTGAGTAGCTTCCAACAGCTGATTGAGCAAGTGATTGAGTCGGTCGCAACGATTAACACTTCCTGTAAACGTGTTTCAGAAAATGCCATGCTCGCCTCCGAAGGTGTGGGCCAACAACTTAATGAGACCGACATGGTCGCAACAGCAATCACTGAGATGGGCGCAACGATTGAGGAAATCGCTAAAACAACCGAATTAGCGGCATCAAAAGCGGGTCAGACCCACGATAATGCCCAAAGTGGTCAATTAGAGGTTGAGCAAACGATACATAAAATCCAGTCACTTGCTGAGCAGTTGAATAGCTCAGCAGCGGTCGTTAACGAATTGGAACGTGACAGCGAGACTATCGGTAGCGTGTTAGATGTGATCCGCGGTATTGCTGAGCAGACCAATCTTTTAGCCTTGAATGCCGCGATTGAAGCGGCGCGTGCGGGTGAGCAGGGCCGTGGTTTTGCTGTGGTTGCCGATGAAGTGCGTAACTTAGCGATGCGGACGCAATCGTCAACCCAAGAGATTGCTAACATCATTCAAACGCTGCAGACGCGTACCCGATCGATTGTGCAATTGATGGAATCTAGCCAAAAACAAGGCGTTGAAAGCGCTGAACAAGCGGCAAGTGCAGGCGCTTTATTGAAGCTTATCAATAACGACGTGCGTAATATTATGGACATGAGTACTCAAATTGCGGCGGCTATTGAAGAGCAAAGTATGGTGGCGGCCGAAGTGAACAAGAACGTGGTGGTGATCCGCGATATCGCTGAGGAGTCATCCCATGCGGCAGATGCGAATGCGTCGGCATCTGATGAGCTGAAAGCGCAGGCTGAATTCTTATTCCGTGCGGTGAGTAATTTTAAAATCTAATATTTAAAAGCCAACTCTAATCTGATGAGCAAAAGCTAGCTTAGAAAATACACTAACAAAAACGCACTCCGAGGAGTGCGTTTTTATGTCTGAGTAATTAGCTCTGCAAGCTTAGTGATTCGTTAAAACAGCAAGCTGTGCATTGGAACCGCTCAGATTAGTCAGAACGTTCAGTAACAGAACTATTAGTGACGGAACATGGCAGAAATAGACTCTTCGTTGCTTACGCGACGAATAGCCTCAGCCAGTACCGCAGACATAGTTAACTGAGTTACTTTAGCCACTTTCAACATTTCTGGGCTTAAAGGAACGGTGTCAGTCACAATCACTTCATCAATCACTGAGTTAGCGATATTTTCAGCCGCTTTGCCAGAGAACACTGGGTGAGTTGCGTAAGCAAATACGCGGTTCGCACCATGTTCTTTTAAGGCTTCAGCCGCTTTACACAGAGTGCCGCCTGTGTCGATCATATCGTCAACGATAATGCAGTCACGACCTTGAACATCACCAATGATGTGCATAACTTGCGCAACGTTCGCTTGTGGGCGACGTTTATCAATGATCGCTAAATCAGAATCATCCAACAGTTTTGCTACTGCGCGAGCGCGAACAACACCACCGATGTCTGGAGAAACAACGACTGGATTATCTAAGTTCTTCGCTAACATATCCTCTAGTAGCACTGGGCTACCAAATACGTTATCAACAGGAACGTCGAAGAAACCTTGGATTTGCTCAGCGTGCAGGTCACAGGTCAGAACGCGGTCAACACCCACGCTAGACAGGAAATCGGCAACCACTTTTGCAGTAATAGGTACACGGGCGCTACGAACGCGACGGTCTTGACGAGCATAACCAAAGTAAGGAATAACAGCTGTGATACGGCCAGCAGATGCACGGCGCAGCGCGTCAACCATCACGATGAGTTCCATCAGGTTGTCGTTTGTCGGCGCACAAGTGGATTGGATGATGAACACATCGGCCCCACGTACATTTTCGTTAATTTGGACACTGATTTCACCATCGCTGAAACGACCAACCACTGCGTCTCCGAGTTTGCAAAATAGACGATCGGCTATCTTTTTAGCGAGACTGGGGGTGGCGTTCCCAGCAAAGAGCTTGATGTCGGGCACTGTATGAACCTCAGGCGTTTGCTTTATATTTTAGTGGCTAGAGTAACGACGATGTAGGGACGGGAGGAACCCGAGGCGTTATCGTTAAGTGGTTACTCTAGAAGAAAGTAGTTTAAGGGTGACTGAGTCGCGTGATGAGCGGCGAAAGATTCATCCCTTGTGCAACAAATCCTTGCATTTCAGACGGTAATTTCGCCAAGGCTGCGAGAGCTTGTTGCTTTTGTGTGAATTCCCCGAACACGCATGCGCCTGTTCCTGTCATTCTCGACGGCGCATATTCTAGCAGCCAGCCTAATGCCTTGGCAACTTGAGGGTATTTAGAAACGACTAGTTTTTGACAATCATTTGCCCAAGGTTGGTTCATTAAGGTCTCTATGGCCAGTTTCGGGGTATCACGTGGTAAAAGTGGATCTTGGAATACTTCAGCGGTGGATACATGGGCATCGGGTGCGATGATTAAGTACCAAGGCTCACTCGGATTTACCGCTTGTAAGCGTTCACCTACACCTTCGGCAAAAGCGGCGAAACCATGAATAAAAACAGGAATATCGGCACCAAGTTTAAGGCCGATTTTAGCCAGTTCTTCGGTCGATAATTGGGTGTTCCATAATGTGTTCAGTGCCACTAAGGTGGTGGCAGCATCTGACGAGCCGCCACCTAAACCTCCGCCCATGGGTAGACGTTTATCCAACCAGATTTCGGCGCCGCCAGTAAAGCCTGTGGTTTGTTGTAATGATTTTGCGGCTCGCAGAATTAAGTTATCGCTATCGGCGACAACATTAGAGATATTGGAGTGCAAAATCAGTTCTGCGGTTTCAGTGACCTTAAAATCGAGCATGTCACAGTAATCAATAAACTGAAACAAGGTTTGCAGTTCATGATAACCATCTGCGCGGCGACCATTCACGTGTAAGAATAAGTTAAGCTTGGCTGGTGCTGGCCAATGGCGTGAAATTGCTGCGGGCATGCTAAGGTTTCTCTTCGAGTATGATTGCAGGCTTGCCGAGGGCTTGCCATTGATTCAATTGTAGTTTGAGTTGTAACTCACCACGCTCAAGCTTTAATTGATGGGGCACGTTGGCGCCGCTCTGGGATTGCCAACTTAAAAATGTGACCAGCCAAGGCGGTGGGGTTTGAGTGTTCGTGAGCTGTTTAGGTTTGCCTTGGCTATCGCTTTCAAGTACTTGATCATTCTGGCCAACTTGACCAGTGATCCACAAAGGTAAATCGGCCAAGGGGATGGACCAACCGCTGACGCGCTCGAGTAAACGCTGGGCATTCTCGTCGCGAAAATCTTTGCCATCGATATGTAAATGGGCAGAGTTCGAGGTTGAATTAAGCGTCAACACAGTTGTGCCTAGCATAGTCGTGAGTGTGAGTTCATCGCGATCTTCACTGTGGCGCCAGTAGATATTGGCACTGAGTTTATCGTCGGGAGTTTTTATCGCTAGTTTTCCCTGTAATTCCCAAGCTTTGGCTTGGCGCGCATTATTGACTGTGATTGGGCTTAAGTCAGTCATCGGCGGCAAAGTTTCACACCCCGCCAGTAAGAGTAGGGCGCTTAAGGTAAAACAAGAGAAAATGGTTTTTGTGAGGCGCTTCAAATTATTCATCTATGACTGATATACCAAAGTCCTTATGATACGAGGGCTTGGAAAGAATACCAATGCCAAACGTAAAATTTCCATCGGCGGTCACTTAGATTTGCTCCCTTGGGGCAAATTTTGCCTTACCTATTATTGATAGAAAATTTAGGTAAGAAGTTAGACCTTTATTCGGTTTTGTTAAGCGTATTCTGTTTTTAGTTGGGCCGATTCAGTAGAATGCCCTTATTAAGAGAGTCGCCAAGAATCTAGAAAGAGTCAGATGAGCCTTGTAGCAATCGGTATTAACCATAAAACAGCCACGGTAGACCTGCGTGAGAAAGTTGCCTTCTCTCCGGACAAAATTCATGACGCTATGAAGAGTCTGGCCAGTCGTACACGCTCGGGTGAAGCCGTTATTGTCTCGACCTGTAATCGCACTGAGTTGTATTGCAACAACGGCGATGAGGCCGACATTATTGCGTGGCTTGAAGAATATCACGGCCTAGATCATGAGGATGTAGCACCTTGTCTCTATAACTATCACGGTCAAGATGCCGTAAGGCATTTGATGCGCGTAGCCTCCGGGCTCGATTCTTTGATCCTTGGTGAGCCGCAGATTCTCGGTCAAGTAAAGCAAGCGTTTGTTAAGGCCAAAGAGGCTGGTACGGTTGCGCTAACCATAGATAGACTCTTTCAGAATACTTTTTCAGTCGCTAAGAAAGTCCGCACTGACACTGAAATTGGCGCCGCCGCAGTTTCTGTGGCATTTGCCGCGGTAAGCATGGCGAAACATATTTTCTCATCGATATCGACCACTAAAGTACTGTTGATTGGTGCAGGTGAAACCATAGAATTGGTTGCGAAGCATCTTAAAGACAACGGCGTGGCTTCAATGGTCGTAGCAAATCGGACGTTAGAACGTGCCCAAGGCATGTGTGAGGAGTTTGGCGCAACAGCAATTACACTGGCGCAGATACCAGATTATCTCCCAAAAGCCGATATCGTGATATCCTCTACCGCCAGCCCTCTGCCTATCTTAGGTAAAGGCATGGTCGAAAAAGCGCTAAAGCAGCGTCGCCATCAACCTATGTTATTGGTTGATATAGCAGTTCCCCGGGATATTGAGCCGGAAGTCGCCGATTTGGATGACGCGTTTCTGTATACAGTGGACGACCTGCATAGCATTATTGAACAGAATATGGCTTCTCGAAAAGAAGCCGCCGAGCAAGCTGAAGTAATTACTGAAGAACAATCTTTCCTATTTATGGATTGGATCCGTTCTTTAGAGTCGGTCGACAGTATTCGCGAGTATCGCAGCCAGAGCATGGCGGTAAAAGATGAGTTAGTGGAACGCGCCTTGAATAAATTAGCTCAGGGCTCAGACACTGAGCAGGTATTGATTGAACTAGCCAATCGCCTGACCAACAAACTTATCCACGCACCGACACAGGCCCTCACGGCAGCGAGTCGTCAGGGCGATTTGAATACTCTCGGTCAGTTAAGATCAGCGCTTGGATTAGATAAAAACTAAGGTTAGCGAGTTAAATGAAGGAATCCGTTATCCGCAAGCTGGAAGGCTTGCTCGAGCGCAATGAAGAAGTCATGGCTTTGCTGGGTGATGCTAGCGTCATTTCCGATCAAGACAGGTTTCGTGCGTTATCGAAAGAATATGCCCAGTTAGAAGACGTTGTTGCTGGCTTTAAAGCTTATCAGCAAGCGCAGGCCGATCTCGATTCTGCCAAAGAAATGCTGGAAGAAGACGATGCTGAAATGCGTGAAATGGCGCAGGAAGAGATGAAGGCCGCTAAGGCCAAACTCGAGCAGCTCGAAGACGAATTGCAAATTCTATTACTGCCAAAAGATCCTGACGACGATAAAAATGCCTTCGTTGAGATCCGCGCTGGTGCAGGCGGTGACGAAGCGGCTATTTTTGCCGGTGACTTATTCCGCATGTACAGCCGTTATGCTGAAGCGAATCGCTGGCAGATCGAAATCATGAGCTGTAACGAAGGCGAACATGGTGGCTTTAAAGAAGTGATCATGAAGGTCAGCGGTGACGGCGTATACGGCAAACTTAAGTTTGAATCCGGCGGCCACCGTGTACAGCGTGTGCCAGAAACCGAATCCCAGGGACGTGTGCATACTTCAGCGGTTACTGTTGTGGTACTTCACGAAGTGCCTGAAGCGGAAGCGATTTCAATCAATCCAGCCGATCTGAAAGTCGATACTTATCGTTCATCGGGTGCGGGTGGTCAGCACGTTAACAAAACTGACTCAGCTATTCGAATCACCCATATTCCTACTGGGATCGTGGTGGAATGCCAAGATCAACGTTCGCAGCATAAGAACCGTGCCCAAGCTATGAGTGTACTGGCCGCACGTATTCAAGCTGTTGAAGACGAAAAACGCCGTAGCGCCGAAGAATCGACCCGTCGTAGTCTGGTTGCCAGTGGCGATCGCTCCGAACGTGTACGTACTTACAACTTCCCGCAAGGCCGCGTGAGCGAACACCGCATCAACTTGACCTTATATCGCTTGAACGAAGTAATGGAAGGCGATCTCGATGCTATTTTATTGCCTCTGATGCAAGAGCATCAAGCCGATCAGTTAGCCGCACTGGCTGACGAGCAGGGGTAATTTTGTCAGATCAATCTAGCATAGCCGAAGCCCTGCAATGGGCTTATGTGCAGTTAGCATCAACCTCTGAATCCGCTCATCTGGATGCAGAGGTTTTGTTGTTATATTGCCTCAATAAAAGTCGCAGCTATTTGTATACTTGGCCTGAAAAATCCCTAACGGTTGAACAGTGGAAACGCTTCCAGCAAATGGTACAGAAACGCCAAAAAGGCGTACCTGTGGCACATATTGTCGGTGAGCGCGAATTTTGGTCGTTGCCTTTTATCGTCAACGACACCACTTTGATCCCGCGTCCTGATACGGAAATTTTGGTTGAAACTGCATTGAACATGCCGCTTTCTACCTACGCCAAAGTGCTCGATTTAGGCACTGGTACTGGAGCCATTGCGCTGGCGTTGGCGTCTGAGCGTGAGTCATGGCAAATCACCGCGGTCGATAAAGTCGATGATGCCGTGGCTTTGGCTATCGCGAATCGTGAGAACTTAAAGCTGCCACAGGTCGAAATTCTCCAGAGTGACTGGTTCAGTGCCGTAAAGTCGCGGGACTTTGATTTAATCGTCTCAAATCCGCCCTATATTGATGAAGCTGACGAACACTTGCACCAAGGTGACGTGCGTTTCGAGCCCCAAAGCGCGTTAACCGCCGCCGAGGAAGGCTTTGCCGATCTTTATTATATTGCCAACACAGCTCGAGATTACTTAAAGCCTAACGGCTATATCCTGCTCGAACATGGTTTTGAGCAGGCTGTGAAACTGAGGGCTAAGCTTATCGAACTCGGCTACGAGAATGTCGCCACAGTGCGAGACTTTGGCAGTAATGACAGATGCACTATGGGTAAATGGGCAGAATAACACGCTGCTTTAAGTGAAGATATTTATCCAGTTATACCGATTTATCGAACGCCATTGCTTATTACCAATGGCGTTTTTGTTTTCGATAGGGCGACCTTAAGTTGGTGTAAGATGAAGATCCCAAACCTTAAACATCACAACACTTTTACCATAAAGAATTTACTGCCGGTTTCTGGGTAGGCTTGTTGTATCCACTGCATGCGATAGTCGTGGCGCTCATAAAAGGGCTTAGCTTGAAAATCTAAGGTATCGAGTAGGGCAAATTGGCAGCCGCGCTCCTTTGCTTGGCTTTCTGCGGCTAATAATAAGCGCGTGCCGATACTTTGGTGTCTTAAAGAATCATCGACCCACAGATACTCGATTAACAACCAATTGCCGAACGTTTTACCACTGATCCCTGCTAACAGTTTACCTTCGGAGTCCTGTAGTTTGAGTCCGAGATTTTTACGGCTAAGCCCCTGCCATTAGACTTGGTTGAACTCGACAATTTTTTGTTTTACAGCGTCGGCGAACTCGGTTGATTCATCGTTAATTAAGCTTAAATTCATCGTCACTTCTCGTTTGATTTTTTATGATGTTAGCTCTGAATATCTAGGCTGATAGGCATTGGTATGCCGCCAAGGATTAGGGTAAACTAGCGCCTTTGTCACTGGCCATAAGTATCGTAATGGAAACTTTTTACAGTCTATATCCTGCGGTTAAACATCTGCATTTTACCTTTATCGCGTTGAGCGTGTTATTGCTCACCGTGCGCTTTGTCCTGCATCTGCGCCAATCGGCTCTGATGGAGAAGAAGCTGCTCAAGATAGCGCCCCATGTTATCGACACTTTCCTACTGCTGTCGGGCTTAACTTTGTGTTTTATGATCCAGCAATTTCCTTTTGTGGATCCTTGGATGACCGAAAAAATCGGTGCTGTAGTTGCTTACATTGTCCTAGGCGCCATTGCCATAAAAGCGAACAGAAACAAATTGTTCAAAGTGTTTGCTTACTTAGGCGCGATAGGTTGGTTGGTTTATGCTGCTAAATTGGCTCATTTTAAACAAGCGGTATTATTGGGTTAATGGGTAACTACACTCTGCAAGATGGCATTTCATTGCCCGAGTCGGCATTGGATGTAGGTGCGCACCTTGGATTTTCTAAACTTGAAGCCGCTAAATGGGCTTGGTTTGAAATGGCGGGAGCCGTATTAAGTCATTACTTGGTTGATCAACAACAGCGTTTTAATGCGCTGTTGCATTGGTTTTACGAGGATTTAGGTTTTTGTGTTCGTGAGAACTACTTCAGTACAGAGGCGGCAGATTTAGGTACTTGCTTAATTAGTCGCCAAGGTAATAGTACAACGCTGGCGACGGTATTGATGTTGCTGGCGAAGCAGTTAGATCTTGAACTCGAACCCATATTGCTACCTGGCAATACGGTTCTGCGTTGTAAGATTGGCGGTGAAGTGAGTTATTTGGATCCTTTAACGGGCAAGGAACTCACCCGTCACCAGTTGCACGTGTTAGTGCGCGGCGAGTTAGGTAATGCTGCTGAACTTAAGGCGAGTTACTTAAAGCCTGCAACGGTGAAAAAACTGCTGACGCGTATGCTGCATGAGCTTAAGGCGGGTTGCATAGTGTCGCATCAATTTGAGGCAGCGATGGAGTGTTGCAGTCTGCTGTTGCAATGGCATGTTGACGATGTGCATTTGAATCGTGAGCGGGCGTTTATTGCACAGCAGTTGGGTTGTATTAATGTGGCCGCCGCCGATCTGCAGCATTTTGTTGATAATAGTCCTCACGATCCCGTGATCGAGATAGTGAAGATGCAGCTCAAAGAATTAAACGAACACGCCGAGGTTTATCACTAAAGCAGAGCCTTTCGGGGCTCTTCTTATTTATTCAACTTTTATTAACGAATTCAATCCGCAAAAATAATAACACTGGGCAGATGGAAGTTTGACCCAGGGACTTAAAAGTTAAGTCTCTAATAAAAATAATAACTGTATCAACAGGGAGAAATTAGCATGACAAGCACGGCTTTAGTGACGAATGATGCCACGGCGTTAGGAATACTCGCGACAATTCTAGGTTTTGTATTTTATACCAGTAGCAGTAGTCATCCTTTTTGGCAGAAGTTTTATCGTTTTATTCCCGCCCTTTTATTGTGCTATTTCTTGCCATCGTTATTGAATACCTTTGGGGTAATCGATGGTAATACCTCACAACTGTATTTTGTGGCATCCCGTTATTTGCTGCCAGCTTGTTTAGTCTTATTGATTTTAAGCGTTGATTTAAAAGCTATTTTAAGTTTAGGGCCGAAAGCTTTGATCATGTTTTTAACCGGCACTGTCGGTATCGTTATCGGCGGCCCTATCGCCTTGTTGCTGGTGTCGGTTATTGAACCTTCTTTAATTGGGGTCGATGGCCCCGATGCGGTATGGCGTGGTATGACGACCTTAGCGGGGAGCTGGATTGGTGGCGGTGCAAACCAAGCTGCAATGAAAGAAATTTATGATGTGGGCGGTAATATTTTCTCTGTGATGGTGACAGTCGATGTGATAGTCGCCAATATTTGGATGGCAGTGCTGCTGTTCCTAGCCTCAAAAGCGAAAGAGATCGATGCTAAAACCGGTGCGGATACTTCTGCAATTGAAGCGTTAAAAGATAAAGTTGAAAAGTATCACGCTGAAAATGCGCGTATTCCTAATCTGCGCGATCTTATGCTGATTGTCGCTGTAGGCTTTGGTATCACAGGTATTGCTCATATCGCCGCTGATTTTCTGGGGCCATTTTTTGAAGTGAACTATCCTTGGACCGCAGATTACAGTTTAACCTCTAAATTCTTCTGGCTAGTGGTGATAGTCACAACGATTGGTTTGGCGATGTCATTCAGCCCAGTGCGTCATTTAGAGGCGGCGGGGGCATCAAAAGTGGCTTCAGCCTTCCTTTACATCTTAGTTGCGACCATTGGTCTACATATGGATGTGAGTAAGGTGCTCGATACGCCATTGTACTTTTTAATTGGTATTGTGTGGATGATAGTCCACGCAAGCTTTATGTTATTGGTGGCTAAGCTGATTAAAGCCCCGTTATTTTATATGGCCGTAGGCAGCCAAGCGAATGTGGGCGGCGCTGCGTCGGCTCCTGTAGTTGCGGCGGCATTTCACCCCGCATTAGCACCAGTGGGCGTACTGTTAGCCGTATTAGGTTATGCGTTAGGAACCTATATGGCATGGATTTGTGGTCAAATTTTACAGTTAGTTGCGGTATAACCGCCTTAGCTCCTATTCACCGCTGGGAAAGGTTCCAGCATTTTAGAGAGAAGTTGCGATGAGTAATAAAATCATAAACCTAGGTTCAATCGAGATTGCCAACGATAAACCTTTCGTGTTGTTTGGTGGCATGAACGTGCTTGAGTCTCGCGATCTCGCTATGTCGATTGCTGAAACCTACGCCGAAGTGACTCAAAAGCTGGGGATCCCTTATATATTTAAGGCGTCTTTTGATAAGGCGAATCGTTCTTCGATCAACTCTTATCGCGGTCCAGGTATGGAGGAAGGCTTAAAGATTTTTGAAGAGATTAAAAAGACCTTTAATTTACCTTTGATCACCGATGTGCATGAAGTGCATCAGTGTGCGCCAGTGGCAGAAGTAGTTGATATTATTCAGTTACCTGCATTTCTAGCACGCCAGACAGATTTGGTTGTCGCGATGGCAAAAACTGGCGCTATCATCAATGTGAAAAAGCCACAGTTTTTAGCACCACATGAAATGCGCCATATCATCACTAAGTTTAACGAAGCGGGTAATGACGAGATCATCCTGTGTGAACGTGGTTCAAGCTTTGGATATAACAACTTAGTCGTTGATATGTTGGGTATGGACGAGATGAAGCAATCTGGCTATCCGGTGATTTTCGATGCGACCCATGCGCTGCAACGCCCTGGTGGTCGTGCAGATTCAGCGGATGGACGTCGCGCACAGGCGACCGAGTTAGCGCGCAGTGGTATGGCGCTGGGTTTAGCGGGTCTATTCATTGAGGCGCACCCTGATCCTGATAACGCTAAGTGTGATGGCCCATGTGCGCTGCCTTTGCATCAGTTAGAAAATTATCTGAAGCAAATGAAAGCGATCGACGATTTGGTTAAATCCTTCGAGCCAATCGATACCAGTAAGTAATCGCAAGCTAAGACTTAATGAATTAGTGACTTAATCCTAAAGCCTCGACTCGTTCGGGGCTTTTGTTTTTCAGTCGAGGAATGTGATTGGTATAGCCCCGTAGCTATCTGAAACATTAATGTTTTATGATGGGCTTTGCCTAACAATCTTGTTTTTATAGCCGACCAGATTCTTTACGGAATACCTTTATGTGGATCTTACTCACTTTGCTGGCGGCATTTATGCAGGCTTGGCGTAATGCGTTTCAAAGCCAGTTGAGTAAAGAAGTGAGTGTTGCGGGCGTGACCTTAGCACGTTTTATTTGGGCTGGGCCGATTGCCGCCGTGTATCTGGCGAGCTTATATCTTTGGCAGGATGTCGGAATCCCCGATTTTAGCGATCGTTTTATCGGTTTTATTCTCGGAGCATCGGCGATGCAAATCCTCGCGACGGGCTTGATGGTGAAATTGTTCAAGCAACAGAACTTTGCCGTTGGTGCTGGGCTAGCCAAGAGTGAAGCTGTGGTCGCGGCTGTGTTAGGCACAGTGTTTTTTGGGACGCATTTATCCCTTTTAGGTTGGTCGGGAGTGTTGTTGGGTGGTGTGGCAATTTTTCTCATGAGTGCCAAACAAGGCCTGCGAAGTCTGTCGCTCAATACGGTATTGATTGGTTTGGCTTGCGGTACTTCGTTTGCGCTGACATCGCTTTGGGTACGAGAAGCGAGTTTATGTTTGAATGTGGGTTTCCCCCATAGCGCTGCTTGGGTGCTGTTATTCGTGATTAGTCTACAGACCTTAGTGTTAGTCAGTTATCTGTTACTTAAGGATAAATCCACACTGGCCGCGTTATGGCAGCGACCTAAGCTAACCTTACTCACCAGTACCGCCAGTTGTTTAGGTTCTATCGGTTGGTTTAGTGCTATGTCGTTGCAGGCTGTGCCCTATGTTAAAACCTTAGGCCAAGTTGAAGTTTTCTTTATGATCTTGATTGCCACCTTTTGGCTGAAGGAAAAAGTAAAGATAAAAGATATGCTAGGGTTAGTCTTGATCGCTATCGCCGCTATTTTGGTGATGTGGGAATAGACTAAATTAATAGAAGGTATGCTGGTTTTTTAGACTAAAATAGAACTCGATTCAGTGTATTTATATCAAGCAAACATTCGCTGAGATACAAATATACACACGTCTTGCTCCATAGATTTTGATACTATTTTTAACCGAGCGCTGTGTGAGTTAAGGATATATGCGAAAAAAGTTAGCAAAATTAAATCTGCCATTATGGCAATGGCTGGCAGTCATATTGTTTCCAATTGGAATTGCTGCTGTTGCAAGTTATCTCTCTGCACAGTATTTTGTTGAAGATAAAGTCAAAGGTGTGGGGGCTATTTATGTAGATCACATAGATACTTTGATCTCTCATGCCGATGAAATCAGCCATTATGCATTGGCATTGAAGGATTCTGAGTGTCAAGAGTTATACAACTATATGTTGTTCCAACCTTACTTTCGTTCGGCTTTAATATTTGATTCACAACGCGTTTATTGCTCATCTAAAACCGGTGATATTGATATTCCCCTGAGCATTGTTAGTGTTACCGAAAATCTTGAAATATCTAATCAGTTTATTATTGCGGGCACGCCTTTTATGCCTGAGGTGCCCGCGATAGTGTCATCTAAATGGGACCCTAAATCTAAACACGGCGCCGCTGTGATCATTGAAGGGAAATATTTAGTAGATTCCTTTGTACAACCCGATGTGTTTCCTAGCGCAGTTATCAATGTCGCTTTATCCATCAATGGTAAAACGATTCCTGAATCACTCGAGTTTATCAAAAATGAGGTAATGACTTTAGATTCTGAGGATCATCGTTTTTCGGTGTTACTAGAAATGTCACCTGCTTTTTTTAGGCATTTTTTTTGGATATTTTTTGCCATCTCATTACCCTTTAGCATTATTTTGATTACGGGTTCTATCTTGTTTGTGCTCTATTCACGGTTATCTCGTCACTCCCTTGCTGATGATATTCGTAGCGGGATAGAGAACGAAGAGTTCTTTTTGGTTTATCAACCTGTGATCTGTGCTGAGGACGGCAAGGCCAAAGGAGTCGAGGCATTAGTGCGTTGGCAGCACCCACAAATGGGCTTAGTACGGCCTGATTTGTTTATTCCTATCGCCGAAGAGAGCAAGTTAATTGTTCCATTGACCAATTATATCTTCGAAAAGGCATTAAAAGATTTTGCTAATATGAAGGTTGAATCGGGCTTTAGAGTCGCGTTCAACGTGGCGCCAGAGCATTTTACCCAAGATGATATCGAGTCGAAATTTATTCATCTGCGGGATTCTTTGGATCGTATTGGCGTTAAGCCTTTAATCGAAATCACCGAACGGCAATTATTAACGCCGGATATTTGCCAGCGCATTGAAAGCTTACGCCAGTTGGGGATTTTAGTGGCTATCGATGACTTTGGTACTGGGCAAACAACCTTATCTTTGTTACAAACCATGCCATTGGATTACTTGAAAATCGATAAATGCTTCATCGATACCATAGGGCAGGACTCCGTGACTTCCCACGTACTCGATACCATTATTGAGCTCTCCCATAAGATGAATTATGTGGTGGTGGCTGAAGGGGTTGAAACGCAGGAGCAGGCAGATTATTTGACTAGTCGCCAAGTCCATTTTTTACAAGGTTATCTCTTTGCTAAGCCGATGAAGTTGGCGGATTTAAAGTTATGGTTAGTCGAGCATTTTAAAAAGTAGCATCATGATGTAAGTCAGCCATCAGGGCGCCTTGGTACCCTTATGGCTATTCAACTGTCTTAACTAAAGGTTCTGGCTCGAGGTTCTGATTAAAGGCTATAACCCGTTTCTTCGTGTTCCGATAAATCTAAGCCGTTAACTTCTTGCTCTGTGCTGACGCGAAGGCCGCCAAGTAGCTTACGGATGATCACAAACAGCAACCAAGTGACCACCGCAGTATAAGTAAATGTCGCCGCAACCCCGATAATCTGTACCCCAAGTTGGTCTATCATAGTGTCGTTCACTGCCGCAAAACCGAAGCCGCTAAAGACGCCTAATTGGGTCGAGCTAAATACTCCTGCCAAAAGGGTACCGAGAATACCACCGACACCGTGCACGGGGAAAACGTCTAAGGAGTCATCGATTTTAAGTTTCTGTTTGATATAAACAGTTGAGTAAAAACACACGATTCCACCGAGTAAACCTATGACTAAGGCGCCTGCTGGGCCAACATAACCAGAGGCGGGAGTGATAGTGCCTAAGCCCGCTACCATGCCTGTGACTATGCCAAGGGCGCTGGGTTTACCAAACTTAATCCACTCAATTGCCGCCCATGTCATCGCGCCCATAGAAGCGGCGAGATGAGTGGCTAGAATCGCCATGGCTGCGGTGCCGTTAGCGCCTAGCGCACTGCCGCCGTTAAAACCGAACCAACCCACCCACAGCATGCCCGCACCTGTGACAGTCATCGTCAGGTTATGCGGCATAATCGCCGAGTTTAAAAATCCTTTGCGTGGACCTAGCACTTTAGCGGCCACGAGCGCAGCAACCCCTGCGGTGATATGCACCACGGTTCCGCCCGCGAAATCATACAGTCCTAGCTGTGCTAACCAGCCACCGCCCCACACCCAGTGGGTGATCGGCGCATAAACCATTAATAACCAAGCACCTGAAAAGATAAGCACAGCTGAAAACTTCATTCGCTCGGCAAAACCACCGATGATTAAAGCTGGCGTTATGATGGCAAAGGTCATTTGAAATAGCATAAACAGCGGCTCGGGAATATCCCCGCTAAGACTATCGCGACCAATACCTGACAGTAGTGCTTTGTCTAAGCCACCGATGAAACTGTTACCTGTGTCGAATGCGAGTGAATAACCTAGCCCGAACCATAAAACTGACACTAGGGCGGCAATAGAGAAGCATTGCATCAATATTGAAAGCACGTTTTTACTGCGAACTAAACCGCCGTAAAACAAGGCTAATCCTGGCAGGGTCATCAACAACACTAATGCGGATGAGCTTAAGATCCACGCTGTATTTGCAGCGCTAAATTGACCATCATCGGCGACGGCATTCGTCGCCAATATACTGAATAATATCAATAGGGATTTAATACTGAGTCTGAAGCTCACTAGCATCATAGGGCATCAACTCCTTCTTCCGAAGTGCGAATGCGCACCACTTGTTCTAACGAAGTCACAAAGATTTTGCCATCACCCACTTTGCCCGTATGGGCTGCAGCAATAATGGCATCAATAACGGCATCTTCTTGATCGGAATGAATGGCAACTTCGAGTTTAATCTTAGGTAAAAAGTCCACTGCATATTCAGCACCACGATACAATTCCGTATGGCCCTTTTGGCGGCCAAAACCGCGTACTTCAGTGACTGTCATGCCATGGACGCTGAGCTGGGTTAAAGCTTCACGTACATCGTCTAATTTGAATGGTTTAATGATTGCGGTGACCAGTTTCAATTTTCTCTCCAACAAGCTGCAGACTTAATTTATTGGAATAAAGCAGGAATTAGGCCATATAGATAAAGCATTTATTATCATTGCGTTAACATTAAAATGCACCGAAATAGCTTAAAATTTTGATGCAAAACGGTGCAAGGCAAAGTTAATCTGCCCTGATTTGGTGCGTATTGTTGGTGCAAGTTAAATTTGCTTGACTAGCATGAGTGCGGCAAAAGCCGAGTGAGTATGGCACTAGGGGAATTCGCGTTTTAATGCGGTAAATAAAAAGTGGGGATTTAGCAAAAAATTAAAAATTATATCAATTAAACATAATGTTATATTTAGTTTTGCTATGTGAGTTTTCTTGCTTAAGCTTCTAGCTGTTTGACGCGCGCCCAGAGGTCAGCATTAACTGGTGCACTTAAACCGTGCGCTTGTGCACGCTCACAGATATAACCATTAATTTGGTCTATCTCAGTTCGTCTTTGGTGTGTAATATCTTGGTGCATCGATGAGAAATTCCCCGCAGTGAGGCGGATCACCTGATAGACCCTGTCGTGTAACAATTGTTTATCTAGAGGCACGCCCTCGAGTGTGGCAACCGTGACTAACTCGTCGAGAATGCCTTTAATCATGTCACTAAAACCTGGCTCGGCGAGTGTGCCATTAGGACATTGATATAGTGCTGTAAGTGGATTAATCGCGGCATTAACGGCGAGTTTCTGCCATAGACAAGGCACAATGGCATCTACCCATTCACTGTTGGGGATAGCCGCCAGTAAAGCATTGCGATAATGCTCAGTGAGCTCTGTACCTGTAAAATGCCCAAATTGAGTTAGCCCTTGTCCCGTTTGCCTAATTTGCCAACTGGCTTGACGTAACACCCCTTGAGAAGTTGTCCCTAGGCTTAACCCTCTGCTATCAGCTTGCGCATCAATTAGCGGCGCTAGGGCTAAATGAGGTCCCATTCCATTGTGTAACAACAAAATGTGGCATTGTCTGGGCAGTTGGTTAAGTAAGGGCAAAAGTGCATCGAGCACTTGATAGGCTTTGACGCAGACAATCACGAGGCGGATATTATCGAGCGCATTGGCCGTCAAGATAGGCACAGAATACTGGAGTGCTTGTGTTTTCTGTTGATTATCATTGGCCGGCGCTAATGGAGTGACGCTAAGTGTCTGCTGTATAGATACAATTGAATCGCGGCCGATAAGACCAACACCTATGCCGGCTGTAGTCAGTTGGTGGCAAATAAGCTGCCCAACGGCACCAGCACCTAAAATCGCAATATCCACCACGCGATTTATGTTCACAGCATGAGTCATATCTGTAGCCTTAAGGTATCGGTCATCAGTACCAGTTTGAAGCGCCTGGGTTAATCTTCTCGCAATTGCGCTGCGCGGAAGTATTTGCCATAGGCCCAATTGCAAAAGTAAAACAGTGCAATACCCGAAAAGTCGGCAATAACATCACCCACAGAAGCGCTACGGTAGGGCAAACGTGATTGCACCAACTCAATTAAAATGGCGTAGCTTGCCAGTGTGAGAGATAACCAATACCACTTAGGTTTGAAAGCAAGATAGGTGAGATAGGAGAGGCAAAAAAAGCTCCCAAGATGGCCTACCTTGTCGATATTCGGAATACTTTGCGAATAGGTTGGTCTGGAAAATACCAGATAACTGATCACGACAAAGGCTACGGCTAAAGCCAGCTTAAATAGGGTATTTTTAGTTATCACAAATATGTTTGTATTAGCTTAGAGTGGGGCAATGATAGGAAAATGCGTAGCTAAAGTCACCCATGATTACGCTTTTATTCTAGGCTTTACCTTCAACTTAGGCTTGTGTGTGGGTAAACTAGCTGCATATTAATTTGATATGGGACATAAAAACTATGCCTTCAATGGATATTGTGTCAGAAGTGAATGAAGTTGAACTGCGTAATGCGGTTGATAATACTAAGCGTGAGCTGGCGACACGTTTCGATTTTCGCGGTAAAACGGCTGACGTGGAATATAAGGATCATGTGGTCACGTTAACCGCTGAAGATGACTTCCAATGCCAACAATTAGTGGACATTTTACGTATGCAACTGAGCAAACGTAATGTGGATCCGTCTTCGATGGAAGTCGATGAGAAAGCCATCCACAGCGGTAAAACCTTCTCCCTAAAAGTGAAGTTTAAAGAAGGTATAGAAACCTTAATTGCTAAAAAACTGGTCAAGCTAATTAAAGACAGCAAACTTAAAGTGCAAGCGTCTATTCAGGGCGAGAAAGTACGAGTTACAGGTAAAAAACGTGACGATTTACAAGCTGTCATGGCGTTGGCACGTGAGTCTGAGTTAGGCCAGCCTTTCCAATTTGATAACTTTAAAGATTAATCGAGCAGAATTGGTTTAACGTGATGCAGTATCGCGTTTGCCATTTCGTCTTTAAATGTAAAAGCCCTCACACTAAGGTGTGAGGGCTTTTTTATATTGATGACATAAGTGCTATGAGACCTTAATCCGATTTTGTTGGTGCACTTTTTGATGAATCATCCATTAATGATGTGCTTGGATGCGGCGCATACTTGTTGACTAAGACAACCAAAAACAACACCGGAAAGCCAATAACACTGGCGGCGACAAAGAAGTTCACATAACCAAATGCGTCGACATAAGCGCCCGAGAAGCCCGCGATAAATTTAGGGAAAAGCAACATAATCGAAGACAGTAAGGCATATTGCGTTGCACTGTAGCCGTTGCTAGTGAGACTCGAGAGATAGGCTATAAATGCCGCCGTGGCTATCCCAGCGCTGAAGTTATCCACGGAAATAGCAAAGGTTAAAAAGGGCACGTTGTAGCCAATCACTGCCTGCCATGCGAATAGCAGATTGGTTACGGCAACCAGTAAGGCACCGAGGAAAAGGATTTTCATAGTTCCGAAGCGGGCTAACAAAACACCGCCGAAGGCTGCGCCGACTAAGGTCATGATCAGGCCATAGATTTTACTCAAATAGGCAATTTCTTCCTTAGTGAATCCCATGTCCACATAAAAGACGTTCGCCATAATCCCCATCACAATATCCGAGATCCGGTAGCAAGAAATCAGTAATAAGATAAGGATAGCGCTGCGGCCATAGCGTTTGAAAAAGTCGATAAAGGGTAAAATACTGGCCGTATATACCCAAGATATGCCCGCTGCGATAATTCTAGGATAACGTGCACTTAAGCGTTGTTTTAGCACTAATTCAGTGGCATCGGCGGCGCGGGTATCGACTTCGGGTTCGCGGCTAAAAAGCGTGGTCAAAATCCCAACAGACATCAATCCTGCCATAATCAGGTAAGAAGTTTGCCATGCCACTAAGTTGTATGCCGTGTTACCGGGTTCAACCCAAGCCGCTATCGTGAGAGCACCTGCGGTGGCGATAATCATGGCGCTGCGATAACCCACTTGATAGGCCGCTGCTAGTGCGGCTTGCATCTTTTCTGGGGCTGATTCAATCCGAAAGGCATCAATAACAATATCTTGAGTGGCTGAGGCAAAGGCGACCATTAATGCGAACAGTGCCAAGCGCTCGAGATCTTTGAGAGGGTCACTAAAAGACATGCCTAAGATGGCACCAACCAATAACAACTGAGCGAACAGCATCCAGCTACGGCGGCGGCCTAGAAATCGAGTTAGCAGCGGCAATGAAAGCCGATCGACTAAGGGTGACCAAGCCCATTTAAACGCATAGGCTAAGGCTATCCAGCTGAAATAACCGATTGAAGTGCGATCAACACCAGCTTCACGCAACCAAAAGGATAACGTTGAAAATACCAGCATTAATGGTAGACCAGCAGAAAAACCCAGTAATAACAGGATCAAAACCCGCTTGTGATAATAGACACTGAGGGCATCGAGTGTACGTTGAATAAAACCTGTTGCGGACATAGGCATGAGTCTAAGTGTTTAATCCGCTTAGCTTACGGGTAAGGTGCCATAGGGTTCAAGGGCTAATGGTATTCCTTTTACTTTGGAGTCCCGTTTAGCACTATAAGATGGTTGAATATGGCTCGAGAGTTAACTGCTTGTAGCTAAAAGTTTATCGCTTATCTTTATCGCCAGCATTGATCTTGATAGTAAGGAGAGCGTAATAATGTACACACGAGGAATTTGTTTACGAAATAAAAAGGCCCTATTACAGGGCCATTTTTTATCGATAGGAATGCTGAACTTAAGGTCTTATCCCGATGCATCCCTGCGGCACTCGGCCGCCTAAACTCAGGTAGTCACAGCAATCATTTACTTGCTTACGCAGATATTGATTACCGCGGATCACACAGTCAGGCCACCTGTTAAAGCTGTGGAGCAAGTGCCAAAACACTTTTTCAGTTTCCGTTTGCGCTTCGCCAGTCGAATTCAGTTGCTGCCATTCTTCTAACGTATCCCATAAGTAAAGTTGCACTTCATGGAAGTCTAGTTCTTCACTCAAAAACGCTTTTCCATAGAAGGCGAGTTGGGGCGCTTTATTATCGATGAACTCAGTTGCCGTCATCGTTTGCCTCCTTTCTGTTTACTATCACAGTATAGATGCAAAATTAGCGCTTTTGCTCGAAATTATATTTTGATTACTGTTTTGGTAATAATTTGGCTTTTTTCAATATGATAGGGGTAACAGGAACATCGGGCCAATTGAGCTTAGTGTTAGTTCCTGTCTCAACGACAGCCATAGCTTCGAGGACAGTTTTACCTTCAATCACTTCACCAAATACGGCATAACCCCAACGACGTTTAGAGGGATCGAGCTTAGTGTTGTCGGCTACGTTAAAGTAGAACTGACGAGTGGCTGAGTGCGGCTCGTTTTCACGTGCCATGGCGATAGTGCCCATGCTATTTGTTAGGCCATTTCCTGATTCGTTGACTATCGGCTTGCCGTCTGGCAACTCTTCATACTTAGGGGTGAGTCCACCGCCTTGCACCACAAAGTCACTGATCACACGGTGAAATATCGTGTTGTCGTATTCGCCTTTAACGACATGAGTTAAAAAGTTATCGACAGTGATTGGTGCACGAGTTCTATCTAGCTCGACCACGATTTTGCCTAAGCTAGTATCAAATTCGACTCTGGGATACAAGGTATCGGCCTGAATGTCGAGTGCGAGACTATGATGACTCATAAATATGAGCAAGAGGGCTGATATCCAACGGAGCATATTGATTTCCTTATAATAAACTGACGCTGTTATTTTTGTAGAAACTGATTAAGCTCAGGATCGTTTAGAATCTCGCCGGTAAGTTGGCCGAGCAATTTGTTCATATCCAGTTCTAAAGTTGCAAAATCGGGTGTTAAAGGACCTTTTAAAGTGCCTTTGGCTTTATAGCGTTTAACCAGCTCTTGGGTGGAGTTTTTGGCTTGAACTGCGATTAACACACTGTGTTTTGCCTCATAGCCAAAGGTCTTTTTAGTGATATCCATTTGCAATTCTTCTAATTGAATTTGCACTGAATTAGTTGCGCTTGGGTCGATTTGGTAGCCCGCTTGAGCAAAACCTGCGCGGAATACTTCATCGAGTAACAGTTTAGGCGGTTCGCTCGGGCCAACTAAACGTGTTTTTGTCCCTTCTTCAATAAAACGAGCAACATAATCGACTGTGCGTGTATCTACCGTTTCAAGAGCGATAGGTACAAGTTGCGCCGTTTGTTGGCTGATATTGGGCACTTGAGGGCTGAAAGCCATATGAGTCGGATTTTGGCTGGCACAGCCCGCGAACAGCAGGGGGAAAGTCAAGGTCAGTAATAGCCGTTTCATGGGATCTCTCGTACAAGTAAAAGTGGCTACAGCATACCAGAAATCACTTTTGATGCCACAGAACACCGTGATTCAGTTGAGGTACAGCTTTTATTGCTAATATCTTGTGCTCATTATTCACATCCGTGTTTTCTGTGCATTCACATCATTTATTCGCATAGTTACAAGGCATGGAAGGCAGGTTAAATATGGAAAAAATATCATTCACTTCGTTATTTGTTGGCCTGATGCTGGCGTCAGGCATGATGAGCTCCAATGCGCTCGCGGGCGATTCTGTCCATATACTGGGTGGTAGTTTAGGTTACGGTACCCAAGAATTTGAAACTAAGAACGGTAAATATGATGCGGGTGACACCTTAACCAGCGACTTATATTACCGCTATATGCTCAACGAGCATTTTGGGTTTGAGGCGGGTTATTTAGCGGGTTCAGGTGGGATGGCGAGTGCGCTTGTTAGCGTCATCAGTGAGATAAAAGATTTACGTTACCAAGGTGTTAGAACCGTCGCTTACGGTGAGTATGCTTTGTCTCGTGGTAACAGCCTGTATGCCAAATTAGGCGCTGCTTACACTCAAGTCAGCTATGAGATAGATAAACAAGATATGGACTCGGATGATGTCGGTTTTTATGGCGCTGCAGGCTGGCAATATCGATTTAAGTCAGGATTCGGTTTGAATTTGGAATACCAATATATCCCGATGAAAGAGCTTGAATTACAGGGGATCAACTTTGGTATTAGCTACCGATTCTAATCTTTCCTTATCCAACTATTAAAGCGCCTTTAGGCGCTTTAATAGTTTTACAAACAAGGAATTTAAAACATTAAACCGAATACTGACTGGCAACAAAATGACAACATTTTGTCCTTGCACTCTTTTAATGCAATGGGGGACAGGTTAGAGTAAAAATTCGATGTTTAGAATGAGAGAGCATAGATGCTCCCGCGTCTTTTTTGTAAGGCTTAGTCATGTTAACGATAGCAACGCAAATCGCCCCAGATAACCTGATCAATCAGAAGGGGTTACCCCATTTCGGTCATTTCGATGGCATAGTCAAAACCTTAGGTTTAGCGGACTTTGCCTATTTCGATACTATGGATAAACCTGCTTCAGCGTGGGCTAAGCATTTCGATTATAAACAATTTCAGTTTGTCTCTTTGGTCACGCCGCGTTATGTCCTAGGCATCGCGCTTGCCGATATTGCCTACGTCGGCAGTGCTTTTTGTTATTTATACGACATAAAAACCAACACACTCACCCAGCTTGATTGGCTAAAACCTTTGAGGTTTGGCTATCAGATGACGCCATCGCCCGCCGAGGGCCGAAGTAGTATTGGCCGTAAAGGGGCGCAGTTAAGCTTTGAGATTGTAGAGGGCGGTTGGCGGTTAGTGATTGATACTAAAAATATTCAAGCCGATGTGACTTTACACTCAGCCCCCTTAAGTTTGCCTATGGCTATGTGTAGTCCTACTGGATACAACGGCTGGACTTACACACAAAAGCATAATGGTTTGACCGTTAAAGGTAGTTTGACTGTGGGTCATGAGCCGCAGCCGCTGAATCAAGCTTTAGCAGGCTATGACTTTTCAGCGGGTTACATGCGCCGTGATACCAGTTGGCGCTGGGCGTCAATTAACGCGCGGATCCATGAGGGCATTATGGGGCTTAATTTAGCGGCGGGTGTTAATGAAACTGGGGCTACTGAAAATGTCTTTTGGATTAATGGCGAGCGTCATTTACTCGGGCCAGTGCAATTTGAGTTTGATCGCCATGCCACGCTCGGCGCCGAGGTTTGGCGAGTCTACAGTCAAAATGGCCAAGTGGATTTGCAGTTTGCGGCGCGCAATTGTCGCAGTGAAAAGCGTAATTTGCTCTTGCTTAAGAGTAATTTCCGCCAATTCATCGGTCATTTCAGCGGCACGATTACCGATAATCAAGGACACAGTTACCAGTTAAATAATGTTCTGGGGCTCGCCGAAGATCATTATGCCCGCTGGTAGCTAACGATGACTAACGGATCGCAGCTGCCTGCGTTGTGGCGTTGAATGCGGTTTATAGAATGCAGTTAGAGTTTTTATAAAAGTAACAATAAAAATAATCATAAAATAAAAATAGAACAGGATGATCTTATATGGATATCGCCTCGCTGATCCAGCACCCAGAATTGTTACTGCTGGTGCTTGCACCTTTGTTTTTCGTGTGTATTTTGCTGGAATGGTACTTTGGCGATAAAAGACAAAAGCTACCGTTAAGTGCACGTTATCGCGGCCAAGAAGTGCTGTGTAATTTCAGCCTCGCGGCCATGCACCAAGGTGCCGATCTGCTCACTGGTTTGCTGATCGCTAAGCTATATTTGGCGATGTTTGGTTGGAAGTTATTCGATATTGAAATGGGCCCATTGAGCTTTATTGCCTTGATGGTTGCGCAGGACTTTTGTTATTACTGGTTCCACAGGGCGAGCCACAGAGTCCGCTGGATGTGGGCGGCTCACGTGGTGCACCATAGCTCTGAGAATATGAATTTTAGCACTGCGTTTCGTCAGAGTTTAATGTATCCCTTTGCAGGCATGTGGGTATTTTGGTTACCGCTAGTGGTCATAGGTTTCGACCCAAACTGGGTGGTGTTTGTGGTATTACTCAATCTGGGATTGCAATTTTTTGTGCATACCCAAGCGATTAAATCACTCGGACCGCTGGAATGGGTTTTCAACACACCGTCTCACCACCGGGTGCACCACGGTCGTAATTCACAATATATAGATAAGAACTATGCTGGCGTGCTGATTATTTGGGACAAGCTGTTTGGTACCTTTGAGCCCGAAGTGGAGACTGTGATTTACGGCATCACTAAGCCAGTGAATAGTTTTAATCCCTTTAAAGTGACTTTTAGTGAATGGCGAGACATGTTTGCAGAGGTCACAGCGACAGGCTTGAGTGTTAAACAACGACTGCGTATCTTGTTTGCTCCACCTTCCAGCAGTTTAAAAAGCGAGGAATAACAATCCACTGCATTTTCCAAGTTAAATAGCGCAAATGGCTAATAGAGTCTTGAATTTAGCCTTGCTAGCATATATTCCGTTTTTTGCCACTGTTTTGGTGTAAAAATGTACAATCCCATACTTTGGTGGTACTTTTTGGGGTAAGGAGTTTAACTCGGGAGGACTTATCATGATGGATGAACCTCGATTATCCGCGGAGGAGCTTGCTTGTTTTAGCGAACTTTTTTCGCAGACTCGTGTGGGCACTGCCTTGACTAACGATCCCCTGGTCAATCATGTGCTCACAGTCACAACTGAAGTGCCGCAAGTTATCGCTTCGATTCTCGGTAAGGCAAAACTCACTCTATTGGCCGAAGTCGGGCCCTATAAACTCTGGTTTCCACTACTGATGAAAGTGGATGACTTTGGACAGTTTCAACCCACTTTAGGTGTGCCTGAAGTGCTAGATGCCTCGGGAGTGGAGCGCAGTTGGCGGTTAACCCAAGCCGATGATGTGTGGATATTCGACCACGATCAAGGTGAGCAATGGTCTGTTGCCTCGTTATCCAGTTCTGGCATGGCTATTCGCGCTAAATCACAGCAGCAATTTAAGCAATTGTTAGGCAGTAAAGACTTGCAATTACAACTGCCCAATGGCGAGACTATGCGCGTCGATATCGAGCCTATTCGTAGCGAGAAAGGTCTGGCCTTTGTTAAGTTTCAGGCCGAAACCGAAGAGCGTGAAGCGTTACGTCAATTCTTATTTAGCCGTCACCGCTCTCAGCATGCTCAACTCTACCGAGACTTACGCTAGTACCTGCATTGCGACAGTTTTTGGCCTTGTGTTAGTTGACCTGTTATCTAAAAATCTCAGTTCTGCAGCTCAAATGTGAAATCTACTGATTTAGAAACTGTCATTTGTGATTGCTGTGCTTTTCCCAGATTGTTACCTGCCAATCTGTCGCTCGATGGATTAGAATGGCGGTGAATTCAACACATCAGAGCGAGCGGTATGCACGTACATATTTTAGGAATTTGTGGAACCTTCATGGGTGGTCTAGCGTTATTGGCTAGGGCAAAAGGGCACAGAGTGACGGGCTCGGATGCCAATGTCTATCCTCCAATGAGCACGCAACTAGAGGACCAAGGCATTGAGCTTATTCAAGGTTTTGATCCTAGCCAGCTGGGTGAAGCAGGGCACTATCCTGACTTAGTTGTCATTGGTAATGCCATGAGCCGGGGTAATCCTTGCGTGGAAGCCGTGTTGAACATTGGCATCCCTTATACCTCTGGCCCGCAGTTTTTAGCCGATCATATTTTGCCTGAGCGTTGGGTGCTGGCAGTGTCTGGCACTCACGGTAAAACCTCGACATCTAGCATGTTAGCTTGGATTTTAGATTATTGCGGTTATGAGCCTGGGTTCTTAATCGGTGGCGTACCGCAAAACTTTGGTGTGTCGGCACGTTTAGGCAAGACCGCTTTCTTTGTCGTTGAGGCCGACGAATACGACAGTGCCTTCTTCGATAAACGTTCGAAATTCGTGCATTATCATCCGCGTACCTTAGTGATCAACAATCTTGAGTTCGATCATGCCGATATTTTTGCTGATCTGGCTGCGATTCAAAAACAGTTTAACCACTTAATTCGCATCGTTCCTGGTGAAGGCAAGATCATTTGGCCCGCCGATTCCCATGCCGTTAAGCAAACGATTGATATGGGTTGTTGGAGTGAGCAAGAAACCTACCATTTAGCCGAATCGACCAGCGGTTGGTATGGCAAAGCGTTAAGTGATGATTGCCATCGCTTTGAAGTGTTTTTTGATGGCGAGTCCCAAGGTGTTCTCGAATGGGATTTGATTGGTCAGCACAATATTGAAAACGCCATGATGGCCATTGCTGCCGCACGCCACGTGGGCGTTAAGCCGAGTGCTGCAATTGAAGCTTTAGCTAAGTTTATGCCACCTAAGCGTCGACTCGAATTACTCGGAACCGTTAATGGTGTGAGCGTATACGACGACTTTGCCCACCATCCGACGGCCATTGCGACCACGTTAAAAGGCATGCGGGCTAAGGTTGGGCAGAGCAAAATTACTGTGGTACTCGAGCCGCGCTCAAATACCATGAAGAGCGGTGTCCATAAAGACACTTTAGCTTTTTCTATGATGCAAGCCGACGAAGCCTTTTTATATCAAGCCGATACCATCGACTGGAATATGAAAGAAGCCATGGAAGCGGCGGTGATCCCTGTGACTGTGTTACATCAAATTGATGATGTGGTCGCCAAAGTCGCAGCAACCGCCAAAGCAGGCGACACCATAGTGGTGATGAGTAACGGTGGTTTTGGTGGGTTACATAAGAAGCTGTTGGCCGCATTAGAACAGGCTTCAACTGTAGAGCAGGTTAGCTAAGATGGCCTACGCAAAGTCGACTAAGGCGATTAGCTTAGCTTGGACAGGTGCCTCGGGTGCTCCCTATGGGCTTAAGTTACTCGAGTGTCTGTTGGTATCGGGATATCAAGTGTTTTTGATGATCTCCAGTGCAGCTCGAGTGGTATTGGCGACGGAACACGGCTTACAGTTAAGCGCCAACAGTGACAAAGCCCATGCCCAGCTGTTGGCTTTGCTGCACGAAAAAGGCGTGATTATTGCTGGCGAGTTAGTGGTATTAGGCAAAGATGAGTGGTTTTCGCCGCCTGCATCGGGTAGCGCTGCACCTAAACAAATGGTGATTTGTCCTTGCTCTACGGGGACGTTAGCGGCAGTTGCTACCGGAATGAGTAATAATTTACTCGAACGCGCCGCCGATGTGGTGATTAAAGAGCGCGGCCAACTTATCCTAGTACCTAGGGAAACTCCTTTTAGTGCCATACACTTAGAGCATATGTTAAGCCTTTCTCGCCTCGGCGCGACCATTATGCCCGCTGCACCCGGCTTTTATCACAATCCCAAATCGGTAGAAGATCTGGTAGACTTCATGGTCGCTCGAATTCTCGATCATTTGGGCGTTGACCATGCATTAACGAGTCGCTGGGGTTATGACAAACAGTCTAACCGCGACCTCGACAATTGAGACTTATATGAAACACACCACCGAAGTGATGATCTCTGCAGAAGAGATAAGCCAGAAATTGGATCAAATGGCAGAGCTAATCAATGCCCATTATGCCCACAGCGAACGTCTGCTGATGGTAGGCTTGTTAAAAGGCTCAGTGGTCTTTATGGCTGACCTGTGTCGCCGCATTAAAGGCCATGTTGAAATCGATTTTATGTCGGTTTCCAGTTATGGCAATACTATGACCAGCTCACGGGATGTGAAAGTGCTGAAAGATGTGCAATCAGATATCGCCGGTCGCGATGTATTGATTGTGGAAGACTTGATTGACTCAGGTAATACGTTAAGCAAAGTGCGCGAGATGTTGTTACTGCGGGAGCCTAAGAGTCTTGCACTGTGCACCCTGTTGGATAAACCTGAGCGTCGAGAAGTGGATGTGAAGGTCGATTTTATCGGTTTTACTATCCCTGATGAGTTTATCGTAGGTTATGGTATTGATTATGCCGAGCAGTATCGCAATCTACCTTATATCGCCAAAGTCGTACTACTCGATTAAGTGTCCGATACAGTTTAAAACTCCCGCAACAGGCGGGAGTTTTGCTTTTTGCGGCAATATAAAAAGTATTAATGATTGAATCATTAAAGATTGTCTTTTCAATCAATTAGCTAATTTTTTGTTTTAGTTCTGCAACCTATCATTGTAATTGTGTTTTTTAGCACCATCTTATTACTTTCTAATGTGTAAGGATCGGTACAAATATGGCGAATATTACCCATGCTCTGGTACTCGAAGGGCTTAAAAAAACCTATAAAGGCGGCGTCGAAGCGGTCAAAGGCATCAGCCTTACCGTCAATCAAGGGGATTTCTTTGCCTTGCTCGGCCCCAATGGTGCGGGTAAATCCACCACGATTGGTATTATTAGCTCCTTAGTGCAGAAGAGTTCAGGTACGGTCAAAGTCTTTGATTATGATATCGATAAGCAGCTAGAACACGCCAAACTCTGCATTGGTTTAGTGCCACAAGAGTTTAACTTCAACCAGTTTGAAACCGTGCTGCAAATTGTGGTGAATCAAGCGGGTTACTATGGTGTGCCAAAACCTATCGCCCTTGAGCGTGCCCAAAAATACTTAAGCCAACTGGATCTGTGGGAAAAGCGCAATAGCCCTTCGCGGGAATTATCCGGCGGGATGAAGCGACGGTTAATGATTGCGCGCGCCCTGATGCACGAACCTAAATTATTGATTTTAGATGAACCTACCGCAGGTGTGGATATTGAACTGCGCCGCTCTATGTGGGAGTTTCTTAAACAAATAAACCAGCAGGGCGTGACGATCATCCTGACCACTCATTACCTTGAAGAAGCGGAAATGCTTTGCCGTAATATCGGCATTATCGATAAAGGTATTTTAGTGGAATGCACTAGCATGAAGGCGTTGCTGAGTAAGCTGAATATGGAGACTTTTATTCTCGATCTTCGTCGCGATACTGGAACGGCCCCCGTGCTCGATGGCATGGCTTGTCGCTTAACCGACTCTCATACCTTAGAGGTGGATGTAGCGAAAGAGCATAATCTTAACGATGTCTTTAGCCAATTGAGCGCAGCCAATATTGAAGTGCTATCGATGCGTAACAAGTCTAATCGGTTAGAAGAACTCTTCGTCGAACTCGTGAAGAAAACTCAGGGAGCCTCAGCATGAATCAGCTCTACTTTATTGCCTTTAAAAGTATTTTAAGTAAAGAGATTAATCGTTTTACGCGAATTTGGATCCAGACCTTAGTTCCGCCAGCGATTACCATGACCTTGTATTTTTTGATTTTTGGTAACTTAGTCGGCAGCCGGATTGGAGAAATGGGCGGCGTATCTTATATGGAGTTTATCGCCCCTGGTTTGATCATGATGTCGGTGATCACTAACTCTTACTCGAATGTCGCTAGCTCATTTTACAGTGCCAAGTTTCAACGTAATTTAGAAGAGTTGATGGTGGCACCTGTGCCCCATTATGTACTGATTGCTGGCTACGTCGGTGGCGGTGTGGCGCGCGGTTTGTGTGTCGGCCTAATAGTGACGTTAGTTGCCATGTTCTTTGTCGACATAAGCTTACATCACGCAGGTTTAGTGGTGATGACGGTATTTTTAACCTCAGTGCTATTCTCATTGGGTGGCTTAATTAACGCTGTTTTTGCCAAAAGCTTCGACGACATCAGTATCATCCCCACCTTTGTGCTTACCCCATTAACTTACCTTGGCGGCGTATTTTACTCCCTGTCACTTTTACCCCCATTTTGGCAAGGCGTGTCGGCACTCAACCCTGTGGTCTATATGATCAACGTGTTCCGCTACGGCTTTTTAGGCTTCGCCGATATCAGCGTGCCATTATCCATCGCCATTATGATCGGTTTCTGTGTCGCACTTTGGACCTTAGCGTATTACTTAGTCTCGCGCGGAATCGGCCTGCGTTCCTAGACATATTTCTTTAGAGCGTAATAGAAAAAGGGAGCCATTAAGGCTCCCTTTTTAGTGTCAACAACTCGTTACTTCATACGACGACGCATTGCCACCAGTGGTAACAATAAGGCGGTTAGCCAACCTAGAGCACCGCCACCTGAAGATTCTGCTTTTTTAGCACTAACTGTGATGGTTGCTGTACCGGGATCACTTTCAAGTTTGCCATCAGAGGCTGTAACAGAGAAAGTAAGAACATGGTCACCGCTAGGAGCAGAGAAGTTTATGCTGTCTCCACCATTAGTAAATGTGACTTTAATACCACTTGTTTGTACCCAGTTATAGGTTAGGGTGTCTTTATCTGCATCTTTAGCATTGGCCTTAGCTGTGACAACAAACCCTTCTGTACTTGCCATGCCCGTAGGTGCAACGGTTGGTTTGGTATTATTAATCATGACAGTGACTTTTGCTGGCGCTGAAGCATTACCCATAGTATCTAGTGCAATAACTTCAACTTCCATTGTCGTGCTCTGTTGGTTAATTACAGCATCAGTACTTAAATGCACTGTTCCATCTTTATCGACAACGACCATGCTGCTATTAGAGTTCAGTGTGACAAACTCGGAGAATGGACTTGTGATCATGTCTGGATCTGTTGCTGTTAATTTGCCTAACACAGTTCCTGCTGCAGCACCTTTATCTACTGAAAGCATCACGTCGGCTACTGTTGGAGCAGAGTTACCTTCGTCAGAGGTATTAGCAACAACGGACATAGAACCAGAATCAGACAGGAACATAAAGCCTATCGCATTATCGCCAACTTGAGTTTCTAAAGTTGCACTTTCTCCTGGTTTTAGTTCAGTAACTTCATTGCCTTCTGTATCAACTAGCATTGCAGAAGTTCCTGAACCATCAAGCATCAGTGTTGCCACTACGCTGTCTTCATCACCCGATGGAATTGGAGCCCAGTCACTATCCTCAACGCGGAAGCGAACCTTTATAGTCTTACCTAAATCCGCTTGAGTTAAGCCTAAATCTTCAAAACAGGCTTTACTCGTTAGGAAGTCATTACCAGTCACGTGGAATACAGGTTCTAATGTTCCAGACGAAGTACCATATTTAGAAACTAAACCATAGATAGATCTTGGATATGCTTCATTGAACCAGTTTAAGTTCGCCGTTGCTGCTGTGTAATCCCAAACTCCATCATTGTTAAGATCATAATCGACTGAATAGTTACCCGCTAGAGGATGGATAATAGGATCGCGCATTTGTAGCGTGTTATATATCGCAATACCCGCATCACATGAGCTGCTTAATAACAGTTCACTCGATGCATTGAGCAAGTCATGACGTTTTGTATTATCAACAGGGCTAGTTGCAATAAGTGGAGCCGTAAATGGATCTGTAATTGAAGTTGCGCCTACGTTGGTGAGTGTGCGCACTATGCCATCGGCAGTGGTTTCTGTTGCAACTGAAATTGCGGCCGCTGCTTTTGGCAGAATATGATAAACCAAATGTAGTGCTTTTTCTTCGCCATCCATAAATTGGATCGCACCATCGTATTCTGACAATGTTAATGCAGTAGAAGCATCTGCAGCAGTCCCATCAAGCTCATAGGATGATGTAAGAGTCCATTCTGGCAGTTTTGTTGGATCTATTGTGGCTGTAACGTCAAAGTCGACAGTTTGTCCTGCTGGAATCGTTACGCTTGCAGGTACTGCAAAACTTAGTGCTCCAGAATCTAAGTCATTCTGGAAACGTTGGTCGACTTTTAGTGTGTAGGTTTTTTCTGCTGTCGAGAAGTTCTTAACAGAAACCGTTTTAGTAATTGAAGTTGTTTTATTGAGAGCCAATAAGCCAAATGCTAAAGCGGCTTGTTTAGTCTCTTTATTCCAGGCAGCAACAGGAAGGTTAATGGCTTTTTCTACATTGACCAATCCAGAACCAATATAACTGATTGGTGCCAACTCAGTGTCTGGGTTTATTTCTTTTGGCTCTAGCGTTACGTCTAAGTTTGCCGCGTTCATAATTGTGGCTTTAATTTCAAACGCGTTGCGTTGTGGTAATGCCTCACGAATGATACTAATTGCACCAGCTGTGATTGGACTTGAGAATGAGGTACCGCTTATTGGAGTTAATCCTTCTCCTAAACCTGGGTGAGCAGTTAATATGTCAGTACCAGGAGCGGTAATCTCCGGCTTTAAAGTGCCTGCAATTGAAGGACCACGTGAAGTAAAGGTTGCAATTGCTCCTGCCGTCGTGACTTCAGTAGATGACACGCTGAACGCTACGTTACCTGCCGCGAGCGCCGTTTTAATTGCATCACCATCTTCCTTTGAAATCATCACAGATGGAATTGTTATGCTGTTGTCCTCACCTCCCATAACAATTGGAGCTGTGTTGGCCGCGTTGTTTGCCACTATGACAAATGAAGCACCTTTTAACTGCGCATTTAGAACTTTAACAGCGAAGCCACAAACTCCACGATCAATCAGTACCGTTTTACCAGTTAAGTCTTCAGTGTAAGCAACACAACCATTTTTGTTAGTTGCAGGGTAAATTATGGGGGCAGTTGCATTCGTGAAGCTGTATGTATTTGATTTATTAAACCCTGCACCAATAGCAGTAATTGACTCTCCAACTAGCATTGCATCAATTTTGCCAGCTTTAGTTGTTGGGTGTGTCATAGCGCCTACTGATAAAGCGCTATTAGTGGTACTTGGGCCGCCAACCACGAAAGGTGTTGAGCCATCATTACCTGCAGAGATAACCAAGTTTACCCCAAGTTTTACCATTTCATCAATTAAGACTTGAACTGCGCCACCATCGGTATCACCAAAGTCACCGCCTAATGACATGTTAACAGTGTCAACACGGTCAGTGATATCACCATCATCATTAGGATCCATTGATGCTTCTAATGCATTTAACTGGGCGATACCCGAACAGCCTGAGTTACATACTGAGTACACGAGTAGTTCTACATCAGGCGCCGTGCCAACTACTGAATGACTCACATGGGTTCCGTGGTTCGTTGTGACATCAATTGGATTTGGATCGTTGTTAACGAAGTCCCAACCACCAATTACTTTGCCCTGAGGCCAGTTTGGTGTTTCACTTTTGGCAGCAACAGCTGCTTTATAGTCAGCAACTAAGCCTGAACCACCTAGAGCTTTGTGAGTGTAATCGACGCCAGTGTCAAGTACAGCAACACGCTGACCTTTACCAGAGGCTACACCAGCTTCGATAATAGCTTTTGCTTTGATGTACTCCGCACTTGCTGCAACATCGAGTTTATAGTCGTATATAGGTAAAATGTCGGCAACTTCAGCATTTTTCAGTAAAGCAGCGAGTTTTTTATGATCACCTTGAACGACAATGGAATTAACTAATTTTGAGGTGGTTGCGACAATCTTAATATCAGCATCCATGTTCTGAATAGCATTTTTAACTTTTGATTGTGAACTTTCGATATTGCTCATGACCGATTGTCGATTAAAACCCTTTAATTGGCTTTGTTGAGCAACAGAAGGAGCTTTAAGTTTTATCATCCAGGCAACAGCTTGTTTTTGCTCATTACTTCCATTTTTTGTAACACTGATGCCAGCGTACTGATCTGTCGCTTGGTTAGTCGTGTTGTACTTGGTTGCAGTGTCAGCAATAGCTGCGCTTGAGAGTAGTGCAGCAGAGATAGCGATCGATAGTTTTGTCTTCACAACTTCTTCCTTGTCAATTAATGCCTTCAGCACTTTACTAAATGTGCTTGTAGCTGAATTGTTATAGTTTTTGCTGCGCTCTTTGGCGATAGCAATGAAGTTGTAACACAAATATATCGTATGGTTAACACTTTTACAGTAAAAAAGATGTTAATCACACTTTGAGGTTTGTTATGTTGTTTGCAAGTATTTGCTGTTTTTCCTGTTTAAGGCTTAACCGCTCTGACGATTGGGTTTTGTAGGCTGATCAAGGTTTCCGTTGACTGGATTTCATCGATAGATTGAATGCGATTGATGAGTACGTGCTGTAAACCATCGATGGATTGGCACATTACCTTTACGAAAATACTGTAGTTGCCTGTGGTGTAATAGGCTTCGACGACTTCTTCGAGAGCGTTGAGTTTGGCGATAGCGGCGGGGTAATCGCCAGCGCTTTTAAGGTTGATACCGATAAAACAGCAAACGTCATAGCCTAGGGCTTTAGGGTTTACCGTGATTTGCGCACCTGTAATGATCCCCGCTTGCTTCATTTTTTCTACCCGAACATGGATAGTGCCGGCGCTAACGCTAAAGCGTTTAGCGAGTTCGGCAAAGGGTGTGCGGGCATCCTGCATTAGGGCTTCGAGGATATGATTATCGAGTTGATCGCGCTGAAATGCGGTATCCATAAATAAACTCTCTATAACGTAGTGAATTGTCATAAAGTTACGTTTTTTTATGGGGAATTGCTACCGATTTTGCCCGTATTATTTGATTTTAGTGATCATTGCTCGCCCAAAGGCTCACAAAAAGGCACTTCTGCGCTAAAAGTCATACAGACACCCGAGTATGGATGTTTGATGGTGAGCTCTGCTGCATGTAGTAATAGTCGAGGCGCTAAGGATTTTGCCAGTGAGTCGGCATAAAAACCATCGCCTAAGATCGGATGTCCTAGCGCCATCATATGCACCCGTAATTGGTGTGAGCGGCCTGTGATTGGCATCAGTTTAACCAGCGTTGAGCGTTTGGCGCGGCTCATTACTTGGTAGTGAGTCAAAGACGGTTTGCCAACAAGATGATCGACTTTCTGTTTAGGGCGATTTGGCCAGTCGCAGATCAGTGGATAATCAACGCTGCCAGTGTCATTTTTGACATGGCCTGCGACCCTTGCATAATAGGTCTTGCTGGTTTCTCTATCGTGGAACTGACGTTTTAATTCCCGCTCTGCGCTACGAATAAGGGCGACAACTATCACGCCTGAGGTCGCCATATCGAGGCGATGGACGATTTGGCAATGGGGATGCTCAGCTTTTACTCGAGCATAGACACTGTCGTAATGGGCTGGGTCGCGACCGGGCACAGACAACAATCCTGAAGGTTTGTTGATGACGATAATGTCTTTATCTTGATAAAGAATATCGAGCCAAGGAGTGGTCGGTGGTTGGTAAATAAAATCAGTCATAAATAGTGCCTATTCGTCAATGCGGGGCAAAGATACTCTGCTCGGCTTGAGGGCGCAAGTGTGAGGCCTAAAGATCGGCTGTGCCATTATCCTTGCTGACAAAAGTAAAGCGGATTAGTTGATGATTTGCTGATAGAGCTGTATTTGAGTTTTTGTTATACTCCCGTCCTTTTCGTTAATGATCATTTTGAGCCTTTGAAGCCATGAGCCAGCCAGAGATATACACTCCCGAGAATCTTTCTCATGTCCATAACCGTCTTGAGTTATTGGCACCTGCAAAAAATGCTGACTACGGTATCGAAGCCATACGCCATGGTGCCGATGCGGTATACATAGGTGGTCCTGCATTTGGTGCGCGGGCAACGGCGGGTAACAGTGTTGAAGATATCGCGCGCCTGTGTACTTATGCTCATCAATACCATGCTCAGGTATTCGTCGCCCTCAATACCATTTTGATGGATAACGAACTGGCCGACGCCGAAAAACTCATTTGGCAATTGTACGAAGCGGGTGCCGATGCGCTGATTGTGCAGGACATGGGCGTATTACAGCTCAATTTGCCGCCGATTGCCCTGCATGCCAGTACCCAAATGGATAACCGCAGTCCAGAAAAAGTGGCGTTTTTAGAGCAAGTTGGTTTTTCTCAGGTGGTGCTTGCCCGTGAATTGGGCTTAAGCCAAATCCGTGATGTCGCCGCGCATACTAATATGCAGCTCGAATTCTTTATCCACGGTGCTTTGTGTGTGGCTTACAGTGGCTTATGTAATTTGAGCCATTCCTTTAGTAACCGCAGTGCTAACCGCGGTGAATGCTCGCAAATGTGCCGCCTGCCGGGTAATCTTAAAACCCGTCAAGGGGATGTATTAGCGCAGAATGAACACTTATTGTCTTTAAAAGACAATAACCAAACCGAAAACCTTGAGGCGCTAATCGATGCGGGCATTCGCTCGTTTAAGATTGAAGGTCGCTTAAAGGATTTAAGTTACGTTAAAAACGTCACCGCGCATTATCGCCAAAAGCTGGATGCGATTATGGCGCGTCGCCCTGAGTTTAAGGCTTCATCCCACGGCCGCTGCGAACATAGTTTTACCCCTGATCCTGAAAAGACCTTTAACCGTGGCAGTACAGATTACTTTGTTAACGAACGTAGCCAAGGAATTAAAGATTTTCGCTCGCCCAAATACATAGGCGAAGAAGTCGGTAAAGTGGTCAGCATAGGTAAAGACTTTATCCAAGTGAGCTCTAGCCATGAGTTTAATAACGGCGATGGCTTAGCGTTTTTCCCCGCGAATTTTGCTATGGCAAAACAATCAGATGACAAGCTGCAAGGCCTGCGGGTTAACCGCGCCGAAGGGTTAAAACTGCATATATTGCAGGTGCCAAAGGGTTTAAAAGTCGGCATGATTTTGTACCGTAACCATAACCAAGCCTTCGAAGCCCTGTTATCTAAAGAATCTTCTAAGCGGATTATCGGCGTCGATTTACGGTTGAGCGACACCCAAGATGGACTGGCGCTGAACTTGACGGATATCTATGGCCTTACAGCCACAGTGAATTTAGTGGTCGAGAAGACGCCTGCGACTGATGTCGATAAGACCTTACAAAATACTCGCACTCAGTTGGGTAAGCTCGGCAGTACCGACTTTGTTGCCCGTAGCATCAGTATCGATACGGCCCAAGCTTGGTTCTTGCCTGCGTCTGTGCTCAATGGTCTGCGCCGTGATGGTGTGGCCGCCTTAGAGGCTGCCCGTGTGCAAGGTTATGTGCGTCCACTGCCGTGGAAGCATAATCAAGATGCAGTCTATCCCGTCAAGCATTTGAGTTACTTAGGCAACGTTGCCAACGAAAAGGCCAAGGATTTTTATCAACGCCATGGCGTGATTGAAATCCAAGATACCTATGAGAAAAATGGCGTCACCGAAGATGTGCCATTGATGATCACTAAGCATTGCCTACGCTTTAACTTCAATCTGTGTCCGAAAGAAGTACCAGGCATCAAGGCCGATCCTATGGTGCTTGAAATCGGCAATGATGTGCTCAAGTTGGTATTCGACTGCCCTAAATGCGAAATGATGGTGGTTGGTGAAAACCGTCAAGTGCGAGGCCAGAAGCACCTTTAATATTTGTCATTAGGAGCATTGCCCGAGTGCAATGCTCCTAGCACCTATTCAGCTACATCCACGCACCTACACCAGCCTACCTCTCATTGATGTCGCTCTCACCAGCGTCACTCTCATATTTTCATCAAAGCCCTATATTGCACATGCGGTAATGAGCAGATATCTTATTGAAAATAATATCAATAATAAGGGATGTTAAAATGGGATTGTTAGACGGTTTACTCGGTAATGCTGCTGAGGTTGATTTACAGGAATTAGCCGAGGAATTAAGGCCTATCATGGGCATTCAAGAAGAATTAAAACTCGCCTATAAAGTGATCCGTGATTTGTTTATTTTCACCAATAAACGCCTGATCTTAATTGATAAGCAGGGACTTACAGGTAAGAAGGTTACTTACCATTCAATACCTTATAAATCTATTACCCATTTTGAAGTGGAAACGACAGGGCATTTTGATATGGATGCCGAGCTTAAAATTTGGATCTCAGGTCAGAGTGAACCTTTAGTCAAAGAACTCAAGCGTGGCACGGATGTTGTGGGTATTCAAAAGACTATTGCCACTTTTGCACTTTAGTTTTTTTGGACTTTAGTTTTAGTGCCGTGGCCTAAGTTTTAGTGCTGCGACTTAGATTCATTTAGTGCTATCAAGCTTGGAATTGTTATCGCAAGCAGACGGTTAATGTGAGTAAGGTAAGCCAAGTTTTATCTGGGCTTACCTATCCTCGCTATCGAGTGTGATTCAAATCTGCTTGATTAATTTAACACTATCCTACTTGTGCTAGTGGAGTGCTCTATCGGTTCGCCCGCCATAGTATAGGTTTCGGAAAGCTTGAGTTTGCCTTGCTCATCGTATTGATTGTGGATGCCGACCCAGAATTGCTCCTGTCCCTGAATTTGTAAATTACCTTCTTCGGCAATCTGGCGATTGGGGTGATAGCGTTTCATTGCATAAAGCTTGCTTTCATCATCAAATTTTAAGTGATAAGCCAATATGGGTTCTTTGGTGTGAGCGGCGACATCTACTGCTATTGTTTTATCTTCATGCTGTTTTGTCGTGGTATTGCCATTGGGTGCGTGATACTTCTGACGAGATAAATATGCGTTATTGCTACTATTGCTAGCATGATGTTCGCTGTCATCCGAACGATTATTTGGTCCGTTACTTTGCCCATCAGCATCGTCTTCATCATAGCCATAACTAGGATTTTCTGGGCTATCCCATTCAGGTTCTTCATCTTCCTGAGTAGCTATATTTTCATGAAAATCAAAGTAGTGGCGGCTTTCTATCAGTTGGCCTTGTTCATCTAGCCAGGCTTCGCGGTACACTTGTCCTTGGGGCGTAAAACGTTGCCAATGGCCGATATCGAGGTAACGACCATTAGTAATTTGGATTGTGCCAGTTTCTAAAATTAAACCTTGAGGGGATAAGGATTTAGAGCTAAATAAATCCCCTTGCGTACGGGTGAGTAACCAGCGAATGGCGCCATCTTCATAGTATTCGATGCGAGTATCGGCAATACCTTCTTGATAGTATTCCCTTTGATTATTATCAAGATTATAGCCGCAGCGGGTATTCGAGTGACTCTGGTAGGATTCGAGGATCCCTTTGTTATTATAAAAGCTGGACTCTTTGAGGTAGCCTTGGCCATCACGAACTTCATATTCAGAAATTGTACGTATCGTGCCATCTTCATAAAACCAGCGAGCAGTGCCATCACGGTTGCCCCGTGTGTGCGGTAAGTACATCTGAATTTGCTGGTTTTCGTGGTATTCAATAAAAGGGGCTACCGAGAGGTTATTTTTATATTGGCCTTCGGCCGAAAGCACGCCACTTTTATAATAGCTTCTAAATAGACCTTCCCTGAGTCCCTTTTCAAGATAGATCTCAAGGGCGAGTTGACCATTGTCATGATACCAAAGGGCCATGCCTTGTTCTTTACCATCCTCAAAATAGATTTTTTCTTCAATTTGACCATTGGGATACCATTTTACATGTTCGCCATGTAATTGGCCTTCGGTATTGAAGGGTTCACGCCATGCAGGCTTACCTGAGTCGTAAAATTCTTCAATGACTTTGCCCGTCACATCGTTAAACACTTTTTGTTTAATCGCTCCATTGGGATGATACCAAACGGCTTCATATTCATAGCCTTGGTTGTAATATCTTTCAGCTTCTAGTGAACCATCAGGGTAATATTGTTTTTCAATTCCGTGGATAACATCTTGCACTAAGGGCCGGATCAGCTGTATTTGTCCAGATTCATAGTAGCGAGTTAACGTATTGATATAATAGCCATTGCTATCTTGTTCGGCGGTTTCTTTAAGCTGACCATTGCCATAAAAGTATTGAATAAATTGACCTTGGGGATGGCGATCTTCTATTTGATTGATCTTGCCCTCATGGTCGTACCACGTTTGTGTTCCAAGTTGCTGATCATTAATAAAGTTGCCTTCAAATAACAGGGTACCTAGGGCATTGAATTGGCGGGTCACACCATTACGTTCGCCAAAATAGTTTGAATCGACGGCTTGGGTAAGCCCTGGGCTTTGGGTGATGATTCTAAGTATACCCGCACCATCTTCAGTATTGAGTTGGTGAAAAGTGCGGTGCAGTTGGTCTGTTAGGCTGGCGTAATCTTGAATATCGCCTTGCACTATATTGTCTGCATCTAGGGTAAAGTGGCTTATCAATAATGTATCGAGATTGTTAAGTTCAACTTGCCACAACGCCTTTATTTGGCTGTTCTTTTTTGGGGTGATACTGCACACTTTTACCTTGTCGAGCCAAAAGTGCTGCTCGGGGAAAGGGAATTGATTGCTGATTTCGAGGCGGTCGAATTCGGTATGGTGGAAGTCGCAGCATTCATTGGCGTTTTCCCAGCCTAAGAGTTCTATGACTTGGGGCGTATCGTAGTGATAGAGAGTTAAGCCGTGGTCGGCATTTTCTTCGCAAGAAGTCGCGTCTGCCTTTGTCGCATGAATTTTTAAGCTGAAATGACGCTGGAATAGCGGCGCAGCGACTGACGGCTCCTGCGTTAAATCTTGTTCTTGGCAGAGTGTTTGTGATTCAGTTTGAAGATGAATGTCTTTTGGAACGCGGCTAGTTTGGTTTGAGGGAAATAACTTGGCTTTGAGTGCGCGAAACAACGACATTGGGGGAAATCTCCATATCCATATGTAAAACGATAAGCTTATCTGAGGGATACTCATGGCAATTGAGTATTTCTGTGCGCATATCATAGCGGTTTATGGATTCGTTTCTCAATGCTTGATTGCTCCAAATACCGTTTAATCAGAGTGGCACATTAATAAAAGCAGAGGAATAAAGACAAAATGCTTGATAACTTTTTTACAAAATTACCCACAGATTTATCGGCCGAAGTGTTTGAAAAACTGGCGGGCAATAACACTGTGACCATTGAGCGCATCGTTTCCAATGGGCAATATACCCAAGCTACCTGAAGATACGAGTTTCAGAGCGCTTAGGGTGCTTCAATTCAAGGCGCATCAATGACAGAATGTCGGCCACCTTCTGAATTGATGCAACACGGAAGTGGAGTGCCCTAAGCGCTCCGTCCCGGCGGGTTTTAACGCACTCTATGCCGTGTTGGCTATTTTTAACTTAGTCCACTAGGTCTGCAAATAGCCGCCTTGCCTAAAGTGCGTTAAATTCCCGCTGAATCCTGCATCTTCAGGTGG
Source organism: Shewanella sp. NKUCC06_TVS (assembly GCF_019345515.1). Classification (NCBI taxonomy): domain Bacteria; kingdom Pseudomonadati; phylum Pseudomonadota; class Gammaproteobacteria; order Alteromonadales; family Shewanellaceae; genus Shewanella; species Shewanella sp. NKUCC06_TVS. Next base: position 279,217 of record NZ_JAHKQX010000002.1, on the reverse strand, counting down.
TTTGGGTATCTACCCGAAGCTCAATGGTACGATCAAACTCAACATGAATGGGTGATGCTGCTCAAAGGCGAGGCGACGCTTGAATTTGAACAAGGTGAACCCGTTAGGCTAACCCCTGGAGATTACTTAACGATTCCGCCCCATCAAAAACATCGAGTCGCTTCGACTTCTATAAGTTCAGAAACCCTATGGCTCGCGGTATTTTACGATTGATTAGGGTTAAGGCTACAGGTTAACGATTCTGCCATAGCCAACTGGGCGTATTGAGTAAGTCTTGGCCTTGGATCTGCGTTTGGCCTAAGGTTTTGTCTAAGGCTAAGGTATTGCAGTGTTCAAATTGACTTAAGGCATTAATAAGCCGATTAGCATGGGAAACCACCCACAACTGGCACTCTTCCGACACCTTAGCGATTAAGCGTGCAAGCGCAGGTAATAAGTCGGGATGTAGGCTAGTTTCTGGCTCGTTTAGCACCATAAGCTCTGGCGGCCTTGGGGTGAGTAGGGCGGCAATTAATAGCAAATAACGCAAGGTGCCATCCGACAATTCACTGGCATTGAGTGGCCTTAATAAGCCATTTTGATGAAATGCGAGTACTAAAATACCGCCTGCTTGGGGTTCAATGCGAACTTTAGCACCGGGAAACGCATCGCTCACCGCATGATCAAAAGCCGCTTTATCACCTATCTCAAAAATGGTTTGAATTGCTGATGCAAGGTCGCGCCCATCGTGGTGCAATACTGGCGTGGCTGTACCTAATTGTGGACGACGGGCTGGCGCTTCTGCATCGGTTCTGAAGTGATCGTAAAAACGCCATGCGCGGATACTATCGCGAAGCTTTAGCACTTCAGGGCTGCGCTCTGGATCGGCAAGTTCGGTAAAAATACTGTCGCCGGTTTGCAGGTGTGCGCCTAAGGTTATCCAGCCTTGTCCGTCAGCAGTGCGACTCTTCACCATAGGACCACGGCGCTCAACTAATACCGTTGAGGGTCGATACTTAGGGCCGTTCCAAATGGCTTCACGCTTGATTTGTGGATCTAAGCCAAACAGCGTGGTGGCGTCGGGTTTGGGTAAACCGAGTTCAATAAGATAGCTAAAATCTTCGCCAGCAAATCCAAGCTTTAGGCGTTTTGGCGCTTGCCTGACGGTGGCTTCAATGGCGGTGTCGCCCGCTAGCATACTTTGGGTGGGGTTTTCTGGTCCCGCCCAAAAGCTGGAGTCGAGTCCGCCTTCTTGGGCTAAAGCATTGACAACGCCGCCTTGCGCCGTTTGTGCGAGTAAACGTAGTGCCTTGTATAGATTCGATTTACCACTGCCATTCGCCCCAGTGATCAAATTGAGTTGTCCTAGGGGTAAGACGATTTCACGCAGAGAGCGATAATTGAAAATAGCGAGTGTGGTCAGCATAGAATATCCAAGACTGAAACAAGCTGATAAGCCAGTAAATTTATCGACAAAGTAAATTAAACATGACGATAAAACAATGGCATTTACAGTAGCACTTTGTTGAGTACTCTTTGCCAGTTACCCCCCATAAAACGGTCGCGGTCAGTAGATTTAAAGCGCGCCTTGGCTAAGGCATCGTCGATACGGCTCATGCGATCGATATGATTCAGCTCGGGGATTACTACATGCCTTGGCTCTGCATCAAAACCTAGCACGCCTTTCGCCCTCAGGCTGTACCACCATTCTTGATATTCTTTAATGCCTTTGGCGTTGTCATTGCCGAGTGCCAGTAGGTTTTCTTGGCCTCGGAGCGGGAAGTCATTAGCGATTGCCACGCAGTCCACTCCACCAACACGCATAACGTATTCCAGTTGTCGAATATAATCATCAATCGTGGGCACGGCATTATTGGTAAGCCAGAAACTCATCATAAATACGCCGAATACGCCGCCGCTATCGCCGATGGCGCGGATCACTTCATCGGGGGAACAACGGGCATGGTTTACTATGCCGCGCGCCGCGCCGTGGCTTTGCACTATGGGTGATTTAGTAATTTTTGCGACATCTAAAGCGGTTTGAGCGCTGGAGTGACTCACATCGATCAAGATATTGGCGTGATTGAGTTTGGCGATAAGTTCGTGCCCGTGGGCCGTGAGTGGTTTATTGAGTCCGCCACTGGCATCATTATCTAAGGCGCCGCCGGCAAAGGTATTGCCGTAATGGTGGGTGAGTTGCAATACGCGTAGCCCTTGTTGATGAAACTCATCTACCCGCGCCCACTGGTTAGCTTCGCTGTCTTCTTCGACACAATCTGCGCCTTGTATTTGAAAGTATACCGCAGTGCGCTGGCTGTCGCGGGCACGTTGAATATCTCGCCCCCTCAGACCTTGCAGTAAAATATCGGGATGATCACTTACCCGTTTAGCGGCCTGCTTAATGCTTTCCATGCAAGCTTTATAAGTGCGTTTGTAGTTTTGAGTGCCATCGACTTGTTCTATGGCCTCAATAGCCGAAATATCGCAAAGATAGGCATCGAGTTTAGCGGCGGTTACATCACTTAAGTCATCGGGTAGGAAGGATAAACCATCGACATATATCCGCCTTTGTGCGGCGGCAAAGCTAGGTAAACTGGCGAGTGGACTTAACAGAGTTGCTGCGCCAAGACCTTTAAGGAGTGTACGACGGTAGTGATTGACTGCCTTGATGGGCATGCTCGGTTCCTATCAATAACGCAAATGTAACTTCTTTATACCTTTTTAGGGCGTAGAAGTCTTTGATTAAATCCCTTTTTTGGCCTTTGCCCCTGAGCTAGAGTTGTGATTATTTGTTGTTGCCGAGTGGTTTCAATTATCGCTTGTCATAGTAAATGAAAACCCTCGGGTTATGATTATCGAGTGGCTTCAACCATTGCTTTTGCCAGTGAGTTAAGGCCGTTAGTGCGCGATGGGCTGAGCTGACCTTCTAGGCCCAATTGTTTGAAGTAAGCTGTAGGATCAAATGCTTGGATTTCAGTGCGGCTTTTGCCATGGCAGGCACCAAGCAATAATCCGATCAATCCCTTAACGATGCGGGCATCGCTGTCGGCTAAATAATAGTGTTTGCCAGCCTGTTCTAGATGGTAAAGCCACGCATCACTCTCGCAGCCTTTTACTTGAGCGGCCTCGATGCGAAGCTCAGGGCTTAAGCTTGGTAAGTCTTTCCCTAACAACATAATTTGGCGATATCTTTCCTGCCAGTTAGGGGCATTGGTAAAACGCGCCAGTAAGGTTTCGGCATCTTGCACTAAATAGTGAAAATCGGCCTCATTTGGCATAGGCATGATTGAATCTGTCATAGGGCTAAATCCTGTCTAACTTATTTTGAGCATCGTATGAGTTGGGTAGAGCAGTGGCTAAATGCTGGATTACAGCAGCAAGTCTTTTACCGAGGCTAACGCGGCAATAAAGCGGTCGATATCGTCTTTATTGGTGTAGATACCGATAGAGGCACGGCAACAGCCCTTAAGATTCAGGCTCTGCATTAATGGCATGGCACAATGATGGCCACAGCGAACGGCAACCCCTTGTTGGTCCAGCAAAATTCCTACATCTTGGTGATGTTCACCGGCAAGATTAAACGCGACTACGCCGATATTGTCATCAAAGGCGCCGTATAAATGCACTTCACCGAGTGCGCGCAATTGGCTTTGTAAATAGTTAACTAGTTCAGCTTCATAAGCTTGAACCTGCGGCATGAGCTCGGTTTGTAAAAATGTAATGGCCGCGCCCAAACCTATGACTTCAGCAATCGGCGGTGTGCCCGCTTCTAAGCGATTCGGCAGGTTGCCAAATTCTGTCGCCTCAAAACTCACGCGTTTAATCATCTCGCCGCCAGTTAATAGTGGCGCGAGATTATCTAACGCGTCGAAACGGCCGTAAAGCACGCCAACACCAGTGGGACCATACATTTTATGCCCCGAGAAGACGTAAAAATCACAATCGATTTCAGTCACATCCAGCGTTAAATGCGCCACTGCCTGCGCACCATCAACTAAGGTGATAGCACCTTGTTTTTTCGCTAACTGCACTAGCTGAGCCACGGGATTGACTGTACCTAGGGCGTTGGAAACATGGCACAGGGCGACGATTTTAGGCTTTAACTCGAGCAAGGTTTTATAGGCGTTGATATCTAAGCGGCAATCCTGACAGAGCGGGATTGGTTTAATGATTGCCCCTGTGCGTTTCGCCAGTTCCTGCCAAGGCACTATATTGGCGTGGTGAGCGGCGGCGTCGATTAATATCACATCGCCAGCGCTTAATTGGGTAGTCAGCCCAAAGGCGACTAAGTTGATTGATTCTGTGGTGCCGTGGGTAAAAATGATTTCTTCGCGGCGTTTTGCCTTCAAAAATTGTTGCAACTGATCGCGCACGTTTTCATAGCTTAAGGTCGAACGCGCTGATAACTGATGTGCAGCACGGTGTACATTCGCATTGTCATTAGCGTAAAACTGCGCCATCGCATCTAACACCATTTGCGGCTTCTGGCTGGTGGCTGCTGTGTCGAGATAACATAGGGGATAACCATCAAGCATTTGATTTAACGCTGGGAATTGCGACCGGATCTGAGCATTTAGCTGATATGCCTCTGATGAGCAAAGTGTCACTGTGGTATCAGGCATAGCACTCGCCGAGGCATGGGATGTTTCAATGTCTGCCATTGTATTCGTCGCTGTGTTAGTCACAGTATTTGGCGTAGGCGATGCAGGTTGAGTCATGGGTGAGGCTAAGGGCAATGAAAAAGGCCAAGGGATCTTCTGTGATTTGCCATGTGAATGCAAGTTTTAGCGGTTTGTTGAGGCGTTGGTATCGGACAGTGTTATTGAACGCCTAATTTCACCAAGGTCTGTTCAAACTGTTGCCTAATAGATGATTTTGCACGCCTTAAACGGTTTTTGACTCTAACGTATCATTGAGCTTAGCTATGATGCGATTTTTCTAATGTTTAAGTTTCTCTTTTAAATTCAGCTAATACTTTACGCTTAATTCATCCACCTAAAGTTAAAACTCCGACTATCCTAAATTGGACGTCCTTCGTTATGAGTGTTTGCTGGAGAGTAGTTTTATGGTGAAGTTTTTAAAAGACTTACGGATTAAACATAAGATGATCGCCCTCGTTGGGGTGATGTTAGTGCTGATCTTGATTTTGTCTGGATTTAGTCTGTTGAAGATGCAGCGTGTATCGGAGGAAATTCATGGCATTGCAGAAGAGAATATTCCATTAGTCAGGCTATCGACTGACATCACCATTAAGCAGCTTGAAAGCTCTGTCATTCTAGAAAAAGCGTTTCGTGCCGCGGACATTGAAACCGCATCGAGCCAGCAAATTTTAGTGGCTTTTATTGCGGATGTTATCAAGCACAATGAAGACATTAGCAAGGAGTTACTCTCGACTCAGTCTATGCTCAATGAGGCATTAAAAGAGGCTGTAAATCCGCAATTACATGAAAAAACTCAGCAGTTAAATCAAGAGATTGGCACTATTATTCAACGTTTTGGTAATTATGAAGCCCTGCTTGCCACTGTGATTACTGGAATACAGCAAAAAGAAGAACCTGCAGCCTTGGCTAAGCGGGTTGAATCTTTAGAGATTGCGCAAAACGAGTTTAATACTGAGCTGAGGCAATTCGTTGAGCGTTTAGAGCAAATGACCCAAACTGCGGTTTCTGTAACAGAGGAAGAAGAACTCAGGGCGATTTATGGCTTAACGATTATTTCGATAGTGTCTTTAGTCATAGGATTATTGATTGGTATTGCTTGCAGTCAATACATGGTCAAATCTATCAATCGGTTACGTAATTCTGCCGCCATGATGGAAAAGGGCAACTTTAACCAAGAGTTACGTGTCGATTCCAAGGATGAATTAGGTGAACTTACCGTCAGTATGAATCAAATGGCGTGGACCTTAAGTAAAACTGTTGGCCAAGTGATTGCTCGAAGTGAAGAAATTGCCTCTATGGTGACTGAGCTTAATGCGGTGGCCGAGAATAATCGTGAGGCTATGTTGAGGCAGCAGGATAACACTGACCAAGTCGCCGCCTCTATGACCCAAATGGCAGCAACGATCACTGAAGTGGCGAGTAGTGCAGAAACCGCTTCTTATTCAGCGGGACAAGCCGAGCATAAAGTGAAAGAAAGTTGTGAGGTTGTCGATGCGAGCGAAAAAATCTCGAAGCAGTTGGTTGCCAGCGCCCAGTATTCGAATCAACTTATTCAACAGGTTCAGGCGAGTACCGGAAAAATCCTCAACTTTGTTTCTGTGGTCGATGCGATAGCTGGGCAGACGAACTTATTAGCTTTGAATGCATCGATTGAAGCGGCGCGGGCGGGAGATCAAGGTCGTGGGTTTGCTGTGGTCGCCGAAGAAGTGCGGGCATTGGCAACGCGCAGTCAAACGGCCACGCAGGAGATCAGCGATCTTATCCAAACACTCGTGAAAGATGCTAAGTCTTCAGTTGAATCCTTCGCCAATAACGATAAGCAAATCAGTGAATCGTCACTGCTCGTTAATCAAGCCAAGCAGCACCTATTTGAGATTTTAGATGCCTTAACTGAACTGACTCAGGCTAATACTCAAGTCGCGACCGCTAGTGAGGAGCAAGCCGTGACCGCCGAAGATATTAGTGAGCGCATTAATGCGATTCGTGATTCGGGTGAGTTGGTTCTCTGCAGCGCTAACGAAACCGCGAAAGCCAGTGAGTCACTGTCTAAGCAGGCTAATTCATTGAGGGAAACGATGCAGCAGTTTAAGGTGCGAGTTGTTTAAATGTATTAGCCCATAATTCAGTGTGCTAACGACGACAGCGGTTAACTTAACTGCGCCACTTCATCTTAGCTTGAGCCTCATTTGTGCCTTAACTCAATGTGAGGTGAGTATATCCTCAAACAATTTGAAGATGCAGGATTCAAGTTGTTTGGGATATAGGTCTATCTTGTTATCCGACACACAATTGCCGTAAAAATGATACTGGTTGTGCAGTGACTTGCAACAAACTGTTGTAATATGTAGCGCTAAATAACGACTAAAAATGTGAATTAAATGGGCATGCGTATTCTTTGGCTTCTTGTGTTAACGCTGAGCATTCTTCCTAGAACCGCTGCAGCATCAGATATTGCGAGCAGTGTTACTGGAGGAACTAATCGCCTTGCTGACGGCGGTGATTTTGAGCTGGGCATGAGTGTTTACGGGATTAATCAAGTCGATGTTCGGCAAACGGATTCTGGTTCTGCACAGTTGTCGCTGTTAGTCAGTGGCATGTACCAGTACAAAGGGCTGTTTGTTGAGATGATCCATCAATCTCAAGATGGCATTAATCTGGGATTTAATCTTTGGAGCTCAGAGGATTGGTCATTAGAACTGCTATTGGCTAACTTGCAAGGTTCATGGTCCCGTCCTGATGTGGATCCCAGTACGCTGGATGAAGCTGGCCGCAATGCTTATCTACTATCGGAAGATTCTCTCTATGTTGGTGCAGGTTTTCGTGCCACACGTTATTGGGGCGATAACTATGTTTTTCAGTATAGGTTAGTATCTGATTATTATGATGATCAAGGTATTCAAAGTTCTGCCAGATTGGGTAAGTCCTGGCAGGTTCGTAATTGGAATTTTCACGTATTGGGGAGCGTAGGTTACTCATCTGCCACCTTGAATCGCTATCTTTTTGGGATCAGTAAGGAAGAAGCCACTGAACGCTTTCCTGAGTATCGGCCGGATAGCTCTTTCAGTTACGGCATGGAGCTAGGGGTTGCCTATCCGCTGAGTGAAAATTTTGTCTTTCGGGCCATGTATCGCTTCAATGTGTTATCCCAAGAAGTGACCGACAGTCCCTTCAATCAAGCGAGTTATACATCGTATTTTAATGCTTCTCTTAGCTATGTGTTTTAGGAGGAGGGCATGAACCGATTTTATCAATTGTTAGCGGTAGTGATGCTGAGCGCGCCTTTTTGGGCTTGGAGTCAGGATGATGCCGTTATTTTTACCGCAACCCCAGAACGCTGCATTGCACTGCATAAAGGGCAAACTTGCTATCAGGAAGTATTGTTTCGATGGCAGACACCCGCGAGCGGCGAGTACTGCCTCATACTGACTGACCGCCAGCACCAGTTAACCTGCTGGACTGGCAAAGCTATGCAAGAATATCAATATAGTTTTGAAGGGGATAAAACGGCGACTTTTAGTCTTATCCGTAATGATGATGTACAACCGCTCGCGCAAGTTAAAGTGGTCGTGACATGGGTTTATAAGGCCCCTAAACAGAGTCAGTCCGGTTGGAGGTTATTCTAATATGTCAGTTGCAAAGCATATCTTAGTCGTAGAGGACGATACCTCACTGGCAGAGTGGATCAGTGATTATTTACTGGATCACGGTTACGGAGTCACAGTGGCTAGCCAAGGTGATTTTGCCTTAGAGATGATAGCCGATGAGATGCCTGACTTAGTGCTACTCGACGTGATGATGCCCGTTAAGAATGGCTTCGATGTGTGTAAGGAGGCCAGGGCATTTTATACTGGGCCCATTTTATTTATGACGGCTTGCGTTGAGGACGGCGATGAAATCCGCGGGTTAGATGCCGGTGCTGATGATTACCTCACTAAGCCGATTCGACCACAGGTGCTGTTAGCGCGGATAAAAGCTCTGTTACGCCGAGTGAGTGATGAGGAGCAAAAGCAGCAATTAGTGTTTGATTCTTTAGTGTTAAATGCGACGGCAAAATCAGTCACTATTGATAAACAGCCGCTGGATTTGAATGCCAATGAGTTTGATGTCTTGTGGCTGCTGGCATTGAAGGCGGGCACGATAGTGAGTCGCAATGAATTGGTGGCCCAACTGCGGGGCATTGAATACGATGGCCTAGACCGCTCGGTGGATATTCGCATATCGCGCTTACGCAAGAAGTTGCAGGAAGCGTTGAGTCAGCCCTATAAAGTAAAAACCATTCGTGGCAAGGGATATTTGTTTTGCAGCGATGAGGCCGAGCAAGCTTTATGAAGAAGTTAATGACTTCTCTGGTGCTGGTCGTGCTGGTGGCCATTGCCAGCCTAGGCTGGTCGATAAGTGAGTTTGCAACACTTATTGATCCTGATAATGAAACGCCTAGCCCAGCAACTCACCTCGCGGCATTAAAACTGCTGGGCGGCTCACTGGCGCAAACGTTAGATAACGATCCCGCCCCAAATAATGCGTTTATAGACAACTGGAATCAGCGAAATGCAGATCAATTGTCTTTGGTGAATGAAGCGGATTTTGTCTTACCCTCAGCCCTAAAGACAGAGTTTTATTCAGGGGAATCATTATTGCTGGAGTCCGATGACGGCATCTCTTTGCACTATTTATTGCCTAAAACGGGTCAGGTGCTGAATATCAATACCCAGATAGTGACGCCAGCCGATGTGAGTTTTAACGCGAATAAGCTGTATACCATGCTTTTTTATGGCGGTGTGGTGGTGATTTTGTTGGTGTGGGTGTCTCCTTTAATCCGCCAACTGGTTAATCTCAGTAAGGTGACTCAAGCATTTGGTATGGGAGAATTACAGCAGCGAATTGTGGTCAGTAAAGCGTCCTACATAGGCACAATAGAAAGCGAATTCAACCGTATGGCAGATCGCATCCAGCAATTAATCGATGACAATAAATTGCTTAGTCGGGCAGTTTCCCATGATTTAAAAACTCCGATTGCGCGGCTGCGATTTGGTATTGCGGCGTTAGAAGAAACCCAAAGCGAACAACTTAGGGTGAAGTATTTTCAGCGATTGAACCGCGATCTGGATACTATGGAAGAGTTGGTCATGACACTGCTCAGCTATGCCCGCCTCGATGAGGCGAATATCCAGCCCGATTGGCAGTCGATTGAGCTCAATGCTTGGTTACTCGAAAAGTATCAAGGTCAAGTGTACCCCGATTTTTCAGTTGAACTGGTTCCCTATCCCACAGCGCTCAAGATCAAGACAGATCCCAAGTACTTATCAATGCAGGTGAATAATTTGCTCAATAATGCGCTGCGTTTTGGTAAGGCAAAGATTCGGCTGACGTTGGCATCGGAAGATGGGATTGCGTGGTTACACGTTGACGATGATGGCCCTGGCATAGATGAACAGGAATCTACTCAAGTGATTAAACCTTTTGTGCGTGGTCAGCACAGCCGGGGAAATTCCGGTCATGGCATGGGTCTGGCGATTGTCGATAGAATTGGTTGTTGGATGGGGTCCCCATTACGTATTGGCCGTGCTCCTGACTTAGGTGGGGCTCGCATGTCACTAAAATTCAAGGCTGAAGTTTAAAGTTGGGGTTTAATACGATTGGTATAATGCGAGGTTTGAGCCGTTTTTGTCTGTTTCTTTAACATGAGCTGAAGCGAGCAATGCGGCTAGGCCTACGTAATCTAATCTGCTGAGTTGATTTAGAGATAGAGGCAGAATGACTCAACTCACTATACGAATGAGTGCCTAACGAATTGGTGCTGAACAGGGGGGGGTTATAAATAAAACGCACCAGCCTTGATACCTAACGAGAATCTAGACTGGTGCATTTTTGATGAGCAATTAACTTTTCACATTGACATTGTTAAGTATGTAATCTGTTTCATAGATGCGGGAACTCGCATTTTCTGGCTTGCTATGTAAACCTGTGACTTCGACCATGACAGAGGTTTCTTGATTCATCGTCGAACTCCCCCACAAGATATCCTTACTCGCGCTCGCTCCTACTCCAAACTGGCCAATTGCATCACGATCGGTTTGTTCGTGAGTAAAAGTGAAGTAGTTATAACCCGCTTGTTTGCATAACTCTGCTGACTTACGCATGACGTACTTTCGGGCCAATGCGCGGTCAGTGTTGGTATTGCCAACAAAGCTTATCTGCCAGCTATCGGGTGCAATCTGTGCGGTTTCAAATCCTTTACCGAAAGACCAAAATTGCTTTTCGGTATCGTAGGAAGTGGCACAAGCTGAAAGCATCAGAGCTAATCCAGCACATAAAAACGTTTTTCTGATAAGTGTCATGGTCTTGTCTCGTCAGGTTGTTTAGAAGCTATAGTTCACGCCAAGGGTAGTAACCCACTGGTTGTTACTGTCTATTAGCGGAGAGTCAGCCATGTTGGCACCTATGTGCGAGTAACCAGTGGCTTGAGTAATATCTAAATGCTTAGTGACTGGAATAACCAAAGCGTAGCCTAGCTTATAGGCAAAGGTGCCGTCGGCTTGATAGGCAGGACGCTGCGCCGTAGCTTCAGATGGTGTCACACCTGTGTAGTAGTTTGCGAAGTCTTTACTGAAGTAGTGCACACCCGCATAAGGCACCAGATCACCGAAGCCTACATTTATTGGATGGTAATAGGTGATATCAGCCTGAAAACCATCATAAATATTGGTGACATCGTGTTGGAATTTGGTTGATAGCGTGCCATTTCCTAAATGAATGTCGGCGTTTAAACCCAGATCACCACTGAATTTGCGATCCTTCATGCCCGTTAAAATATCCGCATCATCGGCATCAAAGCCGGGATTGGCAACGGCAAAGATACTGAAATTAACGGCACTATCGTTCGTGCCTAAAAAGCGGTAGTTGATGCCGGACAGATCGGCGTTGAAGTCTTCACCGTGGTAGCCGCCATTGAGATAGGCACCTGTCTGGTGATCTTGACCCTTATAAAATTGACTACCAGTAGCAACACCTGCGCCAGCAAAGAACTGATCTTGATGACTATAGATATTACCGTTACGAATGTAGGTATTGCTTTCAGCAAGAGCGTGGCTTGACATCAAAACACTTGTGATTACAAAGCAAAGTTTTTTCATTTTTTTATCCTTAAGACATCTGTCTAGTGACTGTGATGCCACTATATTTCACTTCTTAAAAGGACTCTGTATCCGAATGTAACCTAGACCATGTATTGCAGCCTTCTCGCATAGCCTGGCGCTGGTGAGCTCGTGGAGCTGAAGACGATGACCTTTTGCTAAGCCGGAGGGATAAGATAAAGAAGACTAAGTAATAGGTAGCTTTTGATTGAATGGAGGAGAGAGCGCATTGATGAGGTGATATAAAGGTAAAAAGTTATGCCTCTAAAGCTATTTGAAATCAATAGCATCAGGGGGATTTGACCCGATGCTATTGGTCAGTCATTCAAACAACTCGCCGACTAAGCCTAGGGGCTAAGGGCAAGGTAATCTAAATTGATCGGACAGTTGGTTTAATCGTACTAATAGCTCTGGCGATAAGGTGACTTTTAAACTGTCGATGTTTTCTTTCAGTTGATATAAGTCGGTGGCACCTATGATATTGGAGCCGACAAACTTACGTGAGTTAACAAAAGCTAACGCCATTTGTGAGGGCGTGAGTTTGAACTCGCGGGCCAAATCGACATAGGCTTTTGTAGCCTCCAGAGCCATTTGCGAACCTGTATAGCGGGCGAAACGCTTAAACAAGGTCAGGCGCGCGCCTTCAGGCCATTGGTCGTTGCAATATTTTCCCGTCAAGGCGCCAAAGGCCAGTGGCGAATAGGCCAGTAATGGCAAGTTTTCGCGGTGACTGATTTCGCTCATGCCGACTTCGAAACTGCGATTAAGCAAGTTATAGGGGTTTTGCACACTCACAATACGCGGCAAACCATGTTTTTCGGCGAGTTGCAGGTATTTCATCAAGCCCCAAGGCGTTTCGTTCGACACACCGATATAGCGCACTTTACCTTGGCGGATCACTTCGGCGAGCGCTTCTAGGGTTTCAAGTATCGGTGTTTGATGTTCATGTTCTTGTTGATCGTAAAACAGTTCACCAAAGAAATTGGTATTACGGTCAGGCCAATGGATTTGATAAAGGTCGATAGTGTCTATTTGGAGGTGTGCTAAAGACGCATCGACCGCTTGGTGGATGTTGTTCCAGTCCAGCGCCATATTTTTGCGAATGTAATCACTTTTACCCCTCGGTGCGGCAATTTTAGTGGCGATCACTAAGTCGTCTCGGTTACCGCGGGCCTTAATATATTGCCCTAGGATACGCTCGGTTTCCCCTTGGGTCTCCGGCTTAGGTGGTACGGGATACATTTCCGCCGTATCGATAAAGTTGATGCCATTGCCTATGGCGTAGTCCAGCTGTGCAAACGCTTCGGCTTGGGTATTTTGTTCGCCCCAAGTCATAGTGCCCAAACAAATTTTACTGACCTCAAGATTAGAATGCGGTATGCGTCTGTATTCCATCTATTTCTCCTACGGAAACTCTCTTAGTTTGAGGCTACCAAGCTTTTGCTGTAAAGCAAAGGTTAAACCATAGGTTGAAATGTTAGTGCGCTAAAAATAGCCAGCAATTTTAGCCATCCTGTCCCATTTTGAGGCATGCCATTGGTTGAAGTTTGTTCGCTGAGTTGCTCTTTTAACGGTTTTAGCGCTTTACTGCTCTGAAATGGAGATTTTTGCTTATTTTTGTAAACCTTAGGTACTACTAAATCAGTAATGACGTATTTATGAATAAATTGTTATAAAACTACATTTGCAGATTACAGTAAGTAAGGATGTGAATCTGTGTCACAAAATTGCGTAAATTTACGTATCTAACTTACGAATTTGCAGCGGAATGTGACGCCAATATCGGAATCTGCGTTAACAAATCTCTACCCTAAATTTATCTAAAAATTTTTCATGGTTGATATTTGTGATGGCAGATTTTTCAAACCAAATTGTAACGATCAAAAAAGGCCTCGACTTGCCGATTGTTGGTGAGCCGCGACAGGTCATTGAACTCGGTGCTAAGCCATCCCAAGTGGCTGTTCTGGGAGAAGAGTTCGTTGGGCTTAAGCCGACGATGTTGGTCGAAGAGGGTGATTTTGTTCAAAAGGGCCAAGCCCTATTTGAAGACAAAAAAACGCCTGGAGTCTTGTTCACTGCACCCGCTAGTGGCCAAGTCGTAGCGATTAACCGCGGCGAGCGTCGAATTCTACAATCAGTCGTCATTCGTTGTGATGACGGTGAAAACCGCGATGGGCAGATTTCCTTCGATATCCATCAAGACATCGCCGCTTTAGCAAGGTCAACCGTTCAGGCGCAATTAGTGAAAAGCGGTCTATGGACTGCCCTGCGTACTCGGCCTTTCTCGCGCGTGCCTGCGCTCGATAGCATGCCAGCAGGTATTTTCGTCACCGCTATCGATACTAATCCACTGGCCGCAGATCCCCGTTTGATTATCGCCGAGCAAACCGAGGCTTTTAAAGCTGGCTTGCTGGTGTTGAGCCGCTTAACCGAAGGCAAGGTTTACCTGTGCCAGGATAAGGGCGAAGCGATTGTTAAAGAAGCATTACCACAACTTGAGGTGCGCCGCTTTGATGGTGTTCATCCTGCGGGTTTAGTGGGCACTCATATTCACTTTACTTTGCCAGTGAGTTTAGAACGTCAGGTATGGCATATCGGTTATCAAGATGTGATTGCCTACGGCAAGTTATTCCAAACCGGTGAGTTGTATACCGACCGCATCGTCGCCTTAGGTGGCCCGAGCGTGCTGAACCCGCGTTTACTGCGCACTCAATTGGGCGCTGAGTTAAGTGCCTTAGTGAGTGATGAAATCAAACCTGGCCATAACCGCGTGGTATCGGGATCTGTGTTATCTGGCCATACCGCGGCGGGCGTACATGACTTTTTAGGCCGATTTCACAACCAAGTGTCAGTGTTGAGCGAAGATTCGCAGCACCATGTTCTCCCTTGGGTGCGTGGTGGTTCTGATAAATTCTCCATCACTCGTGCCGTAACATCACGTCTGTTTGGTGCGACTAAATTGTTCGAGTTTACGACTCATCAGGGCGGTTCTGCTCGCGCCATGATGGCTTTTGGTCAGTTAGATCGCGTGATGCCACTGGATATTTTACCCACCTTACTCGTTCGAGATTTAGTGGTGCGTGATACCGATGAGGCGCAGGCCTTAGGTGCATTGGAGTTAGATGAAGAAGATCTGGCGCTGTGTACCTTCGTATGTCCCGGCAAATATGACTTTGGTAAAGAATTACGTGCCTGTCTAGATGTTATTGAGAGGGAAGGTTAATGACCAAACAAGTGAAAAAACCTGATTTACAGGACGCCTCTGATTTACAACAAGAGTACTACGCAACGGGTAAGTCGATGAAGGGCTTTTTGCGCTCACTCGTCATTGCCAATGGTCGTAGCACTAAGGGCCAAGTGCATGTGCGTGACGCGATTGACGTGAAACGTACCATGACGCTAGTCGGTTTGTGTTTACTGCCCACCATTTTATTCGGTCTATATAACATTGGCCTACAGGCACAGCTTGCGCTCGCGGGCGGATTATCGACGCCAGATATTTGGAAGTTAGAAATCTTTAATACCCTGTTTGGCAGCCTTAGCCAAGACACTGGGATATTAGGTTTATTCCTCTATGGTCTTAGTTTTTATCTGCCGATTTACCTGACAGCACTGCTCACCAGTTTGTTCTGGGAAGTGGTGTTTGCGCGGGTTCGTGGTCAAGAGTTGCACGAAGGCTTCTTCGTGACGGCCCTGCTGTTTACCTTAATCTTGCCAGTATCGACACCGTTGTGGCTGGTGGCCATGGGGATTTCCTTTGGTGTGGTTGTGGCTAAAGAGCTGTTTGGCGGCATGGGATATAACTTCCTTAACCCTGCGCTGGCGGGCTTGGCTTTTATCTACTTCGCCTATCCATCTGAAGTTTCAACCATTAAACAGCTCGTTGCCGTTGATGGTTTCTCTGGTGCAACGGCGCTGGCACAAACCGCAGCGGGCAAGTTGAGTTTTGCTGATTACTCTTGGTTTAGCGCCTTTAGCGATCCTAACTGGTGGAACAACTTTTTTGGCTTTACCGTGGGCGCGATTGGCGAAACCAGTACCTTAGCAATTTTGATCGGCGGTTCATTATTGCTGATCAGCCGCTTAGCGGATTGGCGCATTGTGCTCGGTGTATTGCTGGGCATGATAGCGACAGCAACGCTGTGTAATTACATCGGTTCTAGCAGCAATCAAATGATGGCAATGCCGTGGACTTGGCATCTTGTCACTGGCGGTTTTGCGCTGGCGATGATGTTTATGGCCACCGATCCTGTAACCACTTCGTACACTCGCCAAGGCAAGTTTGCCTACGGTGCTTTGATTGGTTTTATGACTGTGCTTATCCGTGTAGCTAACCCCAAAATGCCTGAGGGCGTGATGTTAGCCATTCTGTTCGCCAACCTTTGGGCGCCGCTGTTCGATTATCTGGTGGCCCGCGCCAACATCAAACGGAGATTAAAACGTCATGGTATTTAAGAAAGATACTGTGGTGGGGACCATGATCTTCACCATCACGCTCTGCCTCCTGTGCTCTTTTATGATCACAGGCACTGCAGGCATATTGAAAGAACGTAAAGTCGCCAAAAAACGTGACGAAGTGCAGCGCTATGTGTTGATGGCCGCCGATGTGAACTTAGGTCAGGGCAATGAGTTTAGAGAGATTTTCGCTAAATCCGTTAAGCCATTATTGATCAACTTAGACACAGGTAAGGTGGACTCAGACGCTAACGTCCTCGATTTCGATGAGCGTATGGCGGCAATAAATCCTGAGACTTCAAGTGCGCCGAAAAAAGATATAGCCAAGATTAAAACCCGTGCGAACGATGCCCGCGTGTTTAAAGTGCTTGATGCCAACGGCAAGTTAGACAGCGTAGTTGTGCCTTTCTATGGCAAAGGTCTGTGGTCGATGATCTACGGTTATGTGGCGGTTGAACCCGATTTCAACACCATTAAAGGGCTAGTCGTGTACGAACACGGTGAAACCCCTGGTATCGGCGATTTTTTAACTGATCCTAAGTGGGTGTCACTATGGAAGGGTAAGCAATTGTTTGATGAAAAAGGCAAGTTTTCGATACGTCTTGTGAAAGGCGGCGCTAAAGAAGGCGATATTCATGGTGTCGATGCGGTGAGTGGCGCGACCATGACGGGCCGCGGCGTGCAGCGCGCAATGGAGTTTTGGTTTGGCGTTGAGGGCTTTCAAACCTTCTTCAATCAGCTGAAAGCGACGGCCACGCAGGGTGAATTGCAAGGTGAGTTGGGAGAGGCAAAATGAGCAACACTTTATCCATGCGTGACATGTTAACGGGGCCAGTGTTTGCCAATAACCCCGTCGCGATGCAAGTGCTGGGCGTATGTTCGGCACTGGCGGTCAGTAACTCAATGCAAACCGCTGTGGTGATGACACTGGCAGTGACCTTTGTGTTGGTGTTTTCTAACCTGATTATCTCTGCCATCCGTAACTTTATCCCGACCAGTGTGCGGATTATCGCGCAGATGACGGTTATCGCCTCCTTGGTGATTATCGTCGACATGGTTCTGCAGGATGTAGCCTATGAGTTATCTAAGCAACTTTCTGTATTCGTTGGGTTAATTATCACTAACTGTATCATCATGGGCCGTGCAGAAGCTTTCGCCATGAAGTATCCACCGCATTTAGCGGTCGTCGATGCGCTCGGTAATGCGACAGGCTATGGTTTGATTTTGATCAGTGTCGCCTTTGTACGCGAGCTGTTAGGGACGGGTAATTTATTCGGTCACCCTGTGTTCACCACCATCGAAAATGGTGGCTGGTACTTGCCAAATGAGATGTTCAAGTTACCACCGAGCGCCTTCTTCCTGATTGGTGTGTTGATCTGGACTATCAATGTGATCCAGCGGAAACGGGGTTAAGGAGCAGATATGGAACACTATATAAATCTATTTTTGCAGGCCACTTTTATCGACAACATGGCGCTGTCGTTCTTCTTGGGCATGTGTACTTTCTTGGCCGTGTCTAAAAAGGTGTCAACTGCCTTTGGTCTAGGTGTTGCCGTGATTGTGGTGATGACCTTAGCCGTGCCGTTAAACCAGCTGATTTACGTCAAAGTGCTCGCACCTGGCGCACTGTCTTGGGCGGGATTACCCGGTATCGATTTAAGTTACCTGCAACTGATCACTTTCATTGGTGTGATTGCGGCGTTAGTGCAAATCCTTGAAATGTTTTTGGATAAGTACATTCCTAGCCTGTATGACTCCCTTGGGATCTTTTTACCTTTGCTCACAGTGAACTGCGCGATTTTTGCCGGGGTGATCTTTATGGCGAACCGTGATTACAACTTCGGTGAGTCAGTGGTGTTTGCGATGGGCTCGGGTCTTGGTTGGGCGGTGGCGATTGTACTGCTGGCGGGACTGCGCGAAAGAATGAAATTCAACGCGATTCCTGAAGGCTTACAAGGTATTGGTATCACCTTTATTACTACAGGCTTGATGGCGCTGGGCTTTATGTCTTTCTCAGGGATCTCGCTGTAACGCTACAGTAGGCGAGCCAAGAATTGAGAAAGTGAAACCAGATTCTTTTTAGAAAAGAGCTAGAAAAGGGTAATACGATGGAAATGGCAATTGGCATAGGCATGTTCACGCTAGTGGTCTGTCTATTGGTGATAGTGATTCTAATCGCCAAAAAGAAATTAGTGGCTACGGGTGAAGTGACGATCAGCATCAACGAAGATGCCGAAAAAAGCATTCAAGTTGCCGCGGGTGATAAGTTACTCGGCGCTTTGGCGAGTCAGAGTATTTTTATTCCGTCTGCCTGTGGTGGCGGTGGAACCTGTGGTCAGTGCCGAGTGAAAATTAAATCGGGCGGCGGTGACATTCTGCCGACTGAAATGGGCCATATCACTAAGAAAGAGGCTAAAGAAGGTTGTCGTCTCGCCTGCCAAGTCTCAGTGAAAACCGATATGGAACTTGAGCTCGACGAAGAAATCTTTGGGGTGAAGAAGTGGCAATGTCAGGTGATCTCTAATGATAACAAGGCGACTTTTATCAAGGAGTTATTGCTTGAGTTACCCGAAGGTGAAGATGTTCGCTTTAAAGCGGGGGGTTATATTCAAATTGAAGCGCCAGCCCATGTGGTGAAATACGCTGACTTTGATATTCCTGAAAAATACCGTGGCGATTGGGACAAATACGGTCTGTTTGACATTGTCTCTACCGTTAATGAAGAAGTGTTGCGCGCTTACTCTATGGCCAACTATCCCGATGAAAAGGGTCGCATTATGCTGAACGTGCGGATTGCGACGCCGCCATCGGCCAATGTGCCAGCGGGCAAGATGTCATCTTACATCTTCAACTTGAAAGCGGGCGATACAGTGACGATTTCTGGGCCATTCGGAGAGTTCTTTGTGAAGGAAACCGATGCGGAAATGGTGTTCATCGGCGGCGGTGCGGGCATGGCACCTATGCGTTCACACATTTTCGATCAGCTTAAGAGTAAGAAAACCACACGTAAAATGAGCTTCTGGTACGGCGCCCGTTCAACCCGTGAAGTGTTTTACCAAGCGGATTTTGATGCCCTAGCGGCCGAGAATGACAACTTCGTTTGGCATGTGGCGTTATCTGAGCCATTGCCCGAGGATAATTGGACTGGCTACACTGGCTTTATTCATAATGTGATTTATGAGAATTATCTTAAAAATCATAAGGCACCAGAAGACTGCGAGTACTACATGTGTGGTCCTCCAATCATGAACTCTTCAGTGATTAAGATGCTTGAAAGCCTAGGCGTTGAGCCAGAAAACATCCTACTCGATGACTTTGGTGATTAGCCGTTAAACTTAAGCTAGAGCTTAATCAGAGCTTCAATTAGCGGTTAAAGCTTGAAACTAAAAACTCGCGTTAAGGCAACTTAACGCGAGTTTTGTTTATTGCTTGTTAGCGTTTTTAAGTTCAAAGCCTCTAACAATGACATATGCAATAAGGGCAAATATGAATACGATAAGGTACATCCATGCGATACTTTGCAAAGTTTCAATAATTGTTCGATATATCTCAATAGTCCAACGTTCTAGAGTTAGCTGTAGAATTTCAACATCTTTATGTCGAGCGGTAATGTAGCGTTCTAAATCATAAATTCTAACTCCACCAGAAATACCCACAACGTATGTGGCAAAAATAATATATTTTTGCCAAGCGGCACTGATTGAATCTTGAATTATTCGAGAAAATATTTCTCCTAGTGGTCTTTTGAAAATCGAAACAACCAGAAATGAAACGGTTATAGATAGTGCAAATGTAATAAGCAGTAATGTAAAGAACATGCTCTCTCCTTAGAACAGATAATCAAATCGACAATTTTACCAGTCATTTAAAATCAACAACATAATCTGCTTTCGGCTTACGTTCAAGTGAATAGTGATTGAGATCGCTTTAAGGATAGGTGCCGAGTGGGTGTCAATATTTGTGAATGACTTTGCATTTAAAAACAATCAAACGAAGTTTGAAAAGCATAAAGTCGCCTCCTAGTTATCAGTCTGTACTGGTCAACTCCATTCACTTTTAAAGGCTCAGTCCAGACTGTCATTCCAAATTTCAAACACAGCAACACTAAAAAAACTTGTGATATGCTTGCCGCTTTCAAATCTGGCCATTGGCCAATTACGTTAAGGATAACCCATGCGTTTGAGTGTTATCAGTACCCTGTTGACTGGTTTTTTATTATTCCTAAGTGCCAATAGTTTTGGTCTGTTATTAGAAACAGGTGCTGAACAAGAGCAAATTGGGCAAGGCAGTAACTCGATTGCCGTTGAAAGCCAAACCGCATCTTCAGTATCGAGGGTGGCGGAGATTAAGACCTTAACCCAAACCGCGATAAAGGATTCGCCGCAGCCATATAGTGGCAGTGTTATCCTGCTTGAGCAGGGCAAGCCGCAGCTTGAACTGCAAAAGGGCGAAGGTATTAGTCAAGATTCGCGCTTTGTGATGGCATCGCTCTCTAA
This sequence comes from Shewanella sp. NKUCC06_TVS, assembly GCF_019345515.1. Taxonomy (NCBI): domain Bacteria; kingdom Pseudomonadati; phylum Pseudomonadota; class Gammaproteobacteria; order Alteromonadales; family Shewanellaceae; genus Shewanella; species Shewanella sp. NKUCC06_TVS. The sequence continues at coordinate 258,493 of NZ_JAHKQX010000002.1, read as the reverse complement.
ACAAATCACCGCAACCTTGATATTGCAGGCACTCGATGCGGGGAAACTCGACTTAAACCTATCGCTTAATCATTATCTTTTTGGTGATGCAGAAGGGAATAATAAGGCGCTAAAAGGCACTGTGGCGGGTACAAATTCAAGTGCAAACGCTTTAAATCCCAGTCGTTATGACGCGCGGATTACGCTGCACCAACTGCTGACTCATACATCGGGTGTCGATAAACTGGGTAAGGCTAATCGATTCGAGCCGGGTAGCCAATTTGAATACTCCAACTTCGGTTATTCACTTTTAGGGCAAGTGCTTGAGAAGGTCAATCACCAATCCTTTGCCGAGCAAGTGGCGCAGTTTGCAACGCGATACCAGCTTAATGGCTTGAGCGCTGAGCTTGGCAGTATTGAGGCGATTCACGCCAAAGTGCCTTCACTCGCCGTAGGTTTACAGGAAAGCGAGGTGATTGCCCCTGCTGACTTAGTGCTTGATGAAGCTTTGTTACCTGCCGGGGGATTGATTGCTTCAGTGCCAGCTTATGCCGCCTTTCAGCATCTATTACACTCTGGCAAGTTGATGAGTGCAAAGAGTTATCAACGGATGACAACGGCGTATACCGAGATCCAATTCTTATGGCCGAATATGCGCTATGGCTATGGGGTGAGGATCAATAAGGACGATGGTCTCGTCGAATACAGTCATACGGGCTATTTATCTGGCTATATGTCGATGACACTTCATTATCCTGAATTTAATTTGGATCTGGTGATGCTGGAAAATCTATCGCTAAATCTTAATGATCGCGCTCGAGTATTTGAACTGCATAATCAGATACGTCAAATCATTCGTAGCCAGTTACTGCTTGTTAAAACGTCTAATGTTAAGCCTTAAGTCTCTCCATTATGTTGGCTAATAGGCGGCTAAGTCAGATGGTGTGAGTCTCGAAAGCATAAAGCCCCAAAGTTAGGGCTTTATGCTTGGTACTCGTTGGCAGTTAAGGTGCTAATCGTTACCAAAAGCGCTTTCTAAGTGCGGTCTCGATATCAATCTCAACCCTAAAGTACTGCAAAATCGTCCAAACTGAATCGACTAAGGCTTCGGTAAGCGCTGGATAATCATCCTCGATAATTTCGTTAATTTCTTCGACGGTTTCATCGATATATTCCTGAACACCTTCCTCAAATTCGGCCTTTGTCGCTTGATTGCGGAAAAAGCTAAAGTTGTCGAGCTTTTCTATCAATTGATCAATAAGGACTCTCACCGAATTGAGTTGTTCAACTGTGATCGTCGGATCGGTGGCGATCAGTTTAAAAAAGCTCTGCACTTTGGTTTTGAGATCGAATAGCGTTGGGATTTGATCTCGATTTGCCGCCGCATTACTCACCTCTAATTTGGTTTGCTTGACGGGCGCAGGTGTCACATTCACCTCAGATGCTTGCGGATTGGCCGTCATAGGATCGGCATTGCTCGAAGCTGTTGCTGGTATTGCGCGATTGTGGGCTATGGTTGTGGGGGCTGGCGGTATCTCGCGCCCCAGTGTTTGTAGCAGGCGGCGCTGGAAATAGCTTTGCGGCAGGGCTTTGCTGAGTGCTTGCTCAAGCTGAGTTTCACTGTAGGAGGCTATCTGCAGCAGCGCTTCGAAGATCTCTTTATATTCTTGCTCAATAGCCGCTATTAGCGGGCTATTGCCTAAGCTATTGGTCACGGTTAAGTCGGCGCCATATTGCTGCAAAAGTCTTAAGATCCGCACAGCTGTTGATTCAAAGCGGGGGAACTCGATTGAACTGCCACCTATCACAGCGCAAAGGGCAGGAGTGGTGTCTTCGGCATTGATGGCATTGGGGTTGGCGCCATGTTCGAGCAGCGCTTCTACGCAGGACTGTGCGCCGTAGTAACTGGCGCACATTAATGGCGTAAATTGCTCATCTACTGAGAATTCTTCTAACTTTGCTCCATGGCGCAGTAAGAGTTCTACGGTTTTTCGCCGCATAGGGCCGGTAATTTCATCCCACCAGTAGGTCGAAATCGCCTTGTGTAGAATGGGTGAGTTATCGTGACCGCAATGGGTAAAAATATCCCCGCCTTGGTGAATGAGCCATTCAAGTAGTTGGCTTCGACAGGAGATAGCCGCCGCAGACACATAGTTAGTGTTGTAGATATTGGTGAGGCTTAAATCCAGCCCCTTGGTGAGCAGATATTCCATCACTTGGATAAGTGTTGCTTGATCTTCTTTCCCTGAACCACGCTGGCAGATAGTGAGTAAGGTTGGTTCATCCACCGCCCCAAATTTTTTATTGATATCCATACCATATTGCAGGAACAGATCGAAAAACTCGGGCAGAAAGGTTTTCTTTTCGACCATTGGATAAACCAGTAGTCGTAAATTCGACCAGACTAACATCTCATAGGGTTTACCCGTATTCACAAATTCGGCATTTGGATTAGCGCCATATTTGAGCAACAGTTCAAGGGCTTGGTAGATGTAGCTCCGTTTATTCGGATCGGTAAATTGGGCATTATTAATATATTGGTTGAGCAAGGGTGAATGGTCGGCATCAGGCGGTGTCATCCTATAGATGCGATTGATATCGACGGTGGCCTTAATCAGTTTTTCGATAATCCTAAGGTCAAATTCTGAGGTCAATGCCGCATAGACCAAACTTTTGGCGTGAGAATCGGCTTTGAGCTGCGGATAATGGTCTAACAGGTATTCAGTGTAGTCTTGCGCTTTAGCGTAAACGCATAGTTCGAGTAAATTAGCATCATCCCAGAAGCTGCTATCGTTGGCCATAATATAGCGTGACTTTTTAAATGCAGGGAAGCGTTTAACTAAGGGAGAAAATGTTTCTACTCCCCAAAATTCGCTCGAAGAAATAATGTTTTCAATTAGGCTTAATTTGCCAATGTCTAATGGGATATCTTTATTAATGATATGCAGGAACAGATCTTTATTGCGTTCATCATATAATATTTCTAGTGGGTGATTTAATTCACCATTAGTCCAAAAGCTCACCGGTTTATTGATATCTAAGTTAGCTGCAAGTAGAAGGTCGATCATGTCTCTACGTTGATGGTCTTGATAGATATATTGCGGATTAGGATGAAATAGATAGTTGAGCCAGCAATTACTATATTGATTTTGAAAGTAAAGATTGGCACTAGAGTCTAGGTATAGGGTAACGAGTTCTGAGTTGTTATATTCAATAGCCGAATGCAAGGCACTGAAACCATTACATTCAATTTTAGCGCCTTTGCTGAGCAAGTATTTTATAAGCACTAAATCGGACTGAGGACTGCAAGATAGTGGAACTAATATATTGCAGGGCGAAACATTGAGATCAATAAAGTTGAGATCTCCACTATCGGCAAGAAATTGATCAACTTTCTTTATTTTAGCCGAGGTCGAAAGCGTGTTATCTAGGCATATTTCCCGAAGTGTGAGTTTCTTATCACTAAAAATCCAACTGAGCATAATGTTCCCTATTTAATGCCGTTAACAAAATGGTATCAAACGCCTTTCAATTTATTAAAAATTGAGTGAGGTAAAATTGCCATATATTAATGCATTTAAGTTAAGAAAAACTATGCCCTAAGACTGATAATTAAAATGATCCTGTTTGAATAACATTTTGTGATACAAATTGATAATGCCAAACAAGTTGCATGATGACATGTTTGGCATTGTTACTTTGATTGGAATTCTGCTTCATATCCTATTGATTAAGATCTAGCAGCATCGGCATTTCGCAGGCGTCGTGGCCTGTGTTCCCTAGGGGAGCCGACAGATGTACAAAGCCTAATTTCTCATAGAGTTTTACGGCTTCATTTAGTACAGCGGTGGTTTCTAAATAGCAGCTTTGATAACCCGTTTCGCGGGCGAAATCGAGTGCCATTAACGCTACGCGTTTTGCGAGTCCTTTGCCGCGGATTTCTGGCATAAAGTACATTTTTTGCAGTTCGCAGACGCCATCATTGTTAGCTAAAGGCGCAATACCGGCGCCGCCTAGAATGCGGCCCTCTAATTCAATAATCCAATAGTTGGCGCCCGCTTGGGAGTAGATCTGGCTTAGGCAATCTAAGGTCGGGTCCGCCACGCTATAGCCTTTATCCGCGGTTAAGCCGTATTCGGCCGAAACATCGCGGATGACTTTGGCAATTGCGGCATCATCTTGGGCTGTGGCTTGGCGAATGTGACAACTACTTTGCTGCTTGGCGTTATGTACGGCTTGGTTATATAACACGAGGGCCTCTTCGATTTGTGAAGTTTGCAATGGAGTCAGTTGGGCTAAGATCCCTTGGAATAATTGATTCTGCTGAGTATCCAATTTAACGAGTAATTTCTTACCCGCAGGTGTCAGTTGCACAACTAAGCAGCGACTGTCCCGTGGGTGCACCTGACTCTGGGCAAGATGTTTATCGATCAAATGCTTGATAGCGCGGCTCGCATTGGACTTATCTATGCTGAGTTTGCTTGCAAGCTCTTTGATGGTCAGGGGCTGCTTGCCTATCTCAAACAGGGCATGGGCTTGCACGGGCGAAAGGGGTAAATCCCCAAAGGCGGCGTTGAGCATACCTAAATTTCTCACCAGATAGCGAGACAAATGCCTGAGTTGGGCGGATGAGCCTGACTCAGTCGTTTGCTTAGTTTGAGTCACAGGCTTCGCGGGATCTTGAGCCAATGGTGCGTCTGTTTGAGCCATAGTCGAATAGGTTTGGTTGCATGTCACAACTAAGTTAGCGGGCTTTAATTCCTCTTGCAACATATTACCAACAATCTACTGTGTAAATATCAGGATTCAATAATGGCGCCATGGCGAGAATAATCGCCTGGGTGTAATTACTTTCACGGGTCGCATGGCCGTGTGTCAGTAAACCTATAGCACCGCCTTTTTGCTTAATATTGATTGTATTGAACAATCTATCCATGACATCCCCGAGTTCTTCCCCCGCTTCTAATGCCCGATAAACTTGCATTGGTAAAGGTAAAATCGCACTGCGGCCAATGGCAAGCTGGTCTTTATGGCCAATCGCGATATAGGCGAATGTGGCAGGACCAAAGTCAAAACAATCGACACCGCCTTCCATCGCAAAATAGTAGTCGGCTTTAGTCTCTTGCGGGTCCTGCTGTTGACAATAGCGCACCCGATTGATCGCCCCTTGGCGAGTGTCGAGATCTGTCATTGGCTGCGCCGCAACACCAGAAGGGGCATCCATACTGCTGGCTTCTATGATGCTCTCAGGGAACAGCTGTGCCATGGCGTTAGTTGCCGCGTTGATTTTTACTGGGTTTTTAGAACCCACTTTTATCTTAATAATGTTTTGTTGCATATAAGTTATTTATTTTGGATTTTAATGTGGACGCTCGTTTGAATCATTGCTTAAATGGTCTGAGGTGTCTAAGTGTTTGGGTTTTCTATTCTGCCACAGTCGTCGGCGAAGCTCAGTAAAAAAGCCAACAGTAGGGGAGGCAATAGCCAGCCTTAGGGACTAGGAAGCGACATGCAACTATTGCTCCTTCAGTAATTTGGGCTGGAATAGGCAGTAAGGCTATGTCATTGAAGGAACCAAAACCAAGAGATAATAATAATGAAATTCAACAAACTCGTGATTGCTATGGGAATGGCCTGCGGTTTAATACTGACCGGCTGTAATGATAGCGAAGATAGCACTACGCCTACCGAACCTGAAACTCAACTGCAAACTTTTGCCCCCAATGGTTTACTCAAAGCCAGTATTCGCCGTACTACCTATGGCGTGCCGCATATCCAAGCCGACAACTTAGAAAGTTTAGGTTTTGGTAGCGGTTATGCGCAGGCACAGGACAACTTATGTGTATTAGCCGATGGTTTTATCAAGGCGAACTCACAGCGTTCTATGTACTTTGGTCCCCATGCGTCGATTGACTTCACTACGGGTCAACCTACGGCGGAAGATAACGGTAACCTTATCTCAGATTTTGCCTATAAAGCGTTAAAGATCAGAGCGCAAGCCGAAGAAAAATGGCCGAAATTTAGTGAAAACTCTCGGGCACTTATCCAAGGTTTTGCCTCTGGTTATAACCAATATCTTGCTGATGTCGAAGCGGGAACACAAACGGCAGAACCTTTCTGTGGCGGTCAGCCTTGGGTGAAACCCATAGTGCCAGAAGATGTGGTGACTTATTTGTTTTCTATCGCCTTATTACCGGGCGCAGCTAACTTTCTCGATCTGATTTTTTACGCTAACCCAGGAGATGCACAGGAATACATGCCGCGTATCGTTGGGCCCGCGCCTAGCCAAGACCAAACTGCGTTTGTGGCCGATATGCAGTCTAAGTTGATTGCCCGCGCGGCTCGTATCACGACACCAGAAACCAATCCCCGCGATTTAGGTTCAAATGGTTGGGGTTTAGGCAAGGATAAAACCGAAAATGGTAAGGGCATGGTGCTAGGTAATCCGCATTTCCCGCATACGGGTAACCTGCGTTTTTGGCAATCCCATATTACGATCCCAGGGCATTTAGATATGATGGGCGGCTCGTTAGTGGGTATGCCTGGACCGATTAATATTGGTTTCAATAAAGATCTCGCTTGGACTCATACCTTCTCTACCGCTGAGCATTTTGTGATGTTTAACCTTGAGTTAGTCTCGGGTGATCGGATGCAGTATTTGTTTGATGGTAAACCTATGCCGATCACCAAAGAGACGGTATCGGTTCTAGTGAATGCAGGTCCTGCGGGCATGCTGGTCGCCGAGAAAGATATTTATACTACGGCCAAAGGCCCTATGGTCGAAGCTCCTCCCGCTTTAGCGCCTTTTGGTTGGGATGATGGCAGTGCCTTTATGATCCAAGATGCCAATATGGGGACTATGGACCCTGTTGACCATTGGTTAGCCATGAACATGGCGACGAACAAAGAAGAGTTCCAACAGGCATTTAAGGACTACGATGGTGTCATCTTTAATAACACTATGTACGCCGATAAAGAGGGCAATGCTTTCTATATCGACGACTCAACTGTGCCAGGATTATCCGAATCTGCAGTCGTGTTGTTAAAAACCTCACCGGATATTAAAGCGGCTAAGGCAAAAGCCGGATTTACGATTTTACCCGGTAACACTTCGTTGTTTAGCTTCGATGGTCCTACGCCCTATGAACGTGCGCCCAAGCTTGAGCGCAGCGACTTTGTGCAAAACTCCAATGACTCCTTTTGGTCGACTAACTTGAATGAACCACTGACTTACTTCTCGCCTATGTACGGCGCAGAGGCTGGACAGCTATCACTGCGGACACGGATGGGTTTGAGTTTAATGCAGGACGCCGCGGGGGCTGATGGCAAGTTCAGCTTGGAAGAACTCGAAGCGGCTGTGCTGTCGAATCGCAGTTATCTCGCCGAGTTAGTGCTGCCTGACTTGATTGCCCAGTGTGATGCCCAAGGCAGTACACCTGTGGTGGTGTCGGCGAGTTTATCTAAGGATGTCTCTTCGGCTTGTGCGGCATTAAAGGCGTGGAACGGTAAGCAAGATAACGACAGTAAAGGTGGTGCTTTACTACGTGAATTTGCCCATCTATTCAGCCAAACAACTATGTTGACCCAAGGATTCGATCCCACAAATGCGGCAACGACACCTAAAACCTTGACTACGGATGGTAGTGCCTTAAAGGCCTTGGCGCACAGTGCGCTTAACCTTGAGGCCGCAGGCTTTGCCATAGATGCGCCATTGGGGGATGTGCAATTTGTGGAGAAATCGCTGCCAGATGGAACGCCAAGCGGGTCGCGTTTACCTTGGCCGGGTAGTCATAATGCTGAAGGTGGATTCAACGTGTTTTCAACCAGTTTGTCGGGTGATGACACTTTGATCCCGCAGCACAAATACGCTGCTGTGATGGATGTGGTCACTGGCAAGGCGATGAGTTCTGGCTTAACGGCGAAAGGATACCAAGTGCGTTACGGGTCGAGTTGGATGATGGCGGTGAACTTTACCGATGAGGGGCCTGTGGCGCGGGGGATTTTAACTTACTCTGAGTCGAGTAATATCTTAACGCCTGCGTTTGCTGATCAAAGTATCTTGTACTCGAGTGCTAAAAGCTTCCGTCCTTTGTTGTTCAAAGAGGCTGACATAGCACCTGCTGTAGTGTCGACGACTGAGCTGACACTACAAAAACCATAAGTCAGATTTTGCGCTTTAATCGTTAGCGGCTCACTTCGGAGTTGAATCTGGATGAGCCGTTTTTTATGCGTGTTTGCGACTGATAGCGATTTGTAAAAATTTAACATTAACGACTGTGATCTCGATCTACCTTAGGTGTGAGTATGCGGCGGCTAGTCTCGTTTTGTTGGTTTTTGTGACATATGCCCGGTTAGCTGTTTTTCTCGGCGCTTATGCAATGTCACTGGATTTCGCTTGAGGTGAATACCTTGTGTTTTTAAGTGGCTTTTTATGTATATGTTTTGATGCTGTATTGAAAACTTATTACATTAAATCAGCGATCTAGATCTCAATATCAGTTTATTATGAAATTCCCTTACATAAAGCCGTGTCAGATCAACTTTTATGGGCTTTTTTTGGTTATCCTTAGCGCGAATTTATTATGCTAGTCACACCGTAAGGTAACTTTTATATGCAAAAAGATGCGACCAGTGTTCTTGGAACACCTCAAAGCACACAGAATCTAGATTCAACGAAACACTTACCTTGGACTCGCCAAGACACGACTTGGATGTTGAGTTTGTTCGGCACTGCCGTTGGCGCTGGAATTTTATTTTTACCTATCAATGCGGGCATGGGCGGCTTTTGGCCTCTTGTGTTAATGGCAGTGATCATCGGTCCTATGACCTATCTTGCCCACCGTGGTTTATCTCGTTTTGTTTGTTCATCAAGCATTCCAGGTAGCGACATTACTCAAGTAGTTGAAGAGCATTTTGGTGTTGGCGCGGGTAAAGCCATTACCGTACTGTATTTCTTTGCTATCTACCCGATTGTATTAATTTACGGTGTGGGTATTACCAACACGGTTGATAGCTTTATCGTCAATCAGTTAGGCATGGCATCGCCACCACGCTTCATTCTATCGGGTGTATTGATCCTCGGTATGATGGCTGTAATGGTCGCAGGTGAGAAATTCATGCTCAAAGTGACACAATTGCTGGTGTATCCGCTGGTGGGTATTTTGGCCTTTATGTCTATCTACCTGATCCCTGAATGGAAAATGGATGCTTTACTCGTCGTACCAGAAGCGGGTGCATTTTTAGGCACAGTTTGGTTAACGATTCCAGTTTTAGTGTTTGCCTTTAACCATTCTCCAGCGATTTCACAGTTTTCTGTGTCATTGAAACGTGACCATGGCGCGAATGCTTCTCGCAAAGCTGATGTTATTTTACGTAATACTTCCATGATGTTAGTGGGCTTTGTGATGTTGTTTGTGTTCTCTTGTGTGTTGTCATTATCGCCAGCCCAATTGGCAGAAGCGAAAGCGCAGAACCTACCGATTCTGTCTTACCTAGCCAACGTGCATTCAAGTGGTTTTGTGAGCTACTTTGGTCCGTTAATCGCCTTTATCGCGATTGTGTCCTCTTTCTTCGGCCATTACATGGGCGCAACAGAAGGCATGAAAGGCGTAATCGTTAAGCAGTTACGCTCAAGCGGCAAATCAGTCACGGATGCTAAGATCAACAAGTTCATCCTAGGCTTTATGTTTGTCACTATCTGGGCTGTGGCTGTGATCAACCCAAGTATCTTAGGCATGATTGAAGCATTAGGCGGCCCAATTATCGCGGCTATCCTGTACTTGATGCCTATGTATGCCGTGTATAAAGTGCCAGCGTTAAAAGCGTATCGTGGCCGTATCAGCAATATCTTCGTGATCATTGCAGGTTTACTGGCGATGACGGCGATTCTGTTTGGTTTCTTCCGTTAAGTTTTACGAGTGCAGTGAAGCTTAACGAGGAGTTAGCGTTAGGCTTTTAATCTGAATCGTGACTCGTAAAAAAAGGATCGTGCCATTGGCCCGATCCTTTTTTATTGCGAATAAGCAATTGAGGGACTTATTTTTCTTCGTACATTAAGTAGTAACTCTGCTTCATCCCTAATGCTTGATAGGTCTGCTGGGCGGCGAGGTTTTCTTGCTCTACATATAAACGGAAGCTGGCAGCGCCACCATTGGCTTCGGCCAGTTGTTTGACTTCACTGTAGAGCTTGCCATAAATGCCTTGGCGACGATTTTGCGGGCGAATATACACACTCTGGATCCAGTAATAATCCTTGGCGCGCCAATCGCTCCATTCAAATGTCACCATGAGTGAGCCGACGAGCTCACCTGCGATTTCAGCGACCAGGTAAAACCCTTTTTGCGGGCTCTCAAGTAGCGTGCCCACACCTCGAGTCAGTGTCGCTTCATCTAAGGCTAGGCCTTCTGTTTCTTGTGCCATGGCCTGATTAAACTGCACTAAAGCGATTAGGTCTTGAGCCTTAGCTTTACGAATCAACATACTACAACTCCTAGGCGGTTATTTGGCAATACCGCTCTTGTTTAGTAAACAACATTTTGTGATTCACTTTATCATGGAACGACAAGGGATAACGAGTTTGGCAGTGGCAGGTTAGGCACTGATATTATTTATTACTGTGGATATTTGTACGACTAAAGTCTTATCTGCTAGGCTTATCTTTAGTGTCCTTTCGCTGAACTAAGTGAGTTAATGATGGGATTTATTAAGTCTACTCGCCGCTATAAACTTAAGATTTTACCTGTCTATGATATTGCTGCTGATGAACAGATAAATCATCTTCTGCATTTTATTTTAACGCTGTTGAGCTTCGGTTTATGGGGTTTAGTTTGGTGGTGGTTGGTCTTAAAAGCTAACGGTAAGTCCGACTTTATTTTCAGTGGTTTTGATGAAGATTATTGGAGTTATTTGATTGAGCGTGAGCAACCGCCTGCGTCGCTTTATCGTCAGCAAATAGCACCAAAAAAAATCACAGAATATTTTGATGCTTAAGCAGGAAAACTAACATCTCAGCGGCCAATTTAACAAAGTTGGTTTGGTTAATATTACTGATTTTAAGGCGGTTTAGCTCAACGTGACCCAGATCATCCCTCGATTAAAACCCCTCTGCTAGACTCGGCGATTGCCCCATTTAGACTGAGAAACTAGCGCGCTAGTTTTGGTCTTTGCCCCATCATAGTTTCGAATTCAAGGTTATCAATATGACAAAACAAAAGTCGTCAGCATTAGGCCGTGTTTGGTCTCGCTGGATGTCAGTGCCGCTGTGGCTGCAAATTGTTATCGGTATGGTGCTAGGTATTTTAGTAGGCATCATCTTCGGCGAGCAAGCGACTCACTTAAAACCGATAGGCACCTTGTTTGTTAATTCCATTAAGATGCTGATTGTGCCATTGGTATTTTGCTCACTGATTGTGGGCGTTACTTCGATGCAAGATACGAACAAGATGGGGCGTATTGGTTTTAAATCTTTTGCGTTTTATCTCTTTACCACGGCTATCGCGATCACTATCGGTTTGATTGTCGGTTATGTTCTTCAACCCGGTGCAGGTTTAGGTTTGTCATTGGCAGATGGCACGGCTGAAACTGCCAAAGAAATACCTTCTTTAGTCGATACTTTGATCGACATAGTACCGACGAATCCTATTGCGGCTTTAGCAAGCGGGCAAATTTTGCAAGTTATAGTATTTGCGATTGTTTTAGGTATCGCCTTAGTGCTGATTGGCGAGCATGGAAAACCTGCAATTAAAGTGTTCGAAAGTTTAGCTGAGGCCATGTATAAAATGGCCGACATGGTGATGAAGCTCGCACCCTACGGTGTATTTGGTCTAATGGCTTGGGTAGCGGGGGAGTATGGGATTGATATGCTCTGGCCACTGATCAAAGTCATTATTGCTGTGTACCTTGGCTGTATTATTCATGTGATTGGATTCTATAGTTTGTTACTGCGCGGATTTGCGAAGTTAAGCCCGCTGCAGTTTTTTAAAGGGATTAGCAATGCCATGTTAGTGGCGTTTACCACGTCGAGCTCTGCGGGCACGCTTCCTGTGAGTATGAAGTGTGCGAGTGAAAATTTGGGAGTTCATAAGAAGATCTCTAGCTTCGTGTTACCGCTAGGCACCACAATCAATATGGATGGCACAGCGTTATACCAAGGTGTCACAGTGCTGTTTGTGGCACAAGCGTTTGGTATCGACCTGACTGTCGTCGATTATCTCACCATTATTTTAACGGCGACGTTGGCCTCTATTGGTACTGCGGGAGTGCCCGGTGCGGGTTTAGTGATGTTGACTTTAGTACTTACAACCGTAGGGCTTCCCTTAGAAGGGGTGGCATTGATTGCGGGAATTGACCGTATTTTAGATATGGTGCGTACTGTGGTAAACGTCTCCGGTGACTTAGTGGCGACGACTGTTATTGCAAAGTCTGAAGATGAGCTGGATATGGCGCATTATAATGCCGACATAGATCAAAGCGCCGTAATAGCCGAACAGAATATCGCCCTCGAAATTGCAGCGGCTAAGAGTGTCAAAGCATAGGGACCTTTTATTGCTGGTTCGTTAACTAAAAAACCGCCATTGGCGGTTTTTTTATGCTGACAAGTTTTATGGTTACTTCATTTGGCTTAACACTAACACTGGCTTGTCGTCGCTGTTAAGTAAGGTAAGTCGGCCTTGCACTAATTTTGCTTTGGTAACTAATGGCATAGCTTGCATCACTTTGTGCTCTTGCTGCATTAGGGCATCCACACAGGCTTTCATTGTGCTACCGGCAGGAGATAGCTTAAGCTCTTCGCCTTGCTGAGTATATTGACCGAAAAAGTTATTGCAGCTGTTGTTGCCATGTAATTTACCTTCGGCCTCAAAGGTGATTTGCGCTGGGCTGTAATCGATAGTCGGTTGGCCTTGGACCATTTCAATGTGCCAGCGGCCTTCTAATGGAATGGTATCATTTGGGGCTATATCGGCACTTTGGCAGGCGGTGATGCCTAAGAGTAATGCACCTAAGATGAATGTTTGTTTTAACATCGTTGCGGTTCCTTTTTCCATGATTATGGCCATAGTGTGACAAGTTTTTCGTAAGATCTAAAGGGGTTTATATGACAGGCTCATTTAAAAGTACTCTGAATTTGTTGAAGTTTTTACATTGGTTAGGTGTATTGATGCTAGTTTGTGGACTTGGGTTTTATATGTTGACGCAATGGAGTCTAGAGATAAGCGGCATGTTATTGATCTCAAGTCTGATTGGTTTAGGGTTGGTCTTAATGTCGCCCTATCCTGTGGTGCTGTTTATACAATGGGCGAAGCGCCAAGATGAGCATTCCAAGTAATTTTGTACTGCCTAATTAAGCTTAAATTTCATTAAATCAAAGCTCTGCCGAATCTGCGGCGGGATTATCGTATAAGCTTGAGTCAATGGCGGGTTCTACTGGCGTGTCTGCGGCTTGTGGTACAGGTGGGCGCATTGAATCAAGTTTACCCCGTGCTAGTTCCATCATAGGTGCAAGTTTGGCGCTGGATTCTGGGGTAAAAAAACTGTAACTCACATCGAGTTTTAGCTGATGGTTTTGTTGTTCTAGCTGTTTTTCCACCCGCTTCATAATATGTAGAACATCCCGTTCACCATCCACAAAAGCAAGTACCACAAATTGAGTGCTGTTGTAATGGGCGGCAACGTCAGCGGTTCTTATCGTATCTTGGATTAACTTGCCTAACAGTCTGTGGTGATTATTTTCGAGTGGTATTGGTGTGTTATCCGTGCTCAGTAATTCAAAGAAGATGATACCTGCATGGGCGCCAAAGCGGCGGCCTAAATTGAGCTGTCTTGGCGCCATCATCAAGAAGCCGTAATGGTTGAGCATGCCCGTTTCTTGATCGCGCATCGAAAGGGATTCAATTCTATGGTTCTGACACAGAAGGGATAATTCCTGTTGCAGTAAAATCTGAAATGGTTCGAGCATAGCGGCATTGACCAGTGGCTCTGTTATATGCGGGTTGAGTACACACAGGGCACCAAATTGGCTACCATCCGGCCAAGCGATAGGGCGCGAGAGAATGTGCTGAATGCCATCAAAATCCCTTGGTAAATCCTCTAACATAAAGCTGCCGAGGTTTTGATATAAACCATCAGGTTGGCTGTTTTGTATCTGTTTGAAGAGTTCGAGTGCTGGTGGATATAAAGTGCCTGCGGTAAATTGCGGTGTTTCAGTGATTGAACTGACAATGATCTCAAACCCTGCACTGATTTTTTGGAATATGAAAACCGTGTTGGCGTTGTAATAGCTTTTGATGAGCTCACATTGGTGCATCCAGCGTGTCAGATTCACTTGTTGATTATCGGTATCAAGTAAACTCAAGTTGGGATTAATGGTTTCTGGCAACATACAAACGCCTAACTATGGCTAAATATCCATTAAGTTTGGGAAATAAAAGGATATTTAGCAAATCAAAGCCCTAAATATTGCCTTGTTCTTGCTGTGCCTATTAACCCAACCGAGTATACTGGCGGGCTGAAATTGGGCCCAAAGCCGAAATAATGCTGTGAGAACACTGTGAAAATTAGACTAGCCTTACCTCAAGATGTTGATTTATTAGCGATGCTAGAGAAAAAACATCTTAATGATGAATTAGCTTCCGCCAGTATGGGGTTACAAGGGCAAGCTTTTTCCCACAGTGAATTGAGCGAATTAGTGCAGCACCATTGGGTCGTGGTGGCGCAGGTTGAGCAGCAGATCGTCGGTTACGTGATTGCAGGCCGTTGGGGATTTTTCGAACATTGGCCCATTTACCGCACTTTGTTGAATCGTTTGGGGCAACTCGATTGGGATGGACCTAAATTAACTAAGGTCAATTCTTGCCAATACGGGCCGATATGGGTGCAGCAAGCCTACCGTGGGCAAGGGATTTTCGAGGCATTAGTCCGTGAAATTCGTCGCCAAGTTGCTCCGCATTTTAGCTATATGTTGACCTTTATTGCTGAAGATAATGAACGTTCCTTTGCCGCTCACTCGGGTAAAGCGCACATGCAGGTTGTGGATTTTTTCACCGTTTCTGCAAGGGATTATTATTTAATGGCGGCAAAGACCCAAGCTTAGTTGTTCGATGATAGAAATTAAGGATTCAATCTCTACTGTGTAAATAACCCGAGTTCAGGTTAAATAACGGAGATAAATACATGAATGTACAATTTGTTGAGTCATTATTAGCGACTTATGCCAAGGTCAATTTATCGGCTTGGGACAGCTTGAGGTTAGTCTTATCTGAATGCGCTCACTATGAGTATGAGGCGAGGGGATTTGAAGTCGAGTTTTTATCTGACTTAGGTGCATTGCAACATTATTGGGTACAAGTGGGAGATATTTGGCTCGATTGTGGCCGAATCAATGCCTATTCGGCGACGATAACGCAACTGAGCGATGCGCAAGTCAGCCGCGCGAATACAAAAAAGGCGTTGGAGTGCGCCATTTTATCCCAAGAGCAGATCGGTCTACTCTGCATGCAAAATGCCCATTTCGATCATTGCTGAGTGTGTTAATTCAGTCCGTTTCTCAATCGCTTTTTTGATCAATACTTCTTCATCAGAAAGATGCGCTGAGGGTCAGTGGTGACAGTGCCTATGATCTCAAACCCTTGTTTTTCATAAAACACAGGTGCTTGAATCGATAAGGTATCCACTTGAGCTACCAAGCAACCCCGCTGTTTCGCCTCAGCTTCGGCAAGTGCCATCAGTTTATGCCCAAGCCCAGTGCCTCTGGTTTGGTCATCAACCCAGACAACATTGATTAAGAAGTTTTTATAGATAGTCCGGCCACTCACACCACCAATCAACTTGCCAGCTTCATCACGTGCAATGACAGTCAAAGGTACTGATTTCTCGGGTCCTAAGAGCCCAGCATTATATTGCCGAACGCCGTCTACCAGCGCATCCACAATCGCGGTATTTTCTTCACTAATAACTTCAAAGTTCATGTCAAAAACTCTTTCTTGAATGTGATTACTTTATAAACGTAAATGTTATTTCTGTTGCATTCAACTTTTGATTGATCTCACTAATGTTAATCATTATCATTCGCGAAATCATTTATGGGTTACATTTGTAAACTAAGTTTACTAAACAGGAGAGGTTTATGTTATTTCGTCAAACTTGCTTGGCAGTTGCCATTACCGCTGTATTTGCGGGTAATTTTGTCCAAGCCGAAGAGGCTCCCGACAGAAAAATGGAAGTTATGGTTGTTACTGCCTCTGGATATGAACAGAAATTGGTTGATGCACCTGCCAGTATTTCTGTTATCACCCAAGAAGATTTGATGATAAAACCTTATACCACTCTCCTAGATGCAGTGCGTGACTTGGAAGGGGTTGATATTGGTGAAACCCGTGATAAAACAGGGCAAGGTACCATCAGTCTACGCGGTATGGGATCTGACTATACCTTAATCCTTGTCGATGGTAAGCGTCAGAATAACCATGGTGATATTTATCCAAACAGTTTTGGTGGCAATCAATTTGGTCATGTACCACCACTTGATGCTATTGATCGAATTGAAGTTATTCGTGGGCCAGCATCAACGTTATACGGTGCAGATGCTCTAGGTGGTGTGGTGAACATCATCACTAAAAAAGTGGGCGACGAATGGTCTGGCTCTATCACTCACAGCCGAACTCATCAAACCAATGATGCCTATGGCGAAGATATCACTACCGATTTCAGCGTGATGGGTCCCCTCATTAAAGGCGTTCTTGGGTTATCTATTCATGGCAGTATTTATGATCGAATGGGGTCTACACCAGAGTATGCACCAGTAGATTATCCCAATGGAGAAGTACGCACTCGTTCACTCGGTTTTGGTGGTGGCGGTAAAACCGTCGATAACGAAAATCATATGTTAGGTGGGAGTTTAAGTTGGACACTAAATGAACATCACAAAATTTGGTTTGATTTAGATTCCTCATCTCAAGATTATGATAATACGCCACTGATCAATGATAACGGTGAACGAGAGTATCCGCTTGGTACTGTTGATAATATCGATAGTCTCTGGATTGCCAGTAACTTCTGCAAAGGCGGCGTAGGTTCCCGTGAGGCTGCTTGTCTAGCCAGTGGTGGTGAATGGGCAAGACGCTCAAATCCACGAGCGGGTTACAGCGAGACTCAAAAATTTACCCGTGATGCTTGGGCGTTAACCCATGAAGGTGCTTGGGATTTTGGTACAAGCTTTGTGTCACTATCCTATGTCGACACACAAAATAATGGCCGCACACTGCCATTTACCACTGCTGAGCGAGTATTACTACTGCAGATGATTGATGGTAAAGGGGATTACACCGGCATGACTGAAGCCGAACGTAAAGCGATTGCTGAATCCACTTTCTTGCCTAGACCTAAACGCGAAATGGCAAGTAATCAATATACGCTTGATATGAAACTCGATATTCCATTTGAAGCTGCTGGAAATCATGTCGCAGTGACGGGCGCACAGGTGATTCGTGGTGAGTTGAAAGACGGTGTATTTGGTATGGAAGAAGGTACGCCGGGTGCAGTACAAGAACATAATATGTGGTCTGTTTTTGCTGAAGATACATGGAGCATGACTTCTGATTTATCTGTTACTGCGGGTTTACGTCATGATGATCATGAAATATTTGGCAACCAACTCAGCCCACGTCTATACGGTGTTTACACCATTAATAATGAGTGGACAGTAAAAGGTGGGGTGAGCACAGGTTTTAAAACACCTAAAACCACACAATTGTATGATGGTGTCGTTGGCTTTGGTGGCCAAGGAACCTCACCGCAATTTGGTAACCCAGATCTCGAAGCTGAAACCAGTGTGTCCAGCGAAGTCGCCCTGTATTGGTCTCATCCCGATGGCCATAATTTTAACGCCACTATCTTTAAAAATGACTTTGACGATAAGATTGCTTCACAACCCTGTGGTAAAGGTACGAGCATAGAATGTTCCGATGCGGGTGAATATGCTGATTTAGGTTATGCAGTCAGTAGCAAAACAGTCAACATAGATAAAGTTACTATTCAAGGTGCTGAGCTCGCGGGACGTTGGGAAATTCTAGATGCCTTAACGTTAAATGCTAATTATACCTACACAGATAGCGAGCAGAAAAGCGGTGCAGAGCAAGGCCGTCCACTCGGCAACAGTGCCAAGCATATGGCAAACGCGACATTAAAATGGGAGTTGACCGACTCATTTAACGTATTCTTGACCTCAGAATACCGTGCTAAACGTTATCGCTCTTGGGATATCATTAATGATGCTGCACTCTACTATAAGGGTTATAACGTGTTCCATCTTGGTGGTTCTTATCAGGCGAGTGAGTTTGTCACCTTCAACATGCGAGTAAATAACTTGTTTGATAAAGATTTTACTTCATACGATATTGTCTTCACCGAATGTAGTGACACTAGCACAACTTGTGTCTCTGACGATAATGGCCAAAACGGATACACAGCATCTTACGTTGATGATTTCAATAACAAAGATAAGGCCCGTAACTTCTGGGTTGGTATGAATGTACGTTTCTAAACTAATACTCTGTGCATTAGTTATTATTTGATATTCATGGGCGATAGATAAAAATGAGAGTTACCCGTTTGATAAAAGTATCCACTACCAATTAAACAATAGGGTAACTCTCATTACTCATTACTCATTACTCAGTGCACCTGCACTGTGCTGGTGAGTCCGCACTATCGAGCCATCAATAAAGACCCATTCCGTGTCGGCCATTTTCGCTAAAGCTTTGAATAAATAGGCCTGAATGTCTTTTTAGACCATAAATAAAACCGTCTAAAGACCGTACTCCAATGGCTCAACTCTTTTGGTAAATCTTGCCAAGGGATACCTGTTAGAAGGTGGTAAAGAATGCCTTCGAATGTTTGTCTATGTTCAGGTTTATCATAAACACGGCCTGTGCTTTTCATTAAATTAAATAGTGTTTCCCAGCGTGCATTGGGTAGCATCAGTATTGGCATGCTGCCTAAAAATCATCCTCGAAAGCTCAATAGACCCTAGATGAAGTCAGAAAAATTAAAGGTGCTAGCGTATAAGGCTACAGAATGAGCCATTGTCCGTTTGGATAAGTACCAATATAACCAAAGGGTATTCTTCCACAGAGATACCAAGATAGGCGTTCATTCGTAAAGGCTGAAAGTTTAACGTCAGCTAGGAGCAGTGTTGCGAGCGTATTAGCGTCATCGGATGTCAGCGCGCATATTTCTGCAACGGGAATAATTTTCCAAGTGGAGAGGTAAGCTGACTTAGAAATTTCATCGACTTCGCTGTCAGAAATCCAAGCATGTACATCATTTACTACTGCCTTTGTTTTTAACGAATTTGCCAAGTCATGATCAGTTACACACAGGCTTTCATATTGGATTTCGTAAGGTGTTTCAAAAAAGGCTTCAGGATCGGATTCAAGAAAAGCGGCGATCTCCTCTAATGTACCGTATGTCTTTGCTGTTTCCTCTGGCAGACCTACGTTGGCTGCCCATGCACAAGATTGAAGTTGCTGTAATAAGATGGCGTTATCGGTCATGGGGTCTGTGCACTCTAATGGTCTGTGTATATGCTGCTTTTATTTTGCCATATTTGTAATCTAACTAAATGTCAGACATAAAAAAACCGCTGGGTAGCGGTTTTTCATGGGTCTTAAGTGTAAAAATTGAAATGAATTAAGACTATAGACCCGCGTCAGCGCGCAATATTTCGGCTTTATCAGTCGCTTCCCATGGGAATTCGCTGCGACCAAAGTGGCCATAAGCGGCGGTCGCTTGATAAATTGGACGTGCTAAATCTAGCATGGCCGTTAAACCGTATGGGCGCAGTTCAAAGTGTTGACGTACTAACTTGATCAGCACTTCTTCAGACACCTTACCTGTACCGAAGGTCTCGATGCTGATAGAGGTAGGCTCTGCCACACCAATAGCGTAAGACACTTGGATTTCACAGCGATCAGCAAGACCTGCTGCAACTATGTTTTTTGCTACATAACGGGCAGCATATGCCGCGCTACGATCCACTTTTGATGGATCTTTACCAGAGAATGCGCCACCACCATGACGGGCCATGCCGCCGTAAGTGTCAACGATGATCTTACGACCCGTTAAGCCACAATCACCTACTGGACCACCGATAACAAAACGGCCAGTTGGGTTGATAAAGAACTTAGTATCTTTGTTTAACCATTGAGCTGGTAATACTGGCTTGATGATGGTTTCCATCACACCTTCAATTAAGTCGGCTTGTGAAACGTCATCTCTGTGTTGAGTCGATAACACAACTGCATCGATACCGACAATTTTGCCATCATCATAGGCAAAAGTGACTTGGCTTTTCGCATCTGGGCGTAACCAAGGTAGCGTGCCATTTTTACGGACTTCAGACTGACGTTTCACTAATGCGTGGGCATAGGTGATAGGTGCAGGCATCAGAATGTCGGTTTCGTTGTTGGCATAGCCAAACATTAACCCTTGATCGCCAGCACCTTGCTCTGCAGGGTCTGCGCGGTCTACACCTTGATTAATGTCGGGTGATTGCTTACCAATGGCGTTTAATACTGCGCACGAGTCTGCATCAAACCCCATATCTGAATGGGTATAACCAATTTCACGCACCGTTTTACGGGTGATTTCTTCAATATCAACCCAGGCAGAGGTAGTGACTTCACCACCTACTAATACCATGCCGGTTTTGACATAAGTTTCACACGCTACGCGTGCTTTTGGATCTTGAGCCAGAATTGCATCTAGCACAGCATCAGAAATCTGATCTGCAATCTTATCGGGATGACCTTCTGAGACCGACTCAGAAGTAAACAAGTGCTTTGCCATAGTAGGAAAATCTCGTCGTTAGCATTCAAACGTGTAGAAGCATCTACATCTAGACGGCTATTTTAGTTTAAATCCGATTGCCGATCACCCCCGATAATAAAAAATCCTCTCAGATTGTGACCTGAAAACGACTACGCTCAGTCATAAATAGGTTATTTTTCTTATATTTCATAGTATTAAGTTTGCTATGTTTTTGAGAAATTTATTTCTCCATTACAAGTGATCCTTGCTATGTCCTCTCAAGTAAACGCCAGCAAAGTGACAGGGTTGTTTCTGCGACTTATATACTCAAGCTACCTGAATCCTGCATCTTCAGGTTGTTTGGGTACATATTCGGCCATCTTTTGCTGAGTGAATGGCAATTTTAGTTTGCGTCACACTGGCATGTAGGGGAAAATATGCATCCAAATTGCCCGCTAGACCCCACAAACAAGCAGGAGAGAGCATGTCTTCCCGTAAAGTACTCGCAAACGCAATCCGTGCGTTAAGTATGGATGCAGTTCAAAAAGCAAATTCAGGCCATCCCGGCGCCCCAATGGGTATGGCAGATATTGCTGAAGTGCTGTGGAATGATTTCCTTAAGCACAACCCGAACAATCCGAAATGGGTAGATAGAGATCGTTTTATCCTCTCTAACGGTCACGGTTCAATGCTGATCTACTCTTTACTTCACCTGACTGGTTATGAATTACCAATTGAAGAGCTAAAACAGTTCCGTCAATTGCATTCTAAAACACCGGGTCACCCAGAATACGGTTACACCCCAGGTGTTGAAACCACAACGGGTCCACTCGGTGCGGGCATCAGCAACGCTGTCGGTATGGCGATTGCTGAGAAAACCTTAGCGGCACAGTTTAACCGTGATGGTCACGATATCGTTGATCACTATACTTACTGCTTCCTCGGCGATGGCTGTTTGATGGAAGGTATTTCCCACGAAGCCTGTTCATTAGCCGGTACTTTAGGTTTAGGTAAACTGGTCGCATTTTGGGATGACAACGGTATTTCTATCGATGGCCATGTTGAAGGCTGGTTCACCGATGATACGCCAAAGCGTTTTGAAGCTTACGGCTGGCATGTGATTGCCGGTGTTGATGGTCACGATAGCGCGGCAATCCGTGCTGCTATCGAAGCGGCGAAAGCGGTGACTGATAAACCAACCATGATTTGCTGCAAAACCATTATCGGTTTTGGTTCACCTAACAAATCAGGCAGCCACGATTGCCACGGCGCACCACTAGGCGATGCGGAAATCGCAGCAGCCCGTGAATTCCTTGGCTGGCCACATGCACCATTTGAAATCCCTGCTGACGTTTATGCGGGTTGGGATGCCAAAGAAGCCGGTGCTGCCCGTGAAGCAGCGTGGAACGAGAAGTTTGCAGCTTATCGCGCAGCTCACCCAGAACTGGCTGCTGAATATGAGCGTCGCGTTCTGAAAGGTGAATTACCGGCTGATTTCGAAGAAAAAGCGCAGGCATTCGTGCAAGCATCACAGGACAAAGCCGAAGGTATTGCGAGCCGTAAAGCCTCACAAAATGCCATCGGTGCATTTGGCGCTATGTTGCCTGAACTGTTAGGCGGCTCTGCTGACTTAGCGGGTTCTAACTTGACACTGTGGTCAGGTTCTAAAGGTATTCAAGACGATCCAGCTGGTAACTACATTTACTACGGCGTGCGTGAATTCGGCATGAGCGGCATTATGAACGGTGCTTCGCTGCATGGTGGTTTCATCAACTACGGCGCAACTTTCATGATGTTCATGGAATATGCTCGTAACGCAGTGCGTATGTCGGCGCTGATGGGTATTCAAAACATCTTCGTTTATACCCATGACTCTATCGGTCAAGGTGAAGATGGCCCAACGCATCAACCAGTTGAGCAATTAGCTAACCTGCGTATGACGCCAAATATGGCCGTATGGCGTCCATGTGATGCGGCAGAAACGGCAGTTTCTTGGAAAGCTGCGATTGAGCGCCGTAATGCACCTACGTCACTGATCTTCAGCCGTCAAAACCTGAAAGCTCAAGCGCGTACCGCTGAGCAATTAGCTAATGTGGCTAAAGGTGCTTATGTACTGCAAGACTGTGCGGGTACACCAGAACTGATCCTGATCGCAACTGGTAGCGAAGTACAATTGGCAATGGATGCAGCCGCTGCACTGACTGAGCAAGGTAAACACGTTCGCGTAGTTTCTATGCCATCGACGACTGAGTTCGATAAGCAAGATGCTGCTTATAAAGAATCTGTATTACCACGTGCTGTGACTAAACGTGTGGCTATTGAAGCGGCGCATACCGATTTCTGGTACAAGTACGTCGGGTTTGAAGGCACAGTTGTTGGCATGACCACTTTTGGTGAGTCAGCGCCGGGTAACGTGCTATTGAATCACTTCGGTTTCACCGTTGAAAATGTGCTGAATGCTGCAAAATCATTGGGCTAATCGCTCAAGGGATTAGATTCAATACAAAAGGTTAAACTTTTTAAGTGTTAATCTGTATAATGCGGCCTGCAATCGTTTGCAGGCCGTTTTTGTATTAAGAGGAAATTGAGACCTCAATGATCCGAGTCGCTATCAATGGTTATGGCCGTATCGGCCGCTCTATTCTCCGAGCTTTATATGAGTCTGGAAAACGGCAGCAAATGCAGATTGTCGCGATTAATGAATTAGCTAAACCTGAAGCCATTATTCATCTGACCCAGTACGACACAACCCACGGTCGGTTTGCGCATAAAGTGAAGCTCGTCGATGATCACATGCTGATTGGCGACGATGCGATAAAAATTCTCCACGAGCCCGATCCGGCAAAACTCCCTTGGCACGAGATGGACATAGATATTGTCTATGAAGCCACAGGCGTATTAGTCGATCGTCAAAGCTGCGAAGCCCATATTCACGCCGGCGCTAAACAAGTGCTGATAAGTCATCCATCCTCAGCCGATGTCGATGGCACGATTGTCTATGGTGTAAACCACGATTTACTCCGCGCCGAACACACAGTCGTTTCCAACGCTTCTTGCACCACTAACTGTATCGTGCCTGTGATCGATGTGCTCGATCGCCACTTTGGCGTTAAAAGCGGTGCCATTACCACTATCCATTCGGCGATGAACGATCAGCAAGTGATTGATGCTTACCATGATGATTTGCGTCGAACCCGCGCTGCTGGTCAATCGATTATTCCTGTCGACACTAAGCTTGCCCGCGGTATTGAGCGGATCTTGCCGCACATGAAAAATAAGTTTGAAGCGATTTCGGTGCGCGTGCCCACCATCAACGTGACCGCCATCGATTTGTCCGTGACCTTAGAAAAAACCGTCGATATTGCCACAGTCAATCAGGTGCTTGAATCAGCCGCCAATGGGCGATTTAACGGCATCTTAGGCTATACTGATGAGCCCTTAGTCTCATGTGATTTCAACCATGATCCGCGCTCCAGTATTGTTGACGGTACCCAGACCCGCGTGAGCGCCGGTCAGTTGGTTAAGTTACTCCTGTGGTGCGATAACGAGTGGGGTTTTGCCAATCGTATGTTAGATACGAGTTTGGCGATGATCGCGGCCAAGCGAGGCTGATAAAAGTAGATTATTCACTTGTGGGTCACTGAATTTATGCCAATTCGACGGGATGTCGAGCGCCGAGCGGCAGTCAATTCATACCGGCTATGTGTGAAACAGTTTGTTTTTTGATTATAAAAGGAAGCGTTACCATGGCAATTATCAATATGTCAGATCTGGATCTACAAGGTAAGCGCGTGCTTATCCGCGAAGATCTCAATGTCCCTGTCAGCAATGGCGTCGTCACCAGTGATGCACGTCTGCGCGCCTCTCTACCAACTATCGAGTTGGCCCTTGAAAAAGGTGCGGCTGTGATGGTGATGTCGCATTTAGGTCGTCCGAGCGAAGGCGAATACAATGCTGAATATTCTATGCAACCTGTGGTCGATTATTTGGCAAAGGCCCTGTCTTGTCCTGTGCGTCTAGCGACCGACTATTTAGATGGCGTTGACGTTGCCGTGGGTGAAGTGGTTGTGTTCGAAAACGTGCGTTTCAACGTGGGTGAAGGTAAGAACAACGAAGCCTTATCGAAAAAAATGGCGGCGCTGTGTGATGTCTATGTGATGGACGCCTTCGGTACTGCACATCGTGCCCAAGCATCGACTCATGGCGTGGGCATGTTTGCCCCAATCGCTTGTGCCGGTCCATTACTGGCACAAGAATTAGATGCCTTAGGCAAGGCATTAGATAATCCTGCGCGTCCTATGGTGGCGATTGTCGGTGGCTCTAAAGTGTCGACTAAGCTGACCGTGCTAGAAAGTCTTTCAGGCATAGTCGATCAGTTAGTGGTTGGCGGCGGTATTGCCAATACTTTCATTGCGGCGGCGGGCTACAATGTCGGTAAATCGCTGTATGAAGCGGATTTGATCGACGAAGCTAAGCGTTTAGTGGCTAATGCTAAGAGCCGTGGCGCCGATATTCCTGTGCCGACCGATGTGGTCGTTGCGGGCGAGTTTAGCCCAACAGCAGCGGCAACTTTAAAATCGGTTAGCGAAGTCGCTGATGGCGAAATGATTTTCGATATTGGTCCAGATAGCGCTGAAGCACTGGCTAAAATCATCGAATCTGCTGGCACTATCGTGTGGAACGGCCCTGTGGGCGTGTTCGAATTCGACCAATTCGGTGAAGGTACTAAGCGTATCGCCCAAGCGATTGCTGATTCAAAAGCGTTCTCTATCGCAGGCGGTGGTGACACTTTGGCTGCGGTTGATAAGTACGGTATTGCCGATAAAGTGTCTTACATTTCGACTGGCGGCGGTGCTTTCCTCGAGTTCCTCGAAGGTAAAGAATTACCGGCTGTGGCTATGTTAGAAAAGCGCGGCGCTTAATATTAAGTTTTAAAAAACGCGGCGCATAAGACGCCGCGATAAGCTCTGATAACATCAAAGCTTTGATAAAAGTAAAAAATTATAAAAAAACCGCCCGTATTCATCTAAGGTACTTAATTTAAGTTGTTTATTTAAGGTACAGAGTTGAATGCGGGTATAAAAATCCATCCAAACGATAGCGACCTCGGTGATAGATATCACCCTATTATTGGAGTTAAAAAATGGCGTTAATTTCCCTACGACAACTACTTGATCACGCAGCAGAACATGGATACGGTGTGCCTGCGTTTAACGTTAACAACTTAGAGCAGATGCGTGCCATCATGCAGGCCGCTGAAGCAACAGACAGCCCTGTGATAGTGCAAGCTTCTGCTGGCGCGCGTAAATACGCTCGCCCACAGTTCTTAAAATATTTGATGGCAGCGGCTCTTGAGCAGTACCCAGATATTCCAGTGTGTATTCACCAAGACCACGGTACCGATCCTGATATTTGTCAGCGTTCTATCCAATTAGGCATGTCATCCGTCATGATGGACGGCTCTTTGATGGCTGACGGCAAAACGCCTGCATCGTACGAGTACAACGTTGATGTTACCCGTCGTACAGTGGCATTTGCCCATGCGTGTGGTGTGTCAGTTGAAGGTGAAATCGGCTGTTTAGGCAGCTTAGAAACTGGCCAAGCTGGCGAAGAAGATGGTGTTGGTGCATCAGGTATTTTAAGTCACGATCAAATGCTGACTAGCCCTGAAGAAGCGGCGCGTTTCGTTGCCGATACTCA
Source organism: Shewanella sp. NKUCC06_TVS (assembly GCF_019345515.1). Classification (NCBI taxonomy): domain Bacteria; kingdom Pseudomonadati; phylum Pseudomonadota; class Gammaproteobacteria; order Alteromonadales; family Shewanellaceae; genus Shewanella; species Shewanella sp. NKUCC06_TVS. The sequence continues at coordinate 232,012 of NZ_JAHKQX010000002.1, read as the reverse complement.
TGTTGATGCACTCGCGATTGCTATCGGTACTAGCCATGGTGCATATAAGTTCAGTCGTAAACCGACGGGCGATGTACTGCGTATCGACCGCATCAAAGAAATTCATGCGCGTATTCCTAACACTCACTTAGTGATGCACGGTTCATCTTCTGTGCCACAAGAGTGGCTAAAGATCATCAACCAATATGGTGGTCAGATCCCAGAAACCTACGGTGTGCCATTAGAAGAAATCGTAGAAGGTATCAAACACGGTGTACGTAAAGTCAACATTGATACCGACTTACGTTTAGCATCAACGGGTGCTGTTCGTAAATTCTTAGCTGAACACCCAAGTGAATTTGATCCACGTAAATTCCTGAAAGCATCAATGGAAGCCATGGCCGATATCTGTACGGTTCGCTATGAAGCTTTCGGCTGTGCAGGTCAAGCATCTAAGATTAAGCCATTGTCTTTACAAGCAATGTATAAAGCGTATCAGTCTGGCGCGTTAGATCCTAAGATCAATATGTAAGCGTTATCGCTGAGATAAAAACCCGCTAAAGCGGGTTTTTTTATACTTAAAATAGCTGCAATTTTCATTTTTTAATCGTAAATGTTAATATCGCGCAGATTTTTAGGGGAAAATACTAACCCTTATTAATATGTGCTTATTCAGCATCGCTGGGACGAACAGATATTTATAGGGATTGGATTTAACGGAACAGGAACGGATAAACATGAAGAAAGTACTGACCGCAGCACTATTAATGACTGCACCTTTTATGGCGACAGCTGGGGCCGATTTTGTAAAAGGCGATGAGACATTCGCAGGTGAAGCTGAGCTTGGTGCAACCTTAACCACAGGTAACACTGAAACCTCATCATTCAAAGGACGTTTAAATCTTAAGCATGAGCTTGGCGATTGGGAGAATCAGTACTTACTCGAAGGTTTATATAAAGAGGATACAGGTTCTGTTACCGCTAAACGCTATTTAGCGGGCGCACAAGGTAACTACAAGATGACAGATCGTAGCTACTTGTTTGCTAATGGTAATTATGAAGTTGATCCGTTCACAGGTTATGATTACACGCTATCTGGCGCAGCGGGTTATGGTTATAGATTCTATGATACTAGTAAGACCTTTTTAGATGTCGAAGTCGGTCCAGGTTATATCTATCAGCGTCTTGATACAGAACAAGCACTTATCGAAGGCCATGACACCAATGACAGCGTCGTTGCTCACGGTGTGATCAACTTTGAAACCGAAATCACTGATACCTCTAAATTCCAACAACGTTTCGTTGCCGATTACGGTGATAAGCTCGATGCCCGTTCTGAAACTTCGTTAACGGCGAATATTATCGGCGCATTAGCAATGAAGTTTGCCATTATTGTGCGCTACAACAGCGAGCCGTTGGATAATAAGAAAAGTACAGATACAGAAACCAATATGACCTTGTTATATTCTTTCTAATGCTGTGACACTGATTTAGAAACTAAAAAGCACCTTTGAGGTGCTTTTTTATTGGCTCTTTTTAGACTAAGTTAAATGTTTCTTTATTAGTTATCGCTGTAGTTATACAAAAATTAATGTTTTAAACGCCTTTGGTTATAGGGTAATGCATAGAAAGTTGCGTTTTATCAACATTTACTATGCCGAAGCTATGGTAATTTTCGACTAATTTCCTACGTAGAGACGAACTTTAATGAAATTACAGCGGTTGTTTAAAGGCAGTGGAATGGCGTTCTGGAGTCTATTCTGCGTTGCAATATTGAGCGGATTCTCACCTGCAGCATGGGCTATGACAGAAGGGATAGAACGGCTTAATTTAACCGCCTCGAGTGTGGGTTATGTTGCCGTCTTTGTGTTTGTACTTGCATACATAATGGTGATGGCTGAGGAATCGTTACATTTACGCAAGTCGAAACCTGTGCTGGTCGCGGCAGGGATTATCTGGGGCATGATAGGTTTTGTGTATGTACAAAATGGTATGTCTGAAGTGTCGGAAGCGGCATTCAAACATAACTTGCTTGAATATGCAGAGCTTTTACTCTTCTTACTCGTGGCAATGACTTATATCAATGCTATGGAAGAGCGAAATTTGTTTGATGCCATTCGTGGTTGGCTTGTTGGCCGTGGGTTTAGTCTAAGAACCGTATTTTGGTTGACGGGGTTTATGGCGTTCTTTATCTCACCCGTGGCAGATAATTTAACGACTGCACTATTGATGTGTGCCGTGGTGATGAAAGTGGGGGCAGGGCAACGCAAGTTTATCACCCTAGCCTGTATCAACATTGTTGTTGCGGCTAATGCGGGTGGCGCGTTTAGCCCGTTTGGTGATATCACGACCTTAATGGTGTGGCAAAAAGGATTAGTGCACTTTAGCGATTTCTTCCATCTGTTTATTCCTGCTTTAGTGAACTTTGCATTACCCGCTGCCATTATGAGTGTGTTTATTCCACATTTCGTGCCAGAGCCAGAAAAAGAGCATGTTTATACTAAGCCGGGTGCTAAGCGAATTGTTGCGTTGTTTTTACTCACAATCGCTACGGCAGTGTGTGCTCATTCCTTCTTAGGTATGCCGCCTGTATTGGGTATGATGACGGGATTAGGTTTCTTACAATTCTTTGGTTTTTATCTGCGTAAAACCTTCAATCGTTCCGTTGCCCGCGAACGTGCAAAGGCTGAATTGCGTCAGGACGAGCAGCGTCTGCAGCAACTTGGTAGTGTGGTGCCATTTGATGTATTCAGTCGGATCTCCCGCGCTGAATGGGATACCCTGTTGTTCTTTTATGGCGTAGTGCTATGTGTGGGTGGCCTTGGCTTTATGGGGTACTTGAGCTTAGTATCTGAGGCTTTGTATTCCAATTGGGATACGACCTATGCCAACGTGGCTATCGGTCTGTTGTCTTCGGTTGTTGATAATATTCCGGTGATGTTTGCTGTGTTGACGATGAACCCTGAGATGGCCTTAGGCCAATGGTTACTGGTAACGTTAACCGCAGGAGTTGGGGGCAGTTTATTGTCAATTGGCAGTGCTGCAGGGGTCGCGTTAATGGGACAAGCTAGGGGGATTTACACCTTTGGTGCCCATTTGCGTTGGACACCTGTCATTGCGCTGGGTTATATCGCGAGCATTTTAGTACATATGTGGCTCAATGCTGCGATGTTCTAAATAAAAGTACTGCTCATTCACCTTTTGGACTGTATTGACGTTTGTGAGTCGTTTTGTAGCGGATAATATCGCGAATTATTTAGCGAACAACATTGATCTAACAAAATTCAATCGCATAACGTCTAGATATCAATGAATAAAATAGAGGCATCCGATGGATGCCTCTATTTGTTTGGATATGTCATTGGAAGGATTATTGCGGTAGCACTTGAATTAAATCCAGCTCGTTATTGGCTTTTGCGCCGTAGATCTGAATCGCGACTTTAATTTGTGCCACTGAACCACTTGGATCCTGCTGAGCCCAATCTAAGCCTGCTATCTCAAATTGGTATTGACCGCTTGTGACTTCGGTTAATTTACCGCTGCATTCTCCAAGACTTTGGCAACGATAATTTTGGGTAACATGCCAGTGTTTCCATGCCTTCGGATTCGAGGATTCCTTGGCTTTGTCGGGGAACCCAAAATAGTAAATATCATAGGTTTTCGCTGCAGTGATCGCTTCTTGTTGCGCATTCGTCAGTGAAAATTGAATTGTCCCTGTACTCGAGTCAAATTGCTCAAGCTTGAGATTTATTTGCGTTGCTTCATCAATGTTTACTGCATTTTCGACGGGAGGTGGCTGCGGCGTTTCAGGCTCAGTGTTATTGCTGTCACTGCCACATCCTACGAGCATTAATGTCGCGAGGGTCAATGTGAGTAATGGGTATTTCATCACAGTCTCCTTAATTGAAATGCCCTGTATGGCAAGTGGTGCATTCCATGTCTGTTTTTACACTTGCCGCTGAGCCTAATGTGCTAGTACTACCGTGACAAGTTTGGCAATCTTGTGCATCTGGTGTTGGCTTACTACCAACAAGGGCGCCGATATTCTCCCCTTGATAGGCACGATTCAATACATCGACTAAGTAATAAGCCATAGACGCGGATAAGCGGTAACAGCGTTCACCTTTTTTCGCGAATGGTAAGCCAGAAGCCTTTGACCAGTTACTGATAGATGAGTGACATAACACGCTCTTAGCTTTTGATGAACTGCCCACAAGAGCCGTTTTTTCTGCTGTCGAGCCAATACCAGTAACAAATTCAGGTGAAGATAAAGGGAGCGTTGTATTTTCGTAGTAGCGGAAGGTATTAGCTATCACGGCGTTATTGTGACCATTAATGTCATCTAAAATATTCACTAACATGCCTATCGCATTAAGATTACCGCAGAGCGTGCCTTGACCCGTTACCCCTGCAAAACCATAGGCGGCTAATGCCGTTGGGATTGTTTTGAACTTGTCTGCATCGGCACTATTAGATTGGGCTAGCATAGTCACAACGGCATGAAAAACTTGGTGCATACAACCACCACCCGTTTCATAGGCTAGTTTTGCTGTTGCCATTGCATCAAGTGGAACGTATTTAAGTTTCTCTCCTATCGCTAATTGATATTGACCATCGGCATTCGTTGCCGCGAGAACCGATGTTCCCATGAGTGTTGCACCTGCCGCAGCGGTGCTAATACCAATAATACGGGTTAATGCTTGACGTCTATTTATGCTCATTATGTATTTCCTCTATGTAGGATTACTTCTATTTATCAAATGCTAAAGATAAATTGATGGCGTAAATTCTAAGCATGCTTGAGATAAATATTGTGATTTACGCCGGAGGATATTTGCCTTTTACATGAGCGGTAAATAGCGTCACTACAATAGAATTAACCGACTTAAATTCTGTATTTTAATTAACTAAACAGATTGCAAGGTGCTCATCGTCCCGATATTTATTATATTTATGTAAATTTATGCCGAATTTCCCATGTGCTAAATGGCATTTATTCCTGTGAGTTAACGCATGTTTTTGCCTAATAGCGCTGAACTTGGGGGGCGTCTCACGAAAATTAACTATTTGCTGACTTGGGTTAGCAAGATCACATTAATCATTAGTTAGTTTGCATAGACTTAACTTTGTGTTTTTATGGAGTTGAGTGGATGTTGATGCAATTGGGAGACTGCAGGTTTGATCGGGAACGAGGCATACTGATTGAGTTGTCTCGCGATGAATCTTGGCATCTTCCTCGAGCCGAGTTACAAGTACTTAATTTGCTTGTTGAGCATCAAGGTAAGTTGGTTTCTAAGCACATGCTGAAGACGGGTGATGGAAAACATCCGCCGCTAACTGATACCTCTGTGGCCCGTGCTGTCTTTATGCTTCGCAGCTTTCTTGGACCTCAATATGAGGGCTTGATTGAAACCGTGAAAGGCCAAGGTTATTTACTCCAGCCATCTAATGGGACTGAGTTTAGAGGTGTTAATTACCTCAGATTGCACACAGTGCCTTTGTGGAGTGCCTTAGTGTTATTCGGGTTTATGTTAGCGTTTTCGGTGTTTTATTTGAATCATACGGATCACAGTAAGCCAACCCAAGCACTTATGACCTCAATATTGCCTTTGGCTTCTGGCCAGCAAGTACGATTACACTTATTTGCTGATTCCAATACTAATAACACTTTACTCTTCGAATTAGGTGAGCGCTTAAGTGCAGGATTAATCGCCTGCGGTCAAAGTGATTGGGCTGATGTCTATGCTTCTTTGTCCCATGATAAACAAGTGCTTAATATTACTTTTCGAGGCGAAAAACTCGGTCAGTCAGTGATCCGTAATATTAAAATCAGTGATTTCACTCGACCGAAAACCTTCATCGATGCTGCTTGGCTGCAGGAGGTTAATATCTGTGGCTAAATGGCTAAAGTGGACGATTAATATTGTTATCTTGTCGGCATTGATTATGGCCTGCGGTGTGATATACAAACAGTCGGCTACCAATCAGACGATGATTTTAAATTGCAGCTCTGAATTATTCGACCGCCATTCTAGTGCCAATCCTAGCAGCAGCTCGAGTGTTAGCAGTGACGGTAAATTTTACCTACTCGTGGATGTTTTGATTGCCGCTGACAATACGCAGATCAATTATCGTTACTTTAATATTGACGGTACGAGTGCGGGCAATATTTTAATGCAAGGCAAAGTCGACAGTATTGAGGCCAATAGCATGACCTATAAAGTTACCGTTAAAACGAAAACGGAATCTGAAATTGAAAAGCAAAAAAATTGGCCAGAACATATGAAATATCTATCCTATATCAGCAGCTTACATTTTAATGACTCAGAAATGCACAATCTCAGTATCGAGGTGTTAGATATGGATGACACCAAAGATTATGCCGTGGTCCTTTTTCAGCCTAGCAATACCATTTGTGGATGCAGAATCGTAAATAGTCGAATTTAATCAGTGAATTTGAGTTTATTTCAGTTAAGATTAGTGCTCATTGATTTGTGATTACTGTGGTGAATCTCCTGTGAGGGATTCATGAAAAGGGTGTTGTGTCTAAGATACGTGTAAAGCAAGAAGAATCCCTGTCGATTAAGTTCAGCCATCAGATGGAAAAGGGCGATAATCGGCAGCTCGATCTCTATTTCTTTTTACCTAAGGAAATGGGCATAGGCTCGCGCACGCTCAATGAAGAAGAGTACTACTACAGCTCAATAGTTGGACGTCGCTCATACTATTCAGAAGGCTTGCACTTACCTCTGGTGCAGGGGCGTTTTGCCAGTTTAAATCGCCGTACTGTTGAAGAATTCAGATTGTACCTAAATCTCTTCGCCTATCAGTTTGCGGTTGCGGTTGAAAACGATGTTAAAGAACTCAATCAAATCACAGATGTAACCCATTTTTATTTTGCCCTCGACGAATTACGCGAACAAATTGCCCAGTTGCTGAAAAAGTTTCGTCGTAACGAACCAGGTGATCCTAAATGGAAATCTTACTTTGAAAATGCTGATAACTACTTGTCTTGGTTTTGTGAGCAGCAGTTACTCAAAGTGCTCGCTTATGCCACTCGTACCAGTGATTTCAACGATATTTTAGAGCGGGTACTCACGCTATGTCGTAATGAATGTGCCTATCGTGATGAGCATAAGTACAACTCTGCGCAAACTAAGCAAGATCCTAACCGTATCTCTAACAAGATGTTGTTGTTGCGCCGTTTAATCCAACAAGGTGTGGTACTCAAAGAAGAGTTAAAGCCTTTAGGAATTGGCCTTAAAAAGTTTACGACAGGACTGGCGACCGCATTAGTGATGTTGGTCGTGTCTGCGTTGATAATTCAAGCGCAGGGCGCCTTTAGTGGTTTTACTATTGCACTAGTGCTGACTTTGGCTGTGATCTATGGTTTCAGGGAAATCTTTAAGGACGATGTGCGTAACGCCATGTGGCGATTTATTCAGCGTGGCAGACCACGCTGGAGCCGCATTTTACGGGATACTACGAGTCAGGCGGTTATCGCTAAGCAGTTGGTATGGCTTGAGTTTATGCGTCAGCAAGATCTACCCGAAAAAGTCAGTGACATTCTAAAGCACAGACATAGTCAAAATAAGGTCGATGCGGAAATTCTGCACTATAAAATCGCCACTAAGGTGAATCAGAGTGAATTCCAAGCGGGATATTCGACTATTCAAGAGCAAGTGAGCTTTAGCTTAGTGCCTTTCGCCCGTTATTTAGAACGGGGTAAAGCGAAGATTTATAAGGAAGTTGAAGGCAAAATTAGTTATGAATCGGTTGAGCGGCGCTATCAAGTCAATCTGATTTTAGTGTTGCGTGATGGGCGCGAAGCCCCGCAGTATATCCGCTATAAAATCACCATGAACCGCTCGGCAATCATAGAAATTACCCAGAGTCAGTTGCCTGACTCCGTTAATGCACCCGAATCTACGATTGATGACGAGTAAAGGCCTGACCGATATTCTGATCGTTATTTTGCTTCGCCCGTTTTAGGGCGATTTCGGCATTATTCAGATATTGCTCTAATGTCTGGCCTTCTTGATAACCCGCAATACCAATACTAATACCTTCCCCTAAGCCATTACCATTGAGCTTTTCCATCATATTGAGGGCAAAGTTGTGCGCATGGGTGGCGTCTGTGTCAGGTAACATCACAATGAGCTTCCCTAGCTGCCAATGCAGAATTTGATAATTAGCTGGAATTTCAAGCAATAATTGCACTTCTATTTCTTGCTGACGATTTGCCAGTTGGTCGATATCACTCATGTGGCTTAGCATGCCCTCTGGATTGATATCCATTAACAGTAAGCTTGAGCTGAGACGGCTTGGTGGCGGCAGAGAGTTAAAGTAACGTTCTAAATCTGCCAAATTTAGCAGAATAGTACTGCGATGGGGCACAAGGTTACGCTTCTCTGTGCCTCGACCACGCTCGGCGGCTTGCTCTAAAGTGCAGACGATATAATCAATCTCACCATCGGCGGCCACATGGCCCTTCAAGGTGGCTTGCAAACAATTGGAATGCGCCTGTTTAGGTGAGCATAGAATTTGTCCTTGCCACTGACCTTGCATGGCAATTTGGGCGCTGATCCTCTGCCATTGATTGCCCAAATCATTCGCGAGTAATGACGCTAAATCTTGATTTAAATCGCCATTGAGTTGCATTAGCGCATCGAATACTGGATTGATTTTAATCAGTTTACCGTTAGCATCTGTGAGGGCTGTCGCGACTGTGTTATCGCATAAAAGCTCACTGAGAAAAGCATTTTGTTTGCTGCTGATTAACTCACTGATGTCCTCAAGGGTGATTAATAGATGTGGTGAGCCTCGGCTCGCCCTTGGTGCTTGGCGGATATGAACCCGCAGCGTGGGGCCCTCGATACTGTCTAGACTGATTTCACCAGACCATTGACCTGTTTTATGTACCTGCTCCATTAACTCCGTGTAGGTTTTATCATCGAGGCATAAGGTACGCTGTAGGCTTCGGTCTGTCAGTTCATCTAATGGGACTAAGGTCGCTTGTGCCGCTTTAGTATTGGCACTGATGACTCTGGCATTTTCGTTTACCATCATAAAACCGATGTCACTATTAAATAAGCCATTAGCAACATCAATACTGTATTGGCGTGAACGCTGTTGTAAGCGATACATGTGGCTGAGTAGTACAACCCAAGCGGCTAAAACCGTTAATATTAACGATGCCACAATGACAATGTTTTGCCATTGTGAGAAACGAGCAGCTATGTCTGAGTTGCGCACATAGGAGAGTAAAAAATATTCTCTGTGGGTCTCAGGTTGGGCTGTGAGTTCGATTTTAAGGTAAACATAAGTGGCTTCTTCACCGTGGAATTGTCCAAAGTTGCTCATGGACATATCGCGCCACAGGGCCGGATAGCTCTGTCTTAAACTTGCTCCTAAGGTCTCTGGCATATTGCTTAGAGGGGCGAGATCGCTCGCGCCCGCATAGAGTAATCCTTGAGTATCAAGCACTAACATAGGGGACTTATTGCTTGAAAAGGCTGGTTTTATGGCCTCCAGCATTTTTACCATAGAGTTGTACGTCACCAGATAACCGATAGAACTCTGATCGGGCTTCTCGAGCCACGCCATTTGATACATATAAGGTTCAAGCATGCCGTCTATCGGAACAAATTCCAGTGGCGAGGTATAGACCTCCTTGCCACCCATGCTCCGACTCGCTCCAAGTAAGGTCGGTGGTAAGGCATCTTTATTGAAATTAGGGGGAGTTGAGAATTTATAGTTACCTTGGGGATCGTACAGTGCAATGCCGAGTAACTCAGGAATATGTTTTACTAGATCTTGCCAGTTTTCCTGCAATTTAAGTTGTTGCTTGGCGGTAGGATTGCTTAAGTATTGTTTTAGCAGTTCCCCATTAGCGAAAATTTGGGTTCGAAATTGCTGAAAAGACACTTTATCTGCGATCAATGAGCCTATGGTTTGCAGTTCACTGTATCTTTGCGTTGCCCACTCTTCTTGCAGGCGTCTTTCACCTAACGTAATGATTAAGTGAGTTAAAATAATCATGCCAATCACCAGCATAGAAAGCTGGCTTGCAATAGCGAGTAAGCGTTGATGCGACCAATAGATCCCTTGGGTTAAAGAGAGCAGTGGCGCAGCGGGATACGTGCTTGGGTTATTCTTCAGCATGAACCGATTATGAGTGGGTGAACTGTTAATTTCGCTATGTTAACACGAAAGAATTGTTACGACAGTGCCAAGTTACTCAGCAAGATTCCTTGAGTAAAAGTTAAGACGATTCACACATGTACCACTCAGGTAATCGACAGTGTTATCTGCTTGGGTATTTCAGTCGATTTTGGTTGTATTAGAATGCCGTTTAGCCTAAGGCGCCTAATATGCGATGCTTGAATTCGCAGCCGTAGGACTCAACTTGTTCACGACAGATGTCGATATCAACACCCGCTAATCCTTCGATGGCTGAAACTTGTACCGTTTCAATATAGTGTGGCGCTAATGCGATGAAAGCATGTACGGCGACATAAGAACCGGCGAGTTTGGGGCGACAATGTTCCATATAGGCGGCTTCATTATCCGCATTAAGGGAAATGGATAAACTATCAACGCAGTTGGCCAGTTCCGGCAAAATATTGCGCCTATGGACTAAATTACCTAAACCATCGGTATTAATACGTACTCGTCCGCCTCTTTGCTTAATTTCTTTCGCCACCGCCAGCAAGGTTGGAAGATTTAAGGTCGGTTCGCCATAGCCACAAAACACATATTCTTCGAAGTCTTTAACATCGCCAAGCAGTGGAATAATTTCTTCGGGCTTAGGTTGGTGACACAGTGCCAGTTGATATTCGTGGATCTGTTTACTGCCATTATGTTTTGGACAAAACGCGCAGCGCAGGGTGCAGCGACCCGTAATATTAAGGTAGCGACTGCGACGAATATCATAGACAAGCGTTTCAGTCGCACAGGTTTCATTTGTGCAAACTTCATCTGTTATGTGACCGTTCGCTAGGGTTTCTGTGGTGACAACTTGTGGTTTATCAATATTTTGCTTGTGCAGATGCTCAGACATAATGATGGGTTTCATTTTAACGATAGCTGACGACTTAAACACAGTGTAGCGAAAGCCTGATGCGATAACTGTCAACTAGATCGCAACTTGAAAGCTCAAGCCACTCGCGGCAGATTCAAAATGACATAGATGATTAAGAGGTTATTGACTCGCACAGAGGATTAAAAAGAGAGCCTAAGCTCTCTTTTTAAGGTTCAAGATATTGATTAACTGCTTCTAGTTAACTTCCTATAGATAGTCTTTTTTATAGTCAGTGGGGACTGGCGGCTCTAAATGCTCAGGTGTAAAGTCCACTTCATGGTCTTTTTTAGGCTGCCACCACCAATGGAAGAAGCGGCTGCTAGTGCGCTTAACGTCGTCGAGTATGATGTACAGCAAGGGCACTAAAATTAGCGTCACAAGGGTCGAGAACAGGATGCCGAAGGCGAGGGATGTCGCCATAGGGATCACTATTTGCGCCTGCAAACTACGCTCGAGAATAATAGGTACTAAGCCGACGAAGGTGGTGAGTGACGTCAGGATGATCGCCCTAAAACGATAACAGCCTGAATCGACCGCCGCCTGCCTGACCGATTGCCCTTGCTCCCGCGCACGGTTCACAAAGTCCACCAAAATCAAGGAGTCGTTCACCACCACACCTGCTAATGCCACTATGCCGCAGAGACTTAACACGCTCATCGCGAGTCCCTGAATTAAGTGACCAAACAGAGCGCCGATAATCCCGAAGGGGATCACAGACATGATGATTAACGGCTGACTGTAGGATTTAAGTGGCACGGCCATCAAAGCATAAATGGTGAACAGCGCAAAGAAGAAGCCTTGCATCAAACCGACCATGGCATTCTGTTCATCCAAACTGCCACCGTCCAGTGCAGTTTGGATTTTAGGGTACTTGGCCTGCAATTGTGGCAGGTAATCTTTTTGGATTTCTTGTACTACTTTTGAAGGTTCAACGATGTTTTTGTTGGCATTTGCCGTGATGGTAATCGCTCGCTTGCCGTCAACACGGGTAATTGAGGCGTAGGATTCACCTTTTTCAATTTGTGCCACGGTCGAGAAGGGAACCGAAGTGCCTGTTGGCGTGCGGATCAGCATATTTTCAAGATAACCTACAGTACGACGTTGTTCTAATGGGTAGCGCACCATCACCTTGATTTCTTCTTTATTACGCAAAATCCGTTGGGCTTCGTAACCGTAGAAACCATAACGTACTTGGCGGGCTAAATCGGAAAGCGTGAGGCCAAGGGCTTCTGCTTCTGGGCGTATCTTGAGGCGAATTTCATGGCTGCCCGATGAAAAGTTGTCGGCAATATCGTACACGCCTTCATAGCTGGCGAGTTTTTGCTTTAACTCTTTAGAGGCTGCGGACAGCTCATCGAGGTCACTCGAGGTCAATCTGAAGGAAATATCGCCGCCGGCATCGTTGGTGCTCGCGTTAAAGCTGAGTTTTTTGACCGACAAAAGCTCGGGCAATTGTTCACGCCATGCGGCAGCAATCGTCACTCCATCGACTTCACGGTCTTCACCTTTCGTCAGTTCGGCAAAAATGAAGGCAGAGGTACGGGAGCTCATATTGATAAAGCTGTGCTTCACCACTTGATAACCGTTATCTTTCTCCATTTTTTCGTTCATCTTGTACAGGGCTTCTTCTATGCTCTGTACCACTTTTAAGGTGTTACCTTCGGAGCTGCCTTCATCCATTTCAAGCTCAACTTGAATAAAGTCTGAGGGAATGTCTGGGAAAAATACCCAGCGCACTTTGCCACTGGCGACTAAGGCAATCGACAGAATCAATACACCGATAAAGGCCGCGACCACGTTGTATCTGTGTTTGATACAGCGCTCGAGGAAGTTGCGATAGCTGTGGTGAATAAAGTATTGCACTCTGTCGTTAAAATTGGCTTTTAGGTGGCCAAAGAATCCCTTTGGTGCGCCAGGTTTTTTAAACTTCATGTGCGCTAAATGCGCTGGCAGAATGAACTTAGACTCTACCAGTGAGAAGGCTAAACAGAGGATGACCACCATACCGATGGATTTCCAGATAATCCCCATAGGGCCAGAAACCATTAACATGGGAATAAATGCCGCAATTGTAGTTAAGACCCCGAAGGTCGCGGGCATCGCCACTTTTTGCGCGCCGCGGATCACGTTCTCAACCGAGTGACCGTGGCGTTCGACCTCTGTGTAGGCACTCTCGCCGATGACAATAGCATCATCCACCACTATTCCGAGCACCAAGATAAAAGCGAATAGGGTCAACATGTTGATCGTCATGGAGAAAGGTTCGAGCGGCATGACCAACATAGTGCCGAGGAAACACACGGGTATCCCCATCATGACCCAAAATGCTAACTTCAGATCGAGGAACATGGCTAAGATGATAAACACCAACAAGGCACCGTAAAACATGTTCGACATCATCATGTCTAAGCGGCCCTGGAGATAGTGGGTCATATCACCCCAAGTATCGAGTTGAGCGTTAGCTGGCAGTGTGGCGCGGCGCTGTTCTACGTACTGTTTAACTTGGTCTGCAATGTCTAAGGCGTTTTGATCATCAATGCTGGTAACTTCAATAATCGCAGCGGGTTTGCCGTTAAAGCGGGTATATTCCAAACGTTCTTCGAAATCATCTTTGATGGTAGCTACTTGTGGCAGCATCACACGGCTACCGTCTGCGCGAGTTGTGACGACTATATTGGCAAAGTCATCGCCCGTGTAGGCTTGGCCTTTGGTGCGCAATAGAATATCGCCATCTTGAGCACGAATAGAGCCACCTGGTAAGTCTAAGGAGGAGTTTTGCACTGCTAATGCAACTTGTGAGAAGGTCAAGCCGTACTCTCGTAACTTATTCTCAGAAACTTCAATACCGATTTCATAATCGCGCACCCCTGTGACTTTCGCACGGGTTACCGCGGGGAGTTGGGTTAAATCGTCACGAACCGACTTAGCTAATTCTTTCATATCGTGGAGTGTCATATCGCCATAAACAGACACCCAAATGACGTTATTCTCTGGTTTGATTTGAGAGATATTCGGTTTTTCGATGTTCACTGGGAAGGTTGAAATTGCATCTAACCGCAGTTTGGCTTCATCGAGAATAGTCTGCACTTCATAACCGTCTTCAACTTCAACGGTAATCGAGCCAACGCCTTCGCTAGCCACAGAAGTCACTTTCTTGATGCCGTTGATATCTTGGATGGCTTCTTCAATCTTGATATTGATGCCTTCTTCGATTTCCTGTGGCGCCGCACCTGGATAGGCGACGGAAATATTTAATAAATTGAGTTCGAAAGAAGGAAAAACCTCTTTATTAATCAAAATACTGCTGAACAGGCCGCCGATGAGCAAAACACACATTAATAAGTTCGCGGCCACACTGTTGCGGGCGAACCAAGCTAAGATCCCTTTTTGAGTGTCCATTATTTGACTCCAGCGGCCGCAAGACTCGATTCAGGAGTCTTTTCTTTTGGTGTCTCAGTGGGCAATGCCGCTTCACCTAAGATTTTAACCATTTGCCCATTTGCCATACTGTTGAAGTGGGTCGTAGCGACGCGTTCGCCCGTTTTTAGACTGTCTTTGATGAACACATTCTCTAAATCACTACGAACCACATTTACTTGGCGCATTTCAATGATATTTTTGTCGTTGACTAGGGCGACTTGGTCGTTACGAACCACATGGCGGGGCAATTTGACTATGCCATCGACAGTGCGGCCCTTGATGACTGCATTGACGAAGCTGCCGTATTTAAGCGGTAAGCTACCTGGCTCTTTATTCGCGCGCAGATAGGGATCTTTGATTTCTGCGACTAAATACACCATGCGATTTTCGGCATCGATAACACCTTCACTGCGGATAATATTGCCTTCCCAAGTATTTTCTTTGCCCGCCAAAGAGGCGCTAAGCGTGACTTGGGTATCGGGATTATCGACGGACTCTAGATAGGCTAAATCATCATTAGAAATGGGTAAGCGGATTTCGGCAACGCGAGTGTCGTAGAGCTCACCTAGATTAGTGCCTAAGCTAACGTATTGACCTAAATCGACATTTCTAACTTTGATTATGCCATCAAAGGGCGCGCGAATAACCGTGCGCTCAAGGTTACGTTGGGCTCGCGCCAGTGCTGCCTGCGCATATTTTACGTTAGCTTGTTCTTTTTTGAGTTGCGGGATACGTAGACCTAACTCAGGGGGCAAGCCCTTGTCGTAGCCTTTGAATTCGATTTTAGCGACTTCACCACGGGCTATTTCTTCGTTCAGTGCGGCGGTGGCTTGGGCCAGCGTCGCTTCGGCTTGCATTAAGTCAGCCTCGTAATCTGAGGGCTCGATTTGTGCTAATTGGTCGCCTTTCTTGACTATGCCACCTGCAACAAAATGAGGGGAGATAGTGAGCATTCTGCCTTGAACTTCGGTCACGAGTTGGGTTTTATACTTTGGGGTAACCACGCCGTAGGAAGGTAAGTTTAGCGATACTGTTTGCTGAGTCACTTGCGTGACATCAACGATAGGAATGGGCATCTCTTCAGGTTTTTGTTCTGGCGCCTCCTTCGTTTGCATTAATAAGGCTGCGCCAAAGACAAACAGCAGCAGAATAAGAAAAGGAGACAGTCTCCTCAGTAGGGTCTTCATCATATAATGGTTAAATCCATGCTAATCGCGTAATGGGGTTAAAGTAGCAGAGTCGGCCACGCCAATAAATTTATTTTTGTAAATTAAATGTTTCTAAAAGTGATGCCGTGACAGATATGCGCATCGTGCATCGATATTTGGGCGAAAATTAGAGCAGAAAGGTGATGAAAGGTTCAGTTAGGTGATTGGAATATATTGAAATAAGAATGAATACGCATTGGGGTTAACCGCTCTAAATCCGCCGCATTTCATTCTATATAATTAAGCGTAACATGATATTTTTAGTAAAATCACCCACGTAAGTTATATTTTGGTAATAAAAAAGCCGCATATAGCGGCTTTAGTTTGGTGAATTTAAGCGGGTGTTACTTTTTCTTACGGGCGATTTTACTCGCTTTCTTTGCCGCTTCTTTCTTGCTCGTTTTCTTCGCAGCTTCTTTCGCTTTCACTTTGGCTTTTTTCTTACCCGGTGTGCGCGCTTCTTTATTCTTTGGACGCAGCTCTTCGATCACGCGGCGTTTCAACGGTTGCTCGATATAACGCTCGATTTTACCGACGATACGCATGTCGTGGGCTTCGGCAAGCGAAATCGCGGTACCTTTTGCGCCAGCGCGGCCAGTACGGCCAATGCGGTGGATATAAGTGTCAGCAGAACGTGGCATATCGAAGTTGATCACATGAGTGATATCGTCGATATCGATACCGCGTGCAGCCACATCGGTCGCTAACAAGACATTGACTTCACCTTTAGTAAAGCGACTCAAGGCTTGGAAGCGTTTCTTCTGTTCCATATCACCACGCATAAAGGCGCAGGGAATACCGACTTTAAGTAACTGGCCTTCTAGGCTAGAAACGATGTCGCGGGTTTTCACAAATACGATAGTCCGTTTGACATCTTCTTGGCGTAGCAAATGGCACAACAGCGCAAATTTATGCTCTTTATCATCGGCTAAGTGAATCCATTGGTGGATCTTGGCTTTTTCACTGCGAGGGGCTTCAACATCGATTTCAATCGGGTCGTTTAACACTTCACGGGCAAAACGTTGTACACCGCCGCCTTCTAAGGTGGCAGAGAACAGCATGTTCTGTTTGCGGCCTTGGGCCTCAATAGCAATGGCTTGCACCACAGAAGAGAAGCCCATGTCTAACATGCGATCGGCTTCGTCGATAATTAAGATATCGACTTCTTGGGCGTTGAAATTGCCTTTGTCTAAATATTCCATTAGGCGGCCTGGGGTCGCGACCAGAATATCGACGTTGCCTGCTAAGGCCTCTTCCTGTGGTCCATAAGGAACACCACCAGTAACGATAGCAATATCTAAACCTTGGCCCGTGGCTAGGTGACTCGCATAACGGTGGATTTGGCTGGCTAACTCACGGGTTGGCGTGAGGATTAGCACCCTTGCTTGACCAGCAAAACGACGGGGAAAGTCGATCAAATGCTGTAGCGATGGCAGTAAAAAGCTTGCTGTTTTACCTGTTCCTGTCGGGGCGCGCGCAAGAATATCTCTTTGCTCTAGGGCGTAAGGAATCGTTTCTTGCTGAATCGTAGTGGGTGAATGATGCCCCATGGCATTAAGCGACTCTAATAAGCTAGGGTCAAGCTGGAAATCTTCAAATTGCATGCGCAGCGTCTCGACGGATAATAGCGAAGCATTATAAAGGTTATGGCGGTTAACTTAAATAACTTATCTAGATCTCCTGTGTTTATCTTCTGTGTCAGTAAAGTTTTATGGTAATCGACATAAGTTAATTACTTTTAGGTCAATGTATTAGCATTTAATTTGTGGGAAATTGGACCTTTCGTTAAATTTGCCAAACTTAGCTAGCTTTACTTAAGGTGTCAGGATTGGACTCAATATCAGTATTTAAGGTAAAAATCTCGGATCAATTGCACCATGGTTTGTGTGTATTGGCCTGAACTTTCACGAATAGCGATATCACTGAGCTTTGGAGCCATTTGTGGATGAGTCTTGTGGGCGAGCACGCAGAGTACTCGATTAGCGCTTTTCCCTACAATGCTGATAAGGTTGGTTATTTCAATCAAATTGAGCTGAGAGTGCGTTAGTATTTCGTCGAAACGCGCCATACTCTGCATTGGTAATATGAGGCTTGCTTTTCCTTGTGGTGCTAGGCACACATGAATGGCATCGAGTAGTGCGGTAAAGCTTAAGCTATCTGTGTGGCGGGCCATAGCGCGCTGGGATTGTATCGCTTGCGTGCCTTGCTCAAAATAGGGGGGATTACAAATTATGTGATCAAAATACTCTTGATACTCAGTTTGTTGGCAAAAGTCTTGGATGCTGCAATTAACTAAGGTCAGTCGATTAGCCCAAGGACTATTGTGGAAGTTATGTTGGCAAGCATGGGCGGCATTGGTGTCTAATTCGACACTGGTGATATGTGCTTGACTGCGCTGAGCTGCCATTAAACTGAGTAAGCCGCTGCCTGCGCCTATATCTAAGATTGATTTCGCGGTGGTCAGTTGTGCCCATGCCCCAAGGACGACGCTGTCTGTGCCTACGGCCATGCCGCAATTCATGTCATCGATATGAAATTGTTTAAAAGTGAATGCCATGGGGAGTTAATTTTGCCGTTCTAAAGTGATTTAGGCCCAATATTGGGCGCGCAATATTCTAATTCTAGCCCTCGTTTTTAGCTAATGTTTTTAAACAGTCGCATCTGTCCTAGCTGTATGAATTTGTGTCGCCAAATCATTTACTATTTTACGTGGTAATACTAATTTCACTTAATTAACGCTTTAATTTATTGCCTTAGAAACCTTTTATTAGCAGTTAATTAGCATTATTTAGCTTTTTTTGCCTGAACGGACTTGTTGTCTTGTATTGATGCTTTAAGTCTGGTATTAGTTTCGCCCCCATTTTTAATCACTTTTAAGATTAACGGATAGGTAAACGAGTTTGTTGGTGAATTAGTCGTCAGTTAGGCTACATAAACGTTCGCCATCGTTTATAAACTCGGCAGATATCGAACATATTTACCACGGAATTGTGTAAACATAGATTTGCACTCCGGATGGGCTTTGTTTTAGCTATGGCTAATCGACACATAATCACTTAAGTTTGTAAAAAAACAATAAGACAAGATGGGGCTTCCAGTGCAAGACAATCAGATGAGTATCGGAGATACATTAGGCTTAGGTTTTATGACCTTTGCGTTCTTTTTAGGTGCGGGAAACCTAATTTTTCCACCATTCGCGGGTATGTTAGCGGGCGAAAATATGCCCCTCGCCATGTTGGGTTTTTTGATTACCGCCGTAGGTTTACCTTTAGTTGGACTGATTGCTGTCGCTAAGGCTCAAGGTAAGGTTATGGCTATGCTGCCAGTATTTGCAGCAACGACATTGGCCGTCGCGATTTACATTATTATCGGCCCTGCTTTTGCTGCGCCGCGTACGGGATTAGTGGCTTACGAGATTGGCGCTAAGCCATTTATCGATGACACTACGGCAACGTTTTTGCTGGGCAGTTTGGAATTAAACCTGACGCAACTGCTATACACATTAGGTTTCTTCGCTGTCACTATGTTGCTGGCGCTTTTCCCTGGTAAGTTGCTCGATAGCGTAGGTAAAGTATTAACGCCTATTTTATTGATTTTGTTGGTCGGATTAGCCGTTTCAGTGCTGTTTTTACCTGCATCCGAAGTGGGCCAAGCAGTGGGGGATTACCAACAGCATCCGCTGACCAAAGGTATTTTGGAAGGCTATAACACTATGGATACGTTAGCATCCTTGATGTTTGGTATGTTGATTATTGATATCCTGCGTAAAAAGGGCATTGACCAACCCAGTGATCAAACTAAGTATCTAATCCGTGCAGCCTTTATTGCCGCCGCTGGTTTAACTTTTGTGTATGTGTCCTTGTTCTTTTTAGGTGCAACCGCTGGCGATATCGCTATCGGCACTAAAAATGGTGGCGAAATATTAACAAATTACGTGACCCGCGAGTTTGGTGAACTAGGCTCAGTCTTGTTGTCATCAGTCGTGACTTTAGCTTGTTTGACCACTGCGGTTGGGCTAGTGAGTGCGTGTTCTGAGTTCTTTAATGAGCTGATGCCTAAACTGTCTTACCGTTTCCTCGTGGTCTTTTTAAGCTTGATATGCGCTGTGATTGCGAACGTGGGCCTAAGTCAGTTGATTGCTATTAGTATTCCCGTATTAATGACGATTTATCCTGTGGCTATTGCTCTTGTGGTTGTGACTTTCCTGACCGCTTATTTTGCGAATCCACAGTTTGCACATCGTGCAGTACTGAGCGTGGCACTGTTTTTCGGCATCTTCGATGGTCTTAAAGTGGCAGCGAAAAGTTTGACTGACGCTGATGGTCAAGCCATTAATGGCTTAGCACAGGTTTTTATCCATATAGTGAATGTTATGTCTCCAGTGTTATCTAAGCTGCCACTCTATGAAGAAGGTATGGCTTGGTTATTGCCGACCATTGCGACGATTGCACTGTGTTTAGTATTCGGTCGTGGCCGTGGTCAAACGGCTGCAGCCTAGGCTTTGCATTCGAGTTCTCGTCTTTATGCTTAACTCAGTTAAGCTTATGCAGGCTTAGACATATTTAAATTAATATCAACGGCGTATCATTTGATTACGCCGTTTTTTTATGGAGTATTTGTGCCTAAAACCTATATGCCAGATCCACTTATCGATGCTTTTCTTGATGATCTTTGGTCAAGCAAGGGACTGAGTGATAACACGCTATCGGCCTATCGTACCGATCTACGCCATTTTGATCGTTATCAAGGTCAGCAAGGAGTGACGTTACTTGCGGTTTCTCAGGCCGATGTTAGGGCATATCTGGCCTTTAGAGTTGAGCAGAATTTTGCGCGTACCAGTAGCGCTCGACTGCTCAGCAGTTTACGGCGTTTTTATACTTATTTGGTGCAGATCAAGCAGATTTCAGCCGATCCTATGGCCTTAGTCGAGTCGCCTAAGTTAACGCGTCATTTGCCGGATTCTCTGAGTGAGTCGCAGGTTGACCGTTTACTGTCTGAGCCCAATGTGGATGATGCCGTCGAATGCCGTGACAAGGCAATGCTAGAGCTTTTGTATGCAACTGGCCTCAGGGTGAGTGAACTTGTCGGCTTGACCATGGAGCAAATGAGTTTGCGCCAAGGCTTAGTACGTATTGTGGGCAAGGGTGGCAAAGAGCGTCTTGTGCCGCTGGGGGAATTGGCTATTACCGAAGTGGAGGGCTACATGAAATTTGCTCGCCAAGAGTTGCTCGGTAATAAACAATCCGATGTGGTATTTCCGTCGAAACGCGGGCAGATGATGACGCGGCAAACTTTTTGGCATCGGATTAAACTTTATGCTCTGCGTGCGGGGATTGAAACTGCATTATCACCGCACACTTTACGCCATGCTTTTGCCACTCATTTGCTCAATCACGGTGCCGATCTGCGGGTTGTCCAACTGTTATTAGGTCACAGCGACTTATCGACGACACAGATTTATACCCATGTAGCACGGGCAAGATTGCAGGAATTGCATCAACAGCATCATCCTAGAGGCTAAAAAAGGATTTAGTTACAGCATAAATTTGCTTTCCGCGCGGCTTGTCTGTAACTTTTTGCCCCTATACAGGGTCTATTGAATATCTCGAGTTAGAACGGCCCCAATATCTCGTTGTAGTGACACAATTTATAGGATGTCCCATGAAGTTGACCCCAGCATTATCCTTAGTTTTTGCCCTCCTAGTTGCACCACTTGCCAGCGCTGCCACTGCGACGTCTCCCGATACCGCTGCGATTAAGCAAAAACTCGGTGAGATGTTAGATGTTGAAGTCATTTCTATGCAGGACTCACCAATTGAAGGCTTGTATCAAGCCATGACCAACCGCGGCGTGCTCTATATTAGCCGTGATGGTTCAAAACTATTCCACGGTAGTGTGTATGATATCGATAAGGGCATGAAAAACTTAACCGAAGCCGCATTAGCGGGTCCGCGTTTAGAAATGATGAAGCCGCTTGAAGAGAATATGCTTGTCTATAAAGCGAAAAACGAAAAACATGTGGTCACTGTATTTACCGATGTTAGCTGTGGTTATTGCCGTAAACTGCATAGCCAAATGTCTGACTACAATAAACTTGGTATTACAGTGCGTTACTTAGCTTTCCCGCGCGCGGGTGTGCCGTCAGCTAATGCCGACGAGATGCAAGCTATCTGGTGTGCTAAAGATCCATTAAAAGCCATGACTGATGCTAAAGCGGGCAGCAAAGTTGCTGCGGCAACATGTGACGCTAAAATTGCCGAGCAATATGCTTTAGGCACAACCTTTGGTGTCAATGGTACGCCTGCAATCGTATTAGAAGATGGCAATATGATCCCTGGTTATCAACCGCCTGAAGACTTATTACGCACCTTAGAGGCACGTCAGTAACAGCCTAAAATGTAAAATTTTTCCCACGAAAGGTGAGCTTAAGGCTCACCTTTTTGTTATCTTATTGCCACGATTTCATGAGAGTTTGAGTCCCTTGATCCATAAGATAGTCCGTCGCCCAACCGTTGATGATAGCCATTTACCCGCTCATCTTTCGCCGCTATTGAAACAGCTTTACGCTCGTCGTGGTGCGCTAACCCACGAATGCGAGCTTGTCCTTAAGGGTCTATTAAGACCTGAAACTATGAAAGGGTTGCCCGAAGCCGCGGTGCTTATCGCCGATGCCATGCAGGCGAATAAGTCGATTCTGATCGTGGGTGACTTTGACGCCGACGGCGCCACATCGACCAGTGTGTGTATGTTGGCGCTGCGGATGATGGGCGCGGTGAAAGTGGATTATTTGATCCCCAATCGCTTCGATTACGGCTACGGCTTAAGCCCTGAAATTGTTGCAGTTGCGGCCTCCAAACAGGCTGAGCTACTCATCACAGTTGATAATGGCATTTCATCAATTGACGGTGTTGCGGCGGCCAAAGCCTTTGGTATGCAAGTGGTGATTACCGACCATCATTTACCCGGCCATGAGTTACCCGCTGCCGATGCGATAGTGAACCCTAACCAACCGGGCTGTCCATTTGCCAGTAAATCGATAGCGGGTGTCGGCGTGGCCTTTTATTTGATGACCGCATTAAGGGCTGAATTACGGACGCGAAACTGGTATCAAACCCATGGTATTTCTGAGCCTAATTTAGGCACATTACTCGATATCGTTGCCCTTGGCACCGTTGCCGATGTGGTGTCACTCGATGCCAATAATCGTATTTTGGTTGAAGCAGGCTTGCAGCGCGTGCGAGCCGGGCGTTGCCGTGTGGGGATTACTGCGTTGCTTGAAGTGGCGAAGCGAAATCCGGCGCGCATTGTCGCATCTGACTTTGGTTTTGCCGTGGGCCCTAGACTGAATGCCGCAGGGCGACTAGATGAAATGGCACTTGGGGTTGAAACCTTACTCTGCGAAGACATGATGTATGCACGGCGCATGGCGGCAGAGCTTGACGGATTGAATCAAGAACGTCGTGAGCTGGAAGTCGGCATGCAGCAGGAAGCCTTAAAAAGCCTAGAGCACTTAAAGCTTAACGAAGCCGAGTTACCTTGGGGGATTGCTTTATTTCAAGAGGATTGGCATCAAGGCGTGATCGGGATTTTGGCCTCGCGCATTAAAGACAAATACCATAGACCCGTGATTGCCTTTGCCGATGCGGGCAATGGTGAAATTAAAGGTTCTGCGCGTTCGATCAAAGGCTTGCATATGCGCGACTTATTGGAGTTAGTGAACACTCGCCATCCGGGACTGATTATCAAATTTGGTGGTCATGCAATGGCGGCGGGTTTATCGCTCAAAGCGGGCAGTTTTGCGACATTTGCTAAAGCCTATGATGATGCGGTGCGTGAGCAGCTTAAACCTGAGTTGTTAACGGGCGAGCTTTGGTCCGATGGCGAACTCACTCCCGCAGAGTTGAATCTTGAAATGGCTCAGTTACTGCGTAATGCGGGGCCTTGGGGACAAGCTTTCGAAGAGCCGTTATTCGATGGTTACTTTACGATAGTGCAACAACGTCTTGTCGGTGAGCGCCACCTTAAGCTCGTACTCGAAACCCAATGCGGCACTGTGATGCTCGATGCCATTGCCTTTAATGTGGATTTGCACACTTGGCCAGATGCGACGATTAATCATGCTCGTGTTGTGTATAAACTCGATGTGAATGAGTATCGCGGCAATTTTTCGCTGCAACTTATGGTTGAGCAAATCGAAGCTATGTAAGATGACAAGGAGTGAAGTTGAAGTCATTATCCGATAAAAAAATCCGCCAGTTACTTAAGCGTTTTGCTTGGATATATGTTGTCTGCTTAAGCATACCGTTTATCTCAACCTTACTCACCACTAAGGCTCAGGGGCAAATGCTACTTATGGGGATTTGGCCCGCAGCCTCCTTGTTTTACTTTCTCGCTTACCGTTATTTAGCTAAATCCTTTAAGTATGAAATCAATCGCCACTTAGCCTTTAGTTATCATGGCGGTGGCACTTTAGCGGGGGCTTTGTATTCGTTAGCTAAAGTGGTGTTATTAGCGATGGCATTTATGATATTTATGAGTGCCAATAACACCTGAACTGACGTTAACGGAAAATTTCGGAGAAAGGAAATGCAGCAGGAAACAGGATACAGAGTCAGTACAGATCAGGCTGAAATGAACCTTGAGGTTATCCATGGCTTTATTAGTAATAGTTATTGGGCGCAGGGCATGCCAAAGGCGCTGCTACAAAAAGCGTTAGCCAATAGCCTGTGTTTTGGGGTATTTGATAAGGACAATCAACAAGTGGCTTTTGGCCGCTTAATCACAGATAAAGCCACTTTTGCCTATCTTGCCGATGTGTTTGTACTTGAGTCGCACCGCGGCTTAGGTTTAAGCAAGTTGATGATAACAGCGATTCTTGAACATCCTGAATTACAAGGTTTAAGACGGATAATGTTAGCCACCCGCGATGCCCATGGACTCTACGCGCAGTTTGGATTTAAAGCGGTCGACACCCCTGAAATGCTAATGCAAATTAGGCCTGCTAAGCCTTATCAATGGCTTAGTTAACATCAAAAAAATAGCCAGCAAATGCTGGCTATTTTTTTGCGTTAGCTTTGATGTCTGTTGACGAGTTAAGCCTTAAGCGGCTTTGGTCGCGGCGGTTTCTTCATCGCTGTGGCGAATTAAGTAATCAAATGCGCCCAGTGATGCGGTCGCGCCGCTGCCCATGGCAATGATAATTTGCTTGAAAGGTGAGTTAGTGACATCACCTGCGGCAAAAATACCTGGGACTGAGGTTTGTCCGCGCTCATCGACTATGATCTCGCCCCTTGGGGTTAAATCGATAGTGCCCTTTAACCATTCCGCATTCGGTACTAGCCCAATCTGCACGAAGATACCTGCAAGTGCGACATGGTGACTCTCGCCAGTGGCTCTGTCTGTGTAGTTCAGGCCATTAACCCGAGTACCATCGCCAGTCACTTCAGTGGTCATGGCTTGGGTAATGATTTTAATGTTACCCATAGAAGCCGCTTTACGTTGCAGTACATCGTCAGCGCGCAGGGTTTTATCAAATTCCAGCACAGTCACATGTTCTACTATGTTGGCAAGATCGATAGCCGCTTCGATACCTGAGTTACCGCCGCCGATCACCGCCACACGCTTGCCCTTAAATAACGGGCCATCACAATGTGGGCAGTATGCGACGCCTTTGCCGCGGTATTCTTTCTCGCCCGGGACGTTCATCTCACGCCAGCGGGCACCTGTGGCTAACAATACGGTACGGCTACGTAATTTAGCGCCGCTTGCCAGTTCAAGCTCGAACAAGCCATCTGTTGATAACGACACTGCCTTTTGGTTGTCCATGATGTCGACTTCGTAGTCTCGTACATGGGCTTCAAGGTTTGCCACTAGTTTTGGACCTTCGGTCGCTTTGACCGAAATAAAGTTCTCGATACCGATGGTTTCAGCCACTTGTCCGCCAAACTTGTCGGCAACAATACCGGTGCGAAGTCCTTTACGTGCTGCATAAATAGCGGCCGCTGCGCCGGCTGGGCCGCCGCCAACGACTAAGACTTCGAATGGCGCTTTTTCATTAATTTCATCGGCCTTACGGCTTGCTGCATTGGTATCCAGTTTATTGAGGATCTCGCCAATGCTGATACGGCCTGCTGCAAACACTTCGCCATTTAAGTAGACAGAAGGCACCGCCATAATGTTTTTGCTGGTTACTTCTTCTTGGAACAGGGCACCGTCGATCATCACGTTGGTGATATTCGGGTTAATGGCCGCCATCATGTTCAGTGCCTGTACTACGTCTGGGCAGTTTTGGCACGTCAGTGAGACGTAAGTTTCAAAGGCATATTTGCCTGGCAGATTGCGGATCTGCTCAATAATGTCATCGCTGAGTTTGATTGGGTGTCCACCCGTGTGCAGTAATGCCAGCACGAGTGAGGTAAATTCGTGACCCATAGGCAGACCAGCAAAGCTGATTTGCGTATTAAGCTCTGGGTTAATCACTGTCATTGCCGGGGTGCGTTCGCCCTGAACTTCTTTCAGGCTCACCAGAGAAGATAGGCTGACAATGTCTTGCGCTAAGCTTTTTAATTCTTGAGACTTTCTACTCTCATCTGCAGACACGACAAGTTCAACTGGTCTCTTGAGGTTTTGCAGGTAGGTTTGCAGTTGATTTTTTAAATTCGCATCTAACATTTGATGACTCCAAAATAGCTTAAAAGGGAGAAAAGGGGGCCAGTCTAGGCCCTTGCAGGGGCGGGCTTAATCCTTTGCTGCGTGGCGCTACAACTGTGTTGGCTGTAACGCCAATCAGCTTGGGATGCTAGACTGGCGGGGTTGACGCTTTGCAGGCTAAATTAGATTTTGCCAACGAGGTCTAAAGACGGTGCTAATGTTTCGTCACCTG
Organism: Shewanella sp. NKUCC06_TVS; assembly: GCF_019345515.1. Lineage (NCBI taxonomy): Bacteria > Pseudomonadati > Pseudomonadota > Gammaproteobacteria > Alteromonadales > Shewanellaceae > Shewanella > Shewanella sp. NKUCC06_TVS. Next base: position 205,440 of record NZ_JAHKQX010000002.1, on the reverse strand, counting down.
GTTGCCATTTAGCTGGGCAAACTTCGCCATCGTGAGTAGCAACATATTGAGCAGCTTGAATTTTACGAACTAGCTCTTGAGCGCTACGGCCGATGCCTAAATCGTGAACTTCGCTGACCTTGATTTGGCCTTCTGGGTTAATCACAAAAGTACCACGCAGTGCTAAACCGTCTTCTTCAATCATCACGCCGAAGTTACGGCTGATAGTGCCTGTTGGGTCAGCCAGCATTGGGAAGTTGATCTTCTTGATGGTGTCTGACGTGTCATGCCATGCTTTGTGAGTGAAGTGAGTGTCAGTTGATACTGAGTAAACTTCAACACCCATTCCTTGCAGTTTTTCGTAGTGATCAGCCATGTCGCCTAATTCAGTTGGGCAAACAAAGGTAAAATCTGCTGGGTAGAAGAAGACAACAGACCATTTACCTAACAGGTCTTGTTCAGTTACAGGAACGAACTCACCATTGTGGAATGCAGTGGCTTTGAATGGTTTGATTGTGCTGTTGATAATTGATTGAGTCATTTTATGCTTCCATTTAGTTGATGATGGCTTAAGTTCATAACGAGGACATTTGCTTGCGTCCTGTCGATGTGAAGCATATTACCGACTCGATTAAAATTAAGATAACGGATAAAAACTATTATCCTAATCGGTTTAGTCGAATGTTGATGCGATTAGGTCGGACTCAATCGGTTTTTCTGCGACGGCTGCGGGTTTGGCGTGATTGGGTGTAGTCTGGGTTTAGTCGGCTGGTTTTTGTTGATTGAGATAAGATAAATTTCGAGCATAAAAAAGGGATATCAATGATATCCCTTAAAGTGTAAATACAATTAAAACAAGATACTGAGGTTCTAGGTTCTAGGTTCTAGGTTCTAGGTTCTAGGTTCTAGGTTCTAGTTCTGTGCTTTGGGTTGAGTTAACCAAGTGCTGAGTAAGCGCACGCCGTAACCTGTTGCACCCGCAGGCACAACGGCGGTATCGGTGGCGGTTAAGGCATTGCCCGCGATATCGATATGTGCCCAAGGCTGTTCGCCCGCAAAGCGTTTTAAGAACATGGCCGCAGAGGAAGCGCCTGCGCTGCCTTCTTTACCTGTGTTTGTGAGATCCGCGATAGTGGATTTAAGCTCATCCGCATAGGCTTGATCTAACGGTAAGCGCCAGACCTTTTCGCCAACCTGTTGACCTGCATAAGTTAGCTGCTGCACTAAAGGCTCAGAATCGGTAAACAAGCCTGCGTAAACATTGCCTAACGCACTCACTTTTGAGCCAGTCAGTGTCGCAACATCGATAATCACAGATGGCTTATAATTTTCTCTGGCATACCAGAGGCCATCGGCCAGCACTAGGCGACCTTCGGCGTCGGTGTTGAGCACTTCAACGGTGAGACCTTGGGCGGTTTTAATCACATCACCTGGGATCATTGCATGACCTGATACCATGTTCTCCGCCATTGGCATAATTGCTACTACGTTGACTGGCGCTTTTTGAATCGCCATGGCTTTAATAGTGCCAAGCACAGTGGCTGCACCCGCCATATCTGACTTCATCCGCGCGATTGAAGTACCTGTCGCCTTAATATTGTAACCACCCGAGTCGAAGGTGATGCCTTTACCGACCAGTGCGATTGGCGCGTCTTTGCTACCAGGCCAATGGGCGACCACTAACTTAGGTGGGCGCTCGCTGCCTTTACCTACAGCAGCTAAGGCGCCCAGTTGTAGACGTTCGATATCTTTGGCTTCTAATACCGTGACTTTAACGCCGAGGGATTTAAGTTTTCTGGCTTCGTTAGCAAAGCTGTCGGGATACATAATGTCTGCAGGTGCGTTTGTCAGATCGCGCGCTAAAAACACACCCGCTTCAACCGCTTGCAGATTTTTATGGTGTTTTTGGTTGCGACTTAAATCATCGACAGCGATTTGGTAATTCTTCTCGGCTCGGGGGCTCGCTTTGAACTGAGTATAACGATAACTGCGTAGTTCAATTCCGTGGGCAAGCTCAGAGGCAAATAGCGGCGCGGCAGTTAAGCCTTGGGTGAGTACACGCACTGTGGCTTGGGGAACCGTATCGAGTTTGGCCGCAACATTGCCACCGATGGTATTAATGTCGCCGGGCGTTAAGTTTTTTGCATCGCCAATGCCGACCAGTAAGACCCGTTTAGCATCAATTTCGCTGGGTACCAAAATCTCGAGGATTTCCCCCCGTTTGCCGGAAAAAATATTATCCGCCGTTGCTAGGTTTAATTGGTCTTGGGTCGACTGAGGTAAAAAGTCGATCCCATAGGTAGTGGAGTCAGCACTTTGGAATAGCACTAATGTATCTGAATTCAGTGAGCTACGAGTGTCAAAACTAAAACTTTCGGCGTTAGCATTGAGAGAGTTAAGGCACGCCAGAGCCATAACGCTTAACATCAATTTATTATTATTTTTCATGGTGACAGCTCATATCATGGAAGTGTGAGAAGAATATCAAAGCTCAGCCTTAGGGTTAACTAATTTACGCTATTTTGCTGATATTAGTATTAAATCCAAGGCCCAAAGCGTGTCAATGATCGATCAAGGGCAAAACCCAATTGTTGCGATAAAGATTGAGCACTACTTTTAAGGGCCGACGTGCCTAAAAGCTGCGGCGATTGGCTCGCAAAAATCACCCAATTACCGCCGCCTGTGAGGCAAGCGTTCACATGGGCAAAGTGTTGTTGTAAGTCGGCTAACAACTCGCGATTTTGGCTATGCTCTTTCCAGCAGTTCAGCACTAAATACCCGTTGGGTTTGATGAGGTTAGTGCACTGCTCAAGGAATATTGGCGAAAGCTGCCCTGTTTCAACGCCTTTGGCTGTGTAAATATCGGCAAAAATTACATCCACTTTTTTATGATCGCCAGCAGCTAAAAAAGCAATAGCATCATCATTGATAAGATTGAGCTTTTTACCTATCGGCAGCTGAAAATAGCGCTTAGCTAACTCAATCACCGCGGGGCGTAATTCCACCGCTGTTAACTTTATTGCCGCGTCGAAATTGCGCAGTGAGTGAATAATCGAGCCACCGCCTAAACCTAAAACAATAGCGCTCTTAGGCTTACAAAACAGTAAAACCAACAACATGGCTTGCACATAAGTGTGCTGGGGAATATAGGGCGCCGCCTTGAGGATCTTACTCTGCTCATCGTTATCCCCAAAGGACAAGATCCGTGAGTCGTCGTAATCGATTACACGAATCGGGCCTAGTGCGTCTTGGGTTTCATGTAAGAGGGTCGAATCGGCCATATTGGATTAATTACTCGGTTTAGCTGTTTGGCTTGTTTGCACGGGCTATAACTGCTCGCGCAAAAAAGTTAGAATTCAGACAGTTTTAGTTAATTGAGCCGCTATTATGACAAATCAAATCCTGCTTGCCTGTATTTATCTTGCAGTGTTTATCTTTTTACAGCGCGCCTTAACCCATTGGGTTAGAAAACTCGCGCAAATGAAGCAAGTTAGTGTTGCACGGACCAGTTTAGTGACCCGTTTTATTTCCTATGTGATGTTTTTTATTACTCTGTCCTTGATGGCGGTCTCGCTCGGACTGGGCTATCAGGATGTGTCGCTATTTGTGTCATCCGCCTTTGCAGTAATGGGCGTAGCATTGGTTGCTCAATGGTCGATATTGAGTAATTTAACCGCTGGCGTGCTGATCTTTTTCGTGTTTCCTTACCGTATCGGCGAGCGCATTCGAGTGGTTGATAAGGATGAAGATATTAGCGGAGTGATCATCGAAATCGCTTTATTCCATGTGCTTATTCACCGCGACAATGGCGATACCATTACTTATCCCAATAACCTCATGCTGCAAAAGGCAGTGTTAAAGCTCGCCGATCAGACTCCCTTAGCCGAACGTCAGGCCTTACTCGAAGGCAAAAAGAAGTTTGATCCTGAGTAGTTTGGATTGTTGCGCAGCGCTACATTGATTATCAAACTGTGCTGTGCTGAGCGTTCGTGGGCGTGTCTGAGTCGTTTGGCAGGCTTATAGGGTCTATTAACCAATCGCGGCGCACGATGAGATGAATGAAATAGCTCTTGCCGTTCTAGCCATTCAACTCAGACTTAACCGATAGCGCTTGAGTACCAGATTCTCAACAACCCAATACAGGCCTGATAGGGATAACAACAAGGTCAGTATGCCAAACAGCCAGCTAAAGGGATTGTTGAAGCTGCCTTGATTGAGGTAATCCATAAAGTGCAATTTAAACATCAAGTCGGCGATGTCTGTGTGGTCATTTTTATGGCCAACTAATTCACCATTAACCGCATTGATGTAAATCCGCGTCGACAGGTCATCATCCATATCTATTTGCCAAAGTGAATTGCACTGGGTTGGCCACTCGCTAATGGGGGCTGATATTTGCTTAACTTGGGTAATTTTCCCAGGCCCGGTATAACTTTCAAGCGCCAGTTGTTGCACGCTTTGTTTATTAATGAGTAAGGTATTTCCCGTATAGGCATCAATCAAGGTTTGCTGTTGGCACTGGTGTGCATAGCGCTGCACCTTAGCATCGAGTACATAAACAGGCTTACCCGCGAGTGCTATTAATGTCAGGCTTTCTACCTGAGTATGTTTAGCCAGTAAGGGAGCGATATCCACGAGCTTTTGTGGATCAAACTCTTGCCTTTGCGGCTCAGGACTATGGCTAAGTTGGTACTCCATTCCCTTGAGTTCATCATGGGGCGTTAAATTGAAATAGACCCCAGTAACAAGCCAAAGTAGCAGTTGAATGCTAACTATGGCACCGAGCCAATAGTGGGCTATTTTGACCCAGCGTTTGAAGTGTTTACTTTGAGGCTTAGGCTTAAGTTTAAGATTCGGCATCATCTCAGATACCTCCTTCTTCGCTGCCACAGTAAGACGAAGCCAGCTAACACAGCCACAATGGAGACTAGAGCCGTGCTCAGCAGTAGAAGATTGTCGATGGCTTCACCCTCGTCGTAATCCATAATGTGCCATTTCCAAAAGAGATCGAACAAACGCCAATAGTCATGTCTGCGCGTGACTAACTCTCCCGTTGTTGCTGATAGGTAAAGGCTTGTGGCTGCACTATCGTTAAAATCCATTCTCCAAACTGGTAGGTATTGCGGCGCTAGTTCAGCTGGGGCGATATCGGTGAGCAGAGTTGCACTAACAAGCTTAGCCTCTGAGGGTAAAGACCCGTTATGCTGATAGTTTGAAGCTATCATTCGGGCTTGTTTCTCCGTTATCGAAGGCAATAATTCACCCGAATCTGCGTCCACTAGAATGGACTTATCGTTCAGTTTAATCCGGTAATAGAGAGTATCAGTGATTGAGGTTAACGCGATTGCTTGAGCCTTAGGGAAACGCGCATAAACCGCTGCGATTGAGTAATGGATCTGGCTGGGATCAATATGCTGGGTGTCTTGCACTTTAATATGATCGCCACGGATAAACCCAAGATCCATTAAGACGAAATAGCTGCCGGTGACTGACCAGATCCCAATCGGCAGTACCAGCAATAGCATCAACCATCGGTGCAGAAAGTGCGCCGATGAGACTCGTTTTAGTGTGTTAACCCGCTTCAAGTTGATGACTCACCTTTTATTTAATTAATTTAGCCTGCTTGCTTAAGGGGATTGCCCCCTTAAGCCCAAAGCATTACAGAGCCCATTTCATTCCGACATAGTAACGACGTCCCATTAGGTCGTACGTCATAGTGTTAGTATTACCATCGGTAAAGCTTTGATGATATGGCGCTGGTTTATCGAACAGGTTATCGATACCTGCCGTTAAGGCTATATTGTTGTCCATTTGATAATGAACCTGTGCGTTATGGTAAGTGACCGCATCAACGGAGTCACCTATATCTCCGGCATTGGCATATTGATCATCCGCCGCGCCGATATATTGAATGTTGTAGCTAAAGCGCCAATTGTTATTCGTGATATCAAAATAGAGGTTTGAGCGCCATTTGGTGTAGCTACCATCATAACCAATGGTGCCAGCTCGTGATTCAACGGGGGCGCCAGCGTAGGTTTGTAGATCGTATTGATCTAAATAGCTCAGCTCCCAAGTCGTATTCGTCACAACGCTGCCCATCTCTTTCTGGTAAAACATCGCCATATCAACACCTGAAACCACTTCGTTGGCGGCGTTGCCCAGTTGTGTCTGTAAGTAGGTGATGTTGCCTGTCATCGCGTCTCGCACAAAGTGCTCGTCGCTACAGAAAGGATGCGTCATCCCTTTACTGTCGTAACAGGCGGCTAATTTGCTCGAACCATTGACTGAGTTAATGGCGTTATTAATCTCTATTTTGTAGTAATCGAGCGTGATATTGAGCCCTTCAATAAATCCCAGATCCCAAACAATACCGGCAGTAAAGGTATTGGCCTCTTCTGGTTCTAGCTCGGCATTGCCGCCACGGTCGGTTAAAATTGTGCCTTCTTGCTTATAATTCGTTGGCACGTTTGATGCCATACAATTAGCGTATCGATTCGATCTAGGGTCGAGCTTAGCCCACTCGCTACAAGGATCCGTGGTATTCATGGAACCTTGATCTATGCCGCCAAACAACTCAGGAATATTCGGTACTCTGAATGCCGTGGATTGTGTGGCTCGCAGCGTCACTGTGTCATTGACGACCCACAGTAGCCCCATTTTATAATTGGTATCGCCACCGAAGGTATCAAAATAGGAATATCGCAACGCCGCAGTTAATTCGACCGACTTGGCAAAGGGCAGGCCGCTTAAAATAGGTAATAAGGTTTCAAGATAGATTTCGTCAGCAGTGTAACTACCATCAATCGGTTCTTGCTGGGCAGTGTTTGCTTCACCACTGATTTTAAGTGGGTCAGGATCATTCCATCCTTTCTCGTTTCTGTGCTCTAGTCCTGCGGCAAAACTCATCATGCCCGCGGGTAACTGCCATAGATCGCCTGTGATATTCGTTGTGAGGCTAAACTGCTCATTACCGCCGCTATCACGCATGTTAAACAGAAAATAGTCCAGCATTGCAGGTGTGAGTGAGCCAGCTCCCCAAAAGTTTGCGCAAGGTACATTGGGATCAATATTACAATTGCTATAGTCTGTCGCGTCGGCAAGACGAACCTTATTAATGACATTGGTCACTTCATAGGAACCACGATTACTGCCGAAGTTAACGGCAGCATCCCATTGCCAACCGTTGTCTAAATCCCCTTTAAAACCTGTCACTAAGCGCCAAGTATCCGCTTGAATATTAAATTGTCGGGGAGCTTCTGCCAGTCTGCGACTCTGGAGAAGGAAGTCTGCATCGGTCGGATTTGATTCATGCCAAGCAGGGATCACGATACCTGACACCGATTGCGGAGTAGCGGGTAATTGTGAGCTACGGTGAGTGTACATAGCTTCAGCAAACACTTGGCTGCTTGCCGTTAAGTCATATTCGCCGTAGACAAAAAGATTGACTCGCTCGTTAGGTTGAACCGCATTAAAGTACTGATAAGTATTGTCTTTATGGCTAATTGTGTAAGGGGCGCTTCCTGTTGGTAAAAGCATTAACGGATCGCCGATTGGATTGCCATTGGTATCAATGAAATGGCCTCTGCCTCCCGGCAGCGCCGAGCTACCGCCACACACTAGCTCACCATTAACTTCCTCAAGCGGACAAGGTGCGCGACTCAGCATATCGATGGCTTGGGTTTTATCGTAACTCATCGCCATATATCCACTGCCACGCTCACCGATATGACCGAGGGCAAGGTCGAGCTTGTACTGTTCACCATCGTTTTGCTCGGTTATGCCTGTTCGCGCTTGAAACTCAACCCCTTCGATTTGTTGCCGAGTGATGATATTGACCACGCCAGCAACCGCGTCGGCACCATAAATGGCGGATGCACCATCTTTTAATACCTCGATTCGTTCAACCACGCTAATGGGAATAGTATTAAGATCAACGGAGGAGTTTGCCCCAGTGCCACTGTTCACCATACGTCGACCATTGAGCAGTACGAGTGTGCGATTTACCCCTAATCCACGCAGATTAACTTGGGTTGAACCATAGCCACCTTCAGTCCAATAGGCATTCGTTTGATTACCCGCAAACCCCGCAGAGGCTGTCATTCTTTGCAGCAATACTTCAACTGAAGTGGCACCGGTTTTCTCGATATCTTGCGCGGTAAAGACGGTCATAGGCGCAGTGGATGCCATCTCTTCCCTTTGAATTCGGCTCCCTGTAATGGCAATCCTTTCGATAGCCGTGGGAGTCGATACTTGAGCTTTAATTGCAGATGCTGGCAACATTGCTTCAGTTTCGGCTTCGGCTGCTATCCCTGAAAACGTGGCCATGCTGGCTAGGGATATCGCCATTGAAGTCATTACTGCGGAGCGGGTCATAATAAGCCTATGAAAGGTTTGTTTAAATAATGGTATGTTTTATATAGGATTAAGTGGGTATCTCAATAAAAACTCAACGACCTGCGACACTGTGTCACACCCCTAATGCGCTGTTTATAATAAAGTGCTGATATAATCACCGTTCACTAAGGGTTTGGAAGTTCAACCATGTGGGCCCGCAGCGTGGTTTTTTGTTTTACATATATGATGATTCGGCATGGTGTAAATGGGAGGATAAGAGCATGCAAGCGCAAGTGCAGAACAAGTTTGAACGCTATCCTGAGCATATAACGCCCTTGCTATTACGGATCCGAACCTTGGTTTTTGCGATTGCCGAAGCGCAGGATTTAGGTGCGGTGGAAGAGAGCTTAAAATGGGGCGAGCCGAGTTATTCAGTTAAAAATGGCAGCACAGTAAGATTTGACTGGAAGCCTAAATATCCCGAACAATATTGCCTATTCTTTAATTGTAAAACTCAGCTGGTTGATACATTTCGAGAGCTGCATTCCGATGTGCTGCAGTTTGAAGGGAATCGAGCCATAGTGTTGAATATCTATGATCCTCTGCCAGAATTCGCAATTTCCCAATGTATTGAATTATCGTTGAAATACAAAAGTATCAAACATCTAACTTTACTAGGTGCTTAGTTTCATTAAATAAAAAGGTGATGAATCACTAAAACTTTAACGCGAGTTAAGGTTTTAGTCTGTTTCATTAAGCGTGAATTTTGCTAGTTAAGTGTGTTTTGGACAACCTGCAGTACTATTTGAACTATGCAATAAAGGCTTCTAACTTGTGGCGGTAGGATTCTTCAAAGATAATTATCGTAGCACCCTGTGAAAAAATGCCGTCGCTTGTAAGTACATTTGCAGCGCTAAAGCCGGATCATATCTATCGCCTTCATCACGCATAAAGGCGTGTTGGGCGTTGACTTCAAGCCAAGTGAAGTTACGGTTCAGCGCCATTAATTGCTGGTGAATTAGTACTCGGCCTTCCGCGGATACGTGGGGATCTTGCTTGCCGAACACTAACACTAATTCCCCTTGAATATCACCGCTGCGGCTCAATGAGTCATTGCCGTAAGCGCAGGGTAGGGTGTTGGAATGAATGTCGGTAGGATAGAGGCAAAATGCACCTAAAATAGCGGGGTTGAGTGCGGCGCGGTAGGCTAAGTGGCCGCCGATACACACGCCCATAGAGCCAACTTTGCCATTGCAGTAAGTTTGTTGAGTGGCAAAATCGATCAGTGCGTGGGTATCGCTATCGTGGTGTTCTAGGGGTTTGGCAAATTTATCGGCGTTACCTTTATCTTTACCTGATTCATCATAGGCCAGCACAGTGCCTAAAGGATTCAGTTCATGGAACACTTCGGGTACTAACACCACAAAACCGTGGCCAGCAAGAATAGTGGCGGTGCGGGCGATGGGCGCAGTTTGCTGAAATATCTCGGAATAAAAGATGATACTTGGGAATATTCCCTGTGCTTCTGGGCGATAGATATAGGTGCGCATTAGCCCTGAAGGCGTGGAGATATCCTGAATTTCCTGAGTCACTAACATATTTATATTCCTCTATGAGGCTTCAAACGTTGAAGCCTCACTTTAGCAGTCAGGATTTTATCTGTCAGTTAAAACAATTCGTTACCTGAGAGTTCACCGGCACATAGTGCTTTTATATTGCTCAAGGTCGTTTTGGCAATGGCGCCTAGGGCTTCTTCGGTGAGGAAGGCTTGGTGACCCGTGAAAATCACGTTATGGCAGGCTGATAAACGACGGAATACATCGTCTTGAATAATTTCATTCGATTTGTCTTCGAAGAACAGGCCCTTTTCGTTTTCATATACATCGAGCCCAAGCGAGCCGATTTGCCCCAGTTTTAATGCTTCCATTGCGTCGAAAGCATTGAGTAAACCACCGCGACTGGTGTTGATCACCATGACACCGGGTTTCATCTTGGCGAAGCTGGCTTGGTTTAGTAAGTGACGGTTATCCGCGGTCAACGGGCAATGCAAGCTGATGATATCGCTGTTGGCATAAATAGAGTCGAGATCTTGATATTCAACATTCAGCGCGATGACAGCCGGATTGATAAAGGGATCGAAGGCAATGACTTTACAGCCAAAACCGAGCAATACCTTGATGGTTGCTACGCCGATTTTACCTGTACCAATCACGCCGACGGTTTTGCCGAACATGTTAAAGCCGACTAAGCCTTCGAGGGAGAAGTTGGCATCGCGGGTGCGTTGGTAAGCTTTGTGGATTTTTCGATTCAGTGTCAACATCAGTGCGACTGTATGTTCGGCCACGGATTCAGGAGAATAAGCTGGTACGTTAACGACTTGCATGCCTAAGCGTTTAGCGGCAACTAAATCGACGTTGTTAAATCCAGCGCAGCGCATGGCGATAATTCTTGTGCCACCCTTAGCGAGTTCGACCAGAACTTCTTCACAGAGTGAATCGTTGACGAAGGCGCAGACAATTTCAAAACCTTCGGCAAGCTTCACTGTTTGCATGCAGAGGCGATAATCGAAGTACTCAATTTGTGCACCAAACGCAGCATTTGTGCGGTTAAAGTGCTGCATGTCGTAATGTTTCGCGCTAAAAAATCCAATTCTCATTTCAGTCACCTAACGGGTTTGCTGATGTAATTATCTGGCAAAGAGTGTAAGTGAGTTAGGGCTTTTTGTCCTTAGCCTTAGAAAATTCCCCTTTAAAAGAGTGAGCTTTATCATCAATTGGGAATAAAAAAGCGAGCCCCTGACGGCTCGCTTATTGATTGACTGCTTTTACTTGAAGTGTTCAAGCTAGAGCTCTCATATTGAAAGTCGTACTATATGAGCTGAGGGCTAGTCCTTTAACCCTCCGTTATTGCATTTTACTTTTTGTCTTTAGCGTATTTAGCTGCAGATGCACCCGCGATACGGCCATAAGTAACGATATCGGAGATAGCATTACCACCTAAGCGGTTAGCACCGTGAACGCCACCTGTGACTTCACCTGCTGCATATAAACCATCAATAGGTTTGCCTGTTTTTTCACTCTTCACTTCGGCTTTAGTATCGATCACAACACCACCCATAGTGTGGTGAACTGCTGGCGCGATTTCGAGAGCGTAGAAAGGTGCAACAACTAATTCACGTGGTAAATCAGGACGTTCAAATTGAGCATCTTTACCTGATTTAACAAAGCCATTATAAGCTTTCACTGTTTTAGCGAGTTCGGCCGCTGGAATATCTAACTGTTTAGCCAGATCTTCAATTGTTTTGCCTTCTTTAACAATGTTCAGGTGCACATAGCCTTCGATAGCTTTTAAGCTCTTACGGATAGAGTCATCGAATACCAAATAAGCACTTTCGCCTTTTTGTTGCAGAATCGCGGCAGACGCTTTGTCACGGGTGGTGATTTCGTTCATAAAGCGGTTACCTTCACGGTTAACCACGATCGCACCGTTACCACGTACCGCTTCGGTGATCATTACACCACCAGCAGGTGAGTAAGTTGGGTGAGCTTGAATAAACTCTAAGTCGCGAGTTGCCGCGCCAGCTTGTAATGCCACGTCTAAGCCATCACCTGTAGCACCTGGGTGGTTAGTCGCTTTAAAGCCTTTTAACTTAGGATCGTACTTAGCTACACGATCGTTATTTTTCGCAAAACCACCCGCTGCGATAACGACAGCGTCAGCTTTGACAACGTAATAACCTGTGTATTCACCCTTCACTAATACGCCGGTAATTTTACCGCTCGCATCTTCAAGAATACGTACTACACGGCTGTTTAAGCGGATGTCAGTACCACGTTTCACTGCATTGTCCCATAGAACTTGTGCTACGTGTGCACCCACGCCAGCGCCGCCTGTTGGACGGTGACTACGGTTAACACTTGCACCACCCATACGACCTACGTCAGTCATATCGGCACCCATAGAGGTTAACCAATCGATAGAGTCTGATGAGTTGTTGGCTAAGGTTTTGACCAGTTCAGGATCGTTAATATTGCGACCACCTTTCATGGTGTCGTCGATCATGATTTGTTTCTTGTCTGCGATACCTAGTTTAGCCTGTGGCTTAGTTTCTGCGGCGTTCATACCGCCAGCAGCAAGTTTAGTGTTTCCGCCTGGGATAGGTTCTTTTTCAAGCAGGATAACTTTAGCGCCTGCATCACGGGCTGAAACGGCTGCAGCAAGACCTGCACCACCTGAACCTATGATCACGACATCAGTGGTTTCTTTTGCGCCAGCGGCAATGGCTTTATCTTGAGCAGCTTTGTCTGCATCAACAGGCACAAACTTACGTTCCCACTTGCCACCGTAAGGCATATCGAAGCCGAAGCTGTGACAAGCATCGCAATAGGTGACTGATTTTTCATGACCTTTATGGCAGCTAGTACAAGCAATTTCGCCAATTAGGTGAGATTTATGGGGTGATACTTTATCTTTAGGTGCAGCGGCGGCCAGTTCTTTTAAATCACCGTGGCAGCTAACACACTGAGCATTTTCATGGGTAAGGTTGTCGTTGGTGACACCACCTTTGTCTGATACGTGGCAGCTGTCGCAGCTACCCATTTCACCGTGAAAATCGGCTAGCACTTCTGGTGCTGCATTGGCAGTACCTGCCATAGCGCCAGAGATCAGCATGGCTAGTGCTGTTTTTTGAATCTTTCTTGTGAACATGATAGTTCCTCCGCCGTACATTCATCTACTTAATAAGGGTTATTCATCGTGGCGTGATATTTATTTTTTACGCAGCTCACGCACTGTTAGAGCATTCTCCATTTGCAAATTTAGCACTATCTAAAGAGGTATATGTGTGTTCAGATCACATAACCTTTGTTACAGCGAAAATAACATATTTAAAATGTGCAATCGGATGGGAAATATTAATGAAGTTGAGACTAATCACTGCTTCAATACGGTATAACATGCGTGAGTTAACATATTGAATGGATTGATTTTAACTTTATAAAATAAAAATGGCATAAATTATGGCTTTGGTGGTGTATTTTATCTATTTGTATTTTATAGATATTATAATTTAATCTTGTATATTGAGGAGATGGCTTATTTATTTTTATATATTCTATAAATAATGTTATTTCAAAAGCCTTTATTGTATAAAATTATATTATCATTTTAATTAAATGTTACGCAATTGATTCTTAAGGGGTTGTAATGCACAAACAAGGCATATCAGAAAAACGTTTTTGGTTTCAACGTTTGAGTAAAACCAGTTTAAGGGCATTACATATTTTAGGGATCGTGGGTGTCGGTGGTGGCATTTTATTAGATGTAAATAAAGTGCAATGGTTGAGTTATTGGTATCTCGCGATGACGACGGGCAGCATATTAATGTTGTGGGAAATCGCACGGGATTGGCGCTGGCTGATCCAGCTTAAGGGAGTGTTAACTTTAGTAAAAATAGGCTTGCTTGGCCTGTTTGTGCCGCTGGCTCATTACAAACCTGAGCTGTTAATCGTGATACTTTTTTTGTCAGTTATCGTGTCCCATGGTCCTGCAGGGCTCAGGCATTATTCTATTGTGCATCGTCGGCAAATTGACTCGAAAAAAGAAATTAAGGGCTAATTGATATGTCTGTAACCCATACGTCAACTTTAACGCCTGCTGCGTTAATCACAGAGTTCGCTTGGCCTAATCCATTTGTGTCTAACTTAGCCTTGAGTTGTTTTGATGGACTTAAGGTGCTCGATCTCGCTTGCGGTTCTGGGCGTAATGGTTTGTGGTTTTTAGCGCGAGGGGCTGAAGTGACTTTTATCGATCGAGATTTGTCAGCCATGTCACACATTGATCAGGCTAATGCTTACAAATTACAAAGGGATTTAGAAGCTGAGGTAGGACCATTATTGCCGGTTGAAGAGTACGATATTGTCTTAGTATTTAATTATCTGTATCGCCCATTACTGCCACAAATTGCTAAGACGGTTAAGAGCACAGGCCTTATTGTCTATGAAACCTTTACAGCGCAACAGGCGCAGATAGGTCGGCCACGCAACCCAGATTTCTTACTTACTGAAAATGAACTCAAATCAGTGTTTGCTAACTGGCAATCTTTACATTACTTTGAAGGTCGATTATGTGATCCGCAGTCCACTCAAAGCAGTTATAAAGCCCAGTTGATTGCGCGAAAACCTACAACGTAAATTTATTGATTGAGACTCAGAGGTCGTAGGATGTTTCCCTATCCAGAGCAATATCGCATTGCAACGCCGCCGTTGACGACCGCCTTTATGGTGGCGTGGGCTTTATTCAGTCACAGCTTATTTTCCGATGCAAATCCTGTCGCACTCTATCCGTTGTTAGCGCTATTTCCTTTGGTGATTGGATTACACTTATATTTGATTTTGTTAGCAAAAGGAATGGGGCGACTCGATCAGTGTTTCTATGCCTTAGTGCATATCCCACTGGCGTTTGTGGTGTGGACATTCACTATTATGCACGTGAATGGTAACGCTTTTTCTTAAATTCGTCTGACGTTTTAGAGAAAATAACAAAAAAAGCGCCCTGATAATCAGAGCGCTTTTTTTGATTTTGTATTGCTAACAATTAGGCCGTAGTGTTGATGTTGTGGCCTGCATTGCCTACGGGTTTTGGCGCCGCAGCTGCAATTAAATCTACCGCGATTTGACCTTCGGCTTTTTGCTGCTCTTTTGCTAACTGAGCAACCTTAACGCCAATTGCACCATTTTCTAGATTCGGTGCGATAGCTTGGGTATTCAGTGAAATTGACATAACTAACCTCGATTGTAAGCTGGATCCCTTTATCGGCAAACCCACGGTTAACTTTAGTCGTTACACATGAATTTGCCAATTTGCAATTATTTTGCCTTGGCCGTGAGCAGTTTGCGGCCGATAACAATTATTGCTGTAACGCCTAGTGAGCCTAAGATCAATCCGAGTGCCAGGCTCACATTTTGCAGTGCTGTTGGGTCAATAACCAGTGCGATACCCATGCCTAACATCATCACGCCTGACATAAGTTTCAGGGTTTGGCCTTCTTTTTCGGTCAACTTACGTTTGCCTAAGGTCGCACTGAAAACGATAACAATAATAGCCAGCGGGATCACATATACAATATTGTATAAAACCAAATACATATAGCGTTCAATGTCTGGCAGATTGTGCATAGATAGCACACTGGTGTAGATCATTGGGAAGCCTGCGGTGCAAAGTAATTCATAGGCGTTGGCAAGGATCGCTAATACGGTAGAACCTATGAGTAACGCGCCTAAGTTACTGGAATTGGATAGTTTCCCCATGCGTTTTATCAGACTCGTACGATTTTCTGCCGACATTGATAGTGTCACTTCTCCCTTAGTAAAGAAGTAATCTTTGATATTGATGGCTCCTGCGATCAAAGCTAAACAACCCGCCGCTAAAATGATCATACCGCCATCACTGCCTGCCCCCAGCAGTTGGAAGATGTTTAGCCATGCCGTCATAAACAGGAAATATATAAAGCCGGAGAAGAATACGAAAATCCCGCCGACGAGTAACATGCGGCTGCGACTCTTGGCATTAACCATTATCGACAGTAAAAATAGCAACACAAAGAAGGCGCAAGGGTTAAAAGCATCGACACCTGCGAGCACTAAGGTGAGTAACGGCAGAGACATAGTCTCGGGTGTCACTACTCCCACTAAAGGTAATTCAACGGGTTGAACTTCTGGCTCTGCAACGGGCTCGCTTAAGCTGGTGGCATCACAGGTGCCTTCGCCAGTATCTGTGCCACAAGTGCCAAAGAGCGGAGCATCTGTTTGAGCGCTTGTGGTTGTGCTGGTGGTTCCTTTGGTGGGGAGGTCAGCGTCGCTCAGTTTACCGCCAAGGGATAAATAACAATTCTTCAGTCGATTGACTAAAAACTCACCCGTTACCGCTTCACTTGAATATCCCACAATGGCCTTTTCACAACTTGCCATATAGGGTACTGAGCGTGCTTCAGTACTGGTTTTGGAGGCGATATTTTGCCAAATATCCTGCACGCCGGGATCTGACACCCTATGGGATTCGAGTTCTATCCAAGGGTATTTTTGCGGTAATGAATCAATGAACGGATGGGCCTCTGCACAGTGCGGACAGGTTTTTGACCAAAAGAAATACAGCTTAATTTTGAGTTCACCCTGAGCATTCACATAATGCCACGTTCGATCCGCTGAGCTTGAGGGTGTTGTCTCGGCCCAGCTTGGGATAGAAAAGGCAAAGAGGAATAATAGCGAGCAAAAGAGAGATAATTTCGGTAGATATTTTGTCATAGCGCCTCCCACAGAGAGTGGGTTTAAGTATCGTCAAACGGTTCGATTATCTCTTACTCTACTTAAATCAATCATTTTGATTAAATTAGATATTAAGAAGTGTTAGTTAACTCGCGAATAATAATTTTTTGGGAACTGAAACCAGTTTATCTCCCTGTGAAATGGTGTGATGCACACTCACTTTCAGCTTGAGTCGTTATTGGCTAATAAAGAATAAAGCACCCGAGGGTGCTCTATTTCTGACGTTATCAACAGGTGTCGATGATGGGTTATGGTTAGCCTAGCGTTACGCCATTTACGCTAAGTTTCACGTCGATATTATTGCGCGTGGCGTTCGAGTACGGACAAACTTGATGTGCATGACGCACTAGGGCTTCTGCGGCTTCTTGCGGTAAATCTAAGCTGACTTCTAAGGCAACCGCTAATGCAAAACCACCGGCGTCATTGGCACCAATCCCAACAACCGCACTGACAGGTGCTTCGGTAATATCCACTTTGCCGATTTTAGCGACGTGCAAAACGGCGTTTGAGAAACAGGCGGCATAACCTGCGGCAAACAGTTGTTCAGGATTCGTGGCGAGACCGCTACCGCCCATGGCTTTTGGATAGGCTAAAGCGACATCCAGTAAACCATCATCAGTGCTGACTTGACCTTGACGACCCGCTTTTGCTGTGGCACGTGTTTCATAAAGTGTTTTCATAGTATTAGACCTTCTGAGGTTAAGGATTAAGTAAATCGATTTAAATTGTGCACAATTCAATTGTGATAAACTATAATTCGATCTTTGGTGTGAATGCAAGTATATTGTGCGCAATATATTTAATTTGTCGGATCTTCCTATGGCAACAACTCAACCCAACACCCGTGTTAATCCTGTCGATATGGCAGAAAATACCAGCACAGAGAATGCCTTATGTCTTGAGAATCAAGTGTGCTTCTCACTTTATAGTGCTGCAAATGCTATGGTGCGTGCCTATCGGCCTTTGTTGGACAAATTAGATCTAACCTATCCGCAGTACTTAGTCATGCTAGTGCTATGGGAAGAGCAGGGGATTAGTGTCAAAACCTTAGGCGATAAACTTTTCCTCGATTCAGGCACGTTAACGCCATTGCTGAAGCGGCTAGAATCTAAAGGATTAGTGACTCGCGGGCGTAGCGAGCAGGATGAACGCGTGAGAGTGCTGGCCTTAACGCCAGCGGGGCTTGCCCTCAAAACACAGGCAAGTGAAATTCCCCATTTGATGCGTTGCAAAGTCGGCGGCGAGGCGAGCGAACTAAAAGCCTTAAAGACTATGTGCGATCAAGCACTTAAGCAATTACATGCCAGTATTGATTAAACTCTTATCGTCGAGATTTGATCTAAGATTAACTTATTGACATATTAACGCTTATTAGCGGTTCGACTGAGTGCAATGGGTTGTATGCTTGAAGCTCAGCGGGTCAGTCGTCTATTGAAGGTTAGCGAGAGTAAGTTATGGCCTGTTTCGATGTAGCCATTATTGGCGGTGGGATCAGCGGTGTCGGCATTGCCCAATATGCGGCAGCAGCGGGCTATTCCACCTTGCTGATTGAAAAGGGCGAAATTGGCGGCCAAACCTCAGCGAATTCCAGCAAGCTTATCCACGGTGGTTTACGCTATTTAGAAACCGGACAAATTAATTTAGTCCGTAAGTCATTGCTTGAAAGGCGACATTTACTCAATCTTGCGCCATCACTTGTTAAAGCTGTGCCCTTTTATATTCCCGTGTACGACAACAGTCAGCGCAGTCCTTGGACCATTCGCGCAGGACTGAGTATGTATGCACTGCTGAGTGAATTTGATCCTTTAGGCCAATTTGTGTCGGTACCTGCTGTGCATTGGCATCGTTTCAAGGGATTAAAACTCTCTGGATTAAAAGCCGTATTTCAGTACTGGGATGCGCAGACCGACGATAAATTGCTCACTCAAGCGGTGGCGCGCAGCGCGCAGGCACTGGGCGCGGAAGTCTATGCCGAGGCTGAATTTCTTGAGTTGGAACACAAGCGCGAGACCTGTGAGCTGAGTTTTAGCCACAGGTGCGAGGCCCATAGTGCCGAGGCGCGTCTAGTTATCAATGCCGCTGGTCCTTGGGTGAATGAGGTGTTGAGTAAAGTGTTGCCCCCACTTGCGGGTGTTGAACTCGATTGGGTGCAAGGCGCCCATGTGTTACTGGATATTCCTGCGCCCGATGGCATCTTGTACTTAGAGTCATGCTTCGATAAACGAGTAATATTTGTGATGCCTTGGTATGGTCAAACCTTAATCGGCACCACAGAAACTGAATTAACTTCTTTAGATAGGCCGCCTGAGGCGACCGAATCTGAAATTAATTATCTGCTGGGGATCTACAAACATTATTTCCCACTAACGCCGGATATTGATGAGCTCAAGGCGCTAATAACCAAAACTTTCTGTGGTATTCGGGTCTTGCCTAAGCAAAATAGCCAAGCCTTTGAGCGACCGCGAGATACCTTAATGCAAACATCGATTTCCCATCCGCGAATACTCAGTTTATATGGCGGTAAGTTAACGACGTTTCGCAGTACCTCGGCCGAAGTGCTTGAATGGATTGAAAAGGCCATAGGTAAGCGGCAGTCTATTGCTGATGTTGATAAACTCACCCTATCTTGAGTGCGCCGTGAATTATGCACTTGATGCTGATTTGAATATGCTTCAAGGTGATTTTTACCTGTAAAACCGCTACAGTGTGGCGCTTTTTTACTGATATCTAGGATCTGCCGTGAATGCTGCTATTGTAAATACCGCCAAGCAATGTGGTTATTTTAACCAAGGTCAGTGCCTTTCTTGCCGGCATATACAACAGCCTATGGTGCAGCAAGTGGCGGCTAAGACTCAAATTTTACAGCAACTACTCGCGCCTTTTATCCCAGCTAATTTGCCCGATATTTTTCAGCCGCCGGTAATTGGCGAGGACAGCGGCTTTCGTAATAAAGCTAAAATGGTGGCCTTAGGCGCCGCCCATGCGCCTGTGTTGGGGATTGTGAGCCCAAGTGGCGAGGCGGTAGATCTTTGCGACTGCCTTTTATATCCATCTGATATGCAAGATTTATTACATCGCTTAGCACGCTTTGTGCAGCAGGCTGGACTTCCTCCTTATCGGGTAGATAGAGCCAAGGGTGAACTTAAATTTATTCTGCTGACCCGCAGCCAAGTGCGTGGTGAATATCTACTGCGGTTTGTACTGCGGTCCACCAATAGTATCGAACGTATCGAACGTGAATTACCTGCATTATTAGCTGAATATCCGCAAATAAAAGTGGTGTCAGTCAATATCCAACCGGTTCATATGGCAATACTTGAGGGGGATGAAGAGATTTTCTTAACTGAGAATACTAGGCTTGAAGAACGTTTTAATCATGTGCCTTTGTTCATTCGGCCTAAAAGCTTTTTCCAAACTAATCCACACGTTGCGGCTCAGTTATATCAAACGGCCCGTGAATGGGTTGCCGAGTTTTCACCTCATTCGTTATGGGATCTCTTCTGTGGTGTAGGCGGTTTCGGACTGCACTGCGCATCCAATGACATTACACTCACAGGGATTGAAATTGAAGCTGAAGCGATTGCCTGCGCGCAAATGTCAGCGCAGATGATGGGGCTCGAAAACGTGCAATTTATGGCGCTCGATTCCACCGACTTTGCTAAGGGTAAAAGCGCTGCCGATAAGCCGGATTTGATCATAGTTAATCCGCCGAGGCGCGGTATTGGCGAGGCGCTATGTCAGTCTTTAAGCGAGTTTGCCCCTAAGGCGATTCTCTATTCAAGCTGTAATCCCAAAACCTTAGCGAAAGATCTCGAACATATTCAAGGTTATCACTTAACCAAAGTGCAGCTATTTGATTTATTCCCCCACACGGATCACTTCGAAGTACTAGTCATGTTGGTGAAGGATTAATTTTTTAGCTCATCAATTTATCACTAAGCATTTGTGTTCACTCGCTTTACGACTCTTGAAGTCCGCTCAAACAATCATAAGGACTCTACCATGTAGAGTCTTTGCAATACTTTTATCTGCGCTGCTCGCGTGAAACTTCATCAAAGTGTCTTTTTAGTGGCATAATCTTCAGCACTTTATGCATTGATGGGCGGCGATTTATGCTACAGATTTTCCTACGCTTTTTTACCTTGGGCTTGATGAGTTTTGGCGGGCCTGCGGCGCACATTGGTTATTTTCGCCAGACCTTCGTAAATGAACTCGGTTGGCTCGATGATAAGCGTTACGCCAGTCTGGTTGCCTTAAGCCAATTTATGCCGGGGCCAGGGTCGAGCCAAGTGGGCTTTGCCATTGGTTATCAAAGAGGCGGGCTTGTTGGCGCGCTTGCTGCTTTTGCCGGTTTTACACTACCTTCCTTTATTTTGATGTACTTACTGGCGGTAACAACGTCGGCATGGCTCGCCAATCATTATGTTCAAGGGATGATTTATGGGCTTAAATTAATGGCCGTCGTTGTGGTTGCCGATGCCGTTCTCGCCATGTTTAAACAGTTCTGCCAACGCAAATCCGCACGTCTATTAATGTTAGTCAGTGCCGCGGCAATTTTGATTGCGCCATTTATGTGGACGCAAATCCTGCTGTTACTCGGCGCTGCGACTATCGGTATATATAAATTGAGTGCGATCCAAGATGACACAGTACCGCTTGCACCTATCAAATTGAATTATAAATATTTACTGCTCTTTTTCGTGTTGCTCATCGGCAGTTTTTTTATCGTGGATTTAGGATCTGAAGCTTGGATCTTCGGTGAGTTTTATCGTGTAGGGAGCTTAGTATTTGGTGGTGGTCATGTTGTACTACCTCTGCTAGAAACTGCGGTGGGTGATACCATAGGTGGCGATCGTTTTCTGACAGGTTATGCCTTTGCCCAAGCAGTGCCAGGACCTATGTTTACCTTTGCGACCTTTTTAGGCGCTGAAGTGATGTTAGATAATCCCTTCATGGGGGCTTGCATGGCAACCGCAGCCATTTTCTTACCTGGTTTTTTACTCATGCTGGTGGGGTTGAAGAGTTGGCATGCGATTGCCGCAAGACCAAAAATTGCTGGCGCGATAGCGGGCGTCAATGCCTGTGTTGTTGGCTTACTTGCCGCAGCACTTTATCAACCCGTGTTTTCTCAGGCGGTATTTTCAGGTAAAGATATGGCCTTGGTATTGCTCGGTTTTGGTGCATTAAAGTTATTTAAACCACCTATGCTACAACTGGTATTAGGCTTTAGTGTATGTGGTGTGCTGCTTAATATGCTTTGAACTGAGTCGTTATTAATCGAATGTTTATTGAGCAAGATTAAGATTTTGTTACTTTAAGCGCATAGAAATACAACAATCTTAGCTATACTCCGAAGATACAAGTTGTAATCCTTTGGAGCATTCAAGTATGTCTAAGTTGAGTTTGCGCAATAAATTATTATTGCTATCGCTGTTTCCTTTGATCCTCGCATTATTGGTGTTGATGTCGGTTTCTTATTATGTCGAGAAAAATGCGCTTGCCGATGAGGTGGTTACCTTTAGATCTAAGCTCGTCGGTGAACGTAAACAACAAATTAAAGAAGCTACCGAAATTGCCGCTGGTATAGTGAATTACCAATTATCGTTAAAAGAACAAGGGAATGTGAATCAAGCGCTAAGAGACATACGTTTTGGCAGTGCGGGTTATTTCTTCATGTATGACTCTCAAGGGAAAAATATTTTCCATGCCCTAATACCGAGTTTAGAAGGGCAAAATAAAATGGATATGACAGATCCTCGCGGCACTAAAATTATCGTCGGTCTGCTCGATGCCGCTAAACGTGGCGATGGTAGTTTTTCCTATTACTATCAAAAACCTAATACTAATGAACAGATTGAAAAAATCAGTTACGCCATGATGATCCCAGGTACTGACTGGATGTTAGGTACTGGGGCATATATCGATGATATTGAAGCTGTTGTTGAAGATTATCGTGAGACAGTGACTGAGCAAATGGCAGAAAAATCCTTCGCGATTTTGCTGATAGCGCTTTTCCTTACGGGTATTACTGGCTTTATCATTATGATTGCCGCCCACCGTATGGTCGTGCCAATCAAGAATATGGCCGATAACTTAAATGATATTGCTAAGGGCGAAGGGGATTTAACCAAACGACTCACCGTAAAAGGTGAAGACGAAATTGCCCAACTTGGGCGCTCCTTTAACCTCTTTGTCGATAAACTTCAGCATATTATCGGCGATGTCGCGACCGCGACGGCTAAAGTAAAAACGGCAGCCAATGCGATTCATGATCAAACTAAAGTCATGTCGAGCCAGTTGGTGAGTCATAACAATGAAACCGATCAGGTGGTGACTGCAATCACTGAGATGTCCTCCACTGCGAACGAAGTGGCTAAGAATACCACTCAAGTAGCCGAAGCGACTCACGCTGCTACTGGTGATGTGGCGAATGCCCAGCGCTGTGTTGATGCTTCGCTTGAGGAGATTGCGTCTTTAATGTCGCAAATCAACAATGCGGCAGGCAGTATAAAATCACTCAGCGAGCAATCACAGAAGATCAACAGCGTGCTTTCTGTCATTGGCGGTATTGCCGAGCAAACTAATCTATTGGCATTGAACGCCGCCATCGAAGCGGCCCGTGCTGGTGAACAGGGTCGTGGATTTGCTGTGGTCGCCGACGAGGTGCGTAATTTAGCCAGTCGAACTCAAGCCAGCACGTTAGAAATCAACGAGATGTTATCGGCACTGCATAAGCTAGTGACCCAAGCCGTGAAAGCCATGGAAGAGAGTCAGCAAAGCTGTGTACGTTCGGTGGATTCTTCTCGCACGATTTCCGATAGTTTAGGTTCAGTCACTTCAGCGGTAACGGCGATTAATGATATGAGTACCCAAATTGCGGCCGCGGCGACAGAGCAAAGCTCAGTAACCGAAGAAATTAACCGTAACGTGTATGCCATCCAAGAGATTGTAAACGAGCTGCTTCATTCCAGCGAAGATGCCGCTAGGATCAGTATGACAGTCTCGGAAGAAGGCATTAACTTGGGCAAGTTAGTGGGCCAGTTTAAGATTTAATTGCAGCAATCTTGATTAAAAACGGGAGACTTAAAGTCTCCCGTTTTTATTTGGCTTATTTACCTTTTTGAAGAGCACTTAATCCATCTACTTTAGTCAATCCAGCCTAGTCAGTTCATTCTAATCAATTTTCTCGGCAACCCGCTCAACCCTTACCGAGCAGACCTTATATTCTGGGATAAAAGCGACAGGATCGAGTGCATTGATGGTGAGTTTATTCGCCGCAGCTTCCACAAAGTGGAAGGGCAGGAATAGTACGCCAGCTTGGGCTCTTTTCGTCACAAAGGCGTCGATTTCAATTTCGCCGCGACGGGTAGTAAGTTTGATTTTATCGCCATTGCCTATGCCGAGTTGCTCGGCGTCATAGACTGAAATCATTACCTTAGGCGAGCCGAGTAAGTCGAGTCCAGCCGTTTTACGGGTTAAGGTGCCTGTGTGGAACTGTTCCAGTAAACGTCCGGTCGACAGAGTGAGCGGGTACTCACTGCAGGGCATTTCTGCGGGTAAGCGATAACTCACTGGCGTAAACTTACCTAAGCCGCGGGTGAATTGACCTTGGTGCATGATGGGCGTTCCCGGATGGGTTTCATCTGGGCAAGGCCATTGAATACCTTGGGGAATTTTACCGTCAACTCCAGTGCTTAATCGTTGCCAAGTAATGCCGCGATATTGTGGTGTCAGCTCATTGATTTCCTGCCAAATCGCTTCTTCATTAGGGTAATCCCAAGCGGCACCCATCGCATTGGCAATGGCTTGGACAATTTGCCAATCGGGCAGGGCTTCACCTGGCGGTAGCAGGGCTTGTTCGAGTCGCTGCACTCGTCGTTCAGTATTAGTGAAATGACCGCGTTTTTCGACAAAGGCTGCGGCGGGCAGAACCACATCGGCAAGCTCGGCGGTTTCGGTGAGGAAGATGTCCTGCACCACTAAAAAGTCGATTGCATTAAGCGCCCTAAGCACATGGGCTTGATCTGGGTCGCTTAATACGGGGTTTTCGCCCATCACATACAACGCCTTGATTTTCCCTTTGGAAATATCATGCATCATATGGGTGGCGGTTACGCCAATTTCTCCCGATAACGGCGTTTGCCAATGTGCCTCGAAACGCATTCTGGCGTGAATGTCGGTGACTTTTTGATAACCACTGAAGAAGTTAGGCAGTGCGCCCATGTCACAGGCACCTTGCACATTACTTTGTCCCCGCAGTGGATTAATCCCCGCTCCTTCAACCCCAATATTGCCGCACAGAAGTTGTAGATTAGATATGGCGGTAACATTGTCGTGTCCCGTCGTGTGCTGGGTAATGCCCATGGCATAGTAGACTGCGGTTTTGTCGGCAGTGCCTATGGTTTGGGCGATGCGGGCGATATCTTCGGCTTTAACACCTGTTATCAAGGCTGCGTTTTCTAGGCTGTAATCTACTTTTTTGAGTTCAGCATAGAGAGCATCCACGCCTTCGGTGCGCGCGGCAATGTAGCTTTTATCCTGCCAGTCGTTGCGGATAATTTCCGCCATAATCGCATTGAGTAGCATGACGTCAGTGCCGGGTCTGTGGGCGACATAAAGCTGTGCACTGTCGGCAATGGCGACACGTTTAGGATCGGCCACCATTAATCTTGCGCCATGCAAAGCCACGGCTTGCTTAATTTTCGAGGCGATGATCGGGTGAGCACTGCTGGTGTCTGAGCCTATGATAAAAATCACATCCGATGCTTGAATGCTCGGAATGTCATTGGTCATGGCGCCACTGCCGATACTTTGCTGTAGCCCAGTGACTGTAGATGAATGACACAGACGGGCACAATGGTCGATGTTATTGGTGCCGAGTATGCTTCTGACAAATTTTTGTAGGAGGAAGTTTTCTTCATTGGTGGCTTTTGCCGAGGCCAAGCTTGCCAGTGTATTGCTGCCATGTTGCTGTTTTATTTGCTGTAAATGTTTGGCCACATAGGCGATGGCTTCAGGCCAACTACTTGGCGTGAGCTGGCCATTTTTACGAATGAGTGGCGTGGTGAGGCGTTTTTCACTGTGAATAAAATCGAAACCAAATCGTCCTTTGACGCAGAGCATGCCTTGGTTTACTAGCGAGTCTGGATTGCCCTCGATATGACGGATCTGATTCGTGCTGGTATCGATTTTAAGGTCAAGCCGACAGCCTACGCCGCAATAGGTACAAATCGTTGAGGCGGTTTTGAGTGGCGTTTCATCGCCTTGGCGTTTATCCCGCGCATCGACGAGTGCACCCGTTGGGCAAACCTGCACACAGTTGCCGCATTGCACACATTTGCTGTCGGCCATGCTAGCGCTAAAGCCGACTCTCAGTGCTCGGCGCGTGGCGGTTTCACTTATGTCTTGCGGCAGCGCTTGATAGGAATCATGGGCAAATTGAATCGCACAATGGCCACTCTGCAACTGGCACACATCGACGCACTTACCGCAGCTAATACAACGATTTGCATCAAATTGAATGAACGGACTCGATTTATCGACCGAAAACTTACGCACGCTTTGAGTGCTGAGTGACTTAGGTTCGACATGGTAGTCGGTCGCATAGTCCCTTAATTTACAATCCGTATTGGCTTGGCAGGCGCATTCGAGGCAGCGCGCAGCTTCTTGCATGGCGGCATCGGGAGCAAAGCCTAGCTCGACTTCGCCGTAATTGAGTAAACGTTGCACCGCGTTCAATTCGGGCATGGTTAAACGGGCTTTACGTGCGACAGAGGGGTAGAGCTCGGTAGTTGGCAAGCCTTGTTTTATTGTGTTACCGACAGCTTTTGATGAATTAAATTCAGTGGCATGCAGCTCACAGCTTAGGCCTTGTTTGAGCAATTTATCTATGGCAATTGCGGCTTTATGGCCATCGCCTATCGCGGCGACTGCGGTAGCAGGGCCGCGGCGTGCATCCCCCACCACAAAGAGTTTTTCAACCCCGGACGACATGGTGTGCTCGCAGCCAATAAAGGTATTCCAGCGGCTGAGAGCGAGTTCACCATTGCTTAAGTGGCTCGCGGGATCTTGCATAAAACTCATGTCGGGAGTTTGTGATACTGCGGCTATCACAGTATCGAAATCTTGGGTAAAGATTTCACCGGTATCAACGGGAGCGCGTCTGCCAGAGGCATCGGCTTCGCCGAGTGCCATCTTAGCGAAGGTGACTGAATGGACTCTACCTTGCGCATCGCTATGGTTTTCAAGCGGATTGGTTAAAAAATGAAACTTCACCCCTTCGACTTCGGCCTCATGTACCTCGTAAGCTTCGGCGGGCATTTCTGCGCGGGTGCGACGGTAAATTAGGGTGACATCGCAACCTTCACGCACTGCTGTGCGGGCGCAATCAATAGCGGTATTGCCACCACCAATGACGGCGACTTTCTTACCTAAAACAAGAGTCTTTTCGAGACAATGATCTTTTAAGTAATCGACACCTAAGTAGCAACCCGCGAGTGTGCTGCCGGGATAATCCATAGGCACAGCTTTTTGGGCGCCAATGGCGAGACAGACGGCATCAAAATCTTCAACTAATTGATTTAAATGTATCTCGTGACCGAGACGTGTTTCTGTGTGTATGGTTAACCCGTTATGGCACAAGAGTTCGATTTCTTTATCGAGTATCGCCTTAGGTAAACGATACTCAGGAATACCATAACGTAGCCAACCACCCGCCTGTGGCATAGATTCGAATACCTCTACGCTATGGCCTTGGTTTGATAAGTAATATCCGGCACTTAACCCAGCTGGACCCGCACCGATAATGGCAACTTTTTTGCCTGTGTCGGTTTGGCGTGGCGGCACATAACTCATGCCCCCATTTTCACCATCAGCTAAATCGAGATCGGCGGCGTGACGTTTTAATTGACGTATGGCAATGGGCTCATCGACGAGTCCGCGGCGACATTGTGCTTCACAAAAAGCAGGGCAGACACGGCCAATGGAGAGTGGCAGTGGCAAAGTTTGTTTAATGACTTTAACGGCTTCAGTATGGTTGCCTTGGGCGATGTGATACAGGTAACTCTGCACATCCACGCCCGCAGGGCATGCTTGTTGGCAGGGGGCTTCGCAATCGGCAAAATGATCGCTCAAGATTTCAGTCAGCGCTTGTTTGCGTTTTTGACTTAAGAATTCAGACTGAGTTATGACTCGCATGCCGACGGTGGCGGACGTTTCACAGGCGCGTACGCAGCGCAAACTCGCGTCGGAATTCTCAATTTGGACGACACACAAATTGCATGCTTGCTTGTCTGCATGTTCGTGAATGCCTAATTGCTGCGAGGCTGCGCTGGGATCACATAAGCTGGGTATTGCTATGCCAGCAGCATGCGCCACTTGCAGTAGGTTATCGGTCGGATTAACCGACAACACTTGGTCATCAATTCGAAGTTCTATCATCCCATGGCCTTTTTATATGTAGGGTGCTTAGCTGCTATAGCGCGGGGCTGCAGGCTTAGGTTGTTTCGAGTATACCTAGACAGCTTTAGAAGACGCTTATGGGCGAGTGAAGTTTGCTGCAAAATTGCAGCTTGAATCACAAACCAGCCCAGACTGTGCGCTGGTGAATGTTTGTTCTAATTTAGTCGTGATGGGGTTGGCGTTATCAGGCCTTTTTATTTGTGTTTCCTTTGATATTATGGGGATTTTTTAGGCAGGAGAGCGCTTGTGTGTCAGCCATTGGCCTCGCGCATAGCACTATCTTGGCTAATTCTTGGCTAAATTTAAGTAAGATCACAGTCTTAACTCATTGCTTTTTGTTAGTCTCGGCGTTAGTGCTGTGGTCTTTTAGCTTGGAAAATAATCCTTGTTATCCCATTTAATGAACAGTGCACCCCTAGGTTTACCAGTCTGGTTAGGTTAAAATGCGCGGTTGCAAATACTGTTAATCACCGCCCCTTTTAGTGGAAGATCAATTAAAGCGGCCAAATAAAGAAAGTTGAAAACTCATGTTTGAAGTTAATCCAGTAAAATTCAAAATTAAGGAGCTTGCCGAGCGCACGGAGCTTCTTAGGGGGTATCTTTGACTACGATGCCAAAAATGAGCGTCTAGAAGAAGTTACCCGTGAGCTTGAAAGTTCAGAAGTGTGGAACGACCCAGAGCGCGCCCAAGCCTTAGGCAAAGAGCGCGCCAGCCTAGAAGCTGTGGTCAAAACCATAGACGATATGGACTCAGGTCTTGAAGATGTTGAAGGCTTACTCGAGTTGGCTATTGAAGAGGAAGACGAAGACACGTTCAACGAAACCAGTAAAGAGCTGGATTATCTCGAAAGCCGCCTTGCCGATCTCGAATTCCGCCGTATGTTCTCCGGCCCGCAAGATGCGTCAAACTGTTATTTAGACATTCAGTCTGGCAGTGGTGGTACCGAAGCCCAAGATTGGGCCAACATGGTGCTGCGTATGTACCTACGTTGGGGCGAAGCCCATGGCTTTAGCCCTGAGTTGATGGAAGTAACCGATGGTGACGTGGCCGGTATTAAAGGCGCGACCATTAAGTTTACTGGCGAATATGCGTTCGGTTGGTTACGCACTGAGACTGGCGTGCACCGTTTAGTACGTAAGTCGCCATTCGATTCATCGGGTCGTCGTCATACGTCATTCTGCTCTGTGTTCGTTTATCCAGAAATCGATGACGATATCACGATTGATATCAACCCATCGGATCTACGTATTGACACTTATCGCGCATCGGGCGCGGGTGGTCAGCACGTTAACAAAACGGAATCGGCGATTCGTATTACCCACTTACCGACGAATACTGTCGTGCAGTGCCAGAACGACCGTTCACAGCATAAAAATAAAGATGCTGCGATGAAGCAGCTGAAAGCAAAACTGTTTGAGTTAGAAATGCTCAAGCAAAATGCCGACAAACAGGCCGCAGAAGACGCTAAGTCTGATATCGGCTGGGGCAGTCAAATTCGCTCTTATGTATTAGACGATGCCCGCATTAAAGACTTACGCACAGGCGTTGAAACCCGCAATACTCAAGCGGTACTCGATGGCGATCTGGATAAGTTTATCGAAGCCAGTTTGAAATCTGGGCTGTAATTAATTCAAGGTATAGACGAGAAATAAGATGACTGAACAAGTAATTGATGAGAACAAACTGATCGCCGAGCGCCGTGCCAAGCTAGAAAGCATCCGCCCAAACTGTAGTGCTAATGCGCATCCAAATACCTTCCGTCGCACCCATAAAGCGGCTGAACTGCAAGCACAGTATGGTCAAAACACTAAAGAAGAACTCGAAGCCTTAGGTTTTAAGACCAGCATTGCTGGCCGCATCATGGCAAAACGTGGTCCTTTCTTAGTGATCCAAGACGTGTCTGGCCGTATTCAAGCTTACGCTGAAAAAAGCGTACAAGCTGATTTGAAAGAGCGTTTTCAAGGTCTGGATATCGGTGACATCATAGGTGTAACCGGTCAGCTGCATTTGTCTGGCAAAGGCGACTTATACGTCAACATGGAACAGTACGAGTTACTGACCAAGGCGCTGCGTCCATTGCCTGCGGATTATTATGGTCTAGCCGATCAAGAAATGCGCTACCGTCAACGTTACGTGGATCTGATCGTTAACGAAGATTCGCGCAATGCCTTTATCATGCGTTCTAAAGTGGTTTCTGCAATCCGTAACTTCATGATCAAAAAAGAGTTCATGGAAGTTGAAACCCCTATGATGCACGTGATCCCAGGTGGTGCTTCGGCCCGTCCTTTCATCACTCATCACAACGCCTTAGACATGCCAATGTACCTGCGTATCGCGCCAGAATTATATCTGAAGCGTCTAGTGGTAGGTGGTTTTGAGCGTGTGTTCGAAATCAACCGTAACTTCCGTAACGAAGGTCTGTCGCCACGTCATAACCCAGAATTCACTATGATGGAATTCTATATGGCTTATGCAGACTACAAAGATCTGATGGACCTTACCGAAGAAATGCTCAGCTCGATTGCTATCGAACTGCTTGGCAGTGCGCAAATGCCCTACGGTGAGCACACAGTCGATTTCGGTGGCCCATACGCACGTTTAAGCATGTTAGAAGCGATTCAGAAGTACAATCCTGATAACGCCACTATCCAAGCTATGACCTATGAGCAAGTGAAAGATGTTGAATTCATGCGCGATTTAGCGAAAAGCTTAGGCATGAAGATTGAGAAGTTCTGGACCTGTGGTCAGCTGCTTGAAGAAATCTTCGGTGAAACTGCTGAATGGCAATTGATGCAACCAACGTTCATCACTGGCTACCCAGCGGACATTTCACCATTGGCACGTCGTAATGATGACAACCATTTCATCACTGACCGTTTCGAATTCTTCATCGGTGGCCGCGAAGTGGCTAACGGCTTTAGCGAGCTGAACGATGCTGAAGATCAAGACAACCGCTTTAAAGCACAGGTTGACGCGAAAGATGCAGGTGACGATGAAGCTATGTTCTACGATGCAGACTATATCACTGCACTGGAACACGGTTTGCCACCAACGGCAGGTCAAGGTATTGGTATCGACCGTTTAGTGATGTTGTTCACTAACACTCATACTATCCGTGACGTGATCCTGTTCCCTGCTATGCGCCCACAGGCGTAATGCAGTCGAACAAGGTATTTCGTTGGTACATTTCGTTGGTACATTTTGTTGTATTAGTTTAGCCACTCGACTTTTAGTAAGTCGCAATAGCTTAAGTTTACAGTGATTGATTTAGGTATGACCTGAGCATCGCTACGATGAAATACCCCCTAAAAAACCAGCCATTTGGCTGGTTTTTTGTTTTCTAAAATAGCTAAAAATAATGAGTGATAAAGTCGAACTGTTAGTAACCTAAAAATGGGCTAGATGAGCATCATTAAGTGGCACGTTAGCTTTAGGTTGTGGCTATCGATCGTAGTGTAGATTGCGGGTTTAGCTTGTGAGTGTAGATAGTGTTTTTAACTTGGGGTTGTATATTGGGATGTCACGAAACACTCGTCTATGCTGCTAGCATCTCGCCGCCAGTCACATGCGATATTGTCTGTGTTCATTTCATTTTCGATAGCGATGGTTTGCAGGAATACCTAGGGCGAGGAGTTCAAGAAGAGGCAATTGAGAAACATCAAAATAGTTGGTTGTATTACTGAGTGCATAAATACTTCATAGGGATTATTTTTAAACGCGTTTGTTCATCTATACCCACTCGTACGGCTGTTTCAGATAATCAACCCGACATTAGTCTAATAGTGTGTTGCTTGACCTCAGTCACTAACTCAATGAAACTCTCCATTAAATCACCTCCTACTAAAGTATGGATAATTAAATAATGTTAATTTTCTTTATTTGTATCGCACTCTTAGTGCTTGCATACAAGTTCTATAGTCCCTTTGTTGAGCGGCAAGCGGGTATAGATCCTAAAGCGATTACACCACAGGCGAGATTCGAAGATGGCGTCGATTACGTTCCGGTTCATCCGGCTAAAGCGTTTTTGATCCAGTTCCTCAATGTCGCTGGTGTGGGGCCGATATTTGGCCCGATCCTCGGTGCACTTTACGGCCCAATAGCCTTAGTGTGGATTGTACTGGGGAATATTATTGGCGGCGCAGTACATGATTATTTTTCTGGCGTGCTCAGCATAAAAGAAGACGGTAAGAGTCTGCCAGAGATTGCGGGCCACTACTTTAATATTTACTTTAAAGGCGTGATGTTGCTGTTTACGGCTATGCTGCTGTTTTTTGTGGGCGTGGTCTTCATCATGAGCCCCGCAGGTTTACTGAGTAATCTCGATTATTTTAAAGACACCATCTTTGGCAATAATACCTTCTGGGTGTTAGTGATTTTAGTCTATTACTTTTTAGCGACTATGCTGCCGATTGATAAAATCATCACTAAATTATATCCCGCATTTGGTTTGTTGATGATAGTCATGACAGTTTCTATCGCCGTTGCTCTAATGATCAATGCGCCGCAGTTACCTGAAATGGGGGATGTGTTTGCCTATTTCGACCACAGCCATTACAACAATGAGTTACTCGAACCAAACCCTGATGGACTACCTGTTTGGCCACTGTTATTTGTGACTATTACCTGTGGTGCGATTAGCGGTTTCCATTCAACTCAAGCGCCTATCATGGCTCGTTGCTTGACGAATGAGAAGTATGTTCGCCCTGTGTATTATGGCGCTATGGTTGCTGAAGGTATCGTTGCTTGTGTATGGGCAACGGCGGGTATTGCAGCTTTCCCTGGCGGTTATGTTGAGCTTAAGAGTTTGCTCGACCAAGGTGGCCCAGGTTTAGTGGTTAATCAAGTGGCTACTACGTATTTAGGTGTTGCGGGCGGTATTATGGCGATTGTGGCCGTAGCTATCTTCCCTATCACCTCTGGTGATACCGCGTTCCGTTCGCTTCGACTGACGATTATCGACGCCTTCCATATTCCGCAAAGTATGCGTAATCGTTTATTGGTTGCTGTGCCTATTCTGACCATTGCGTACTTTATGACGAAGATCGATTTCTCTTTGATTTGGCGTTACTTTGCTTTCTCAAATATGCTGCTATCAACCAGTGTATTGTGGTTAGCGACTAAGTATTTGTTCGATCGTGGGACCTTCCATTGGATTGTTAGCTTACCAGCAATTGGCGGCACCAGCGTTACTGTGTCTTATATTATGACTGCGGGTATTGGCCTAGGTTTACCGCAACCTTTGAGCCAGCCAGTGGGTATCGCTGTCGGGGTTATCTGTTTAGTTGCTCTGATCATTGCGCACAATAGACGCAAACCTGTGGCAGAAGTTAAATAGTCAGTTATCCCATAGTTTTACCCAATAAAAAACAAGGGCTGCATTTTGCAGCCCTTGTTTTTTATGATTAGTATCATTCTACTATCCTTTAATGGCTTATTTTAGAAAGGGTAATTTTTGCTGAATATTTTTTAATGAGCGGATTCATCGCGTTTCATCTAGAGGTAAGGTAAGGTCGTTAGACTGGTTTTTATTTCTCTATTGAAACGATTAGTCTGTGGTAGAGAGCGTTAAGCAGTACAAACTTGCGGCAAAAGTCATTTAGATTTTATTTACTTGAATATTTTTTGCGAACAGAAGGAGAGCACGTTATGTCTGAGAACAAATGTCCTATGCACCATTCTGCTGGTGGCACCTCGAATCGAGATTGGTGGCCTAAACAGCTCCGGCTCGATATTCTGCACCAACACTCTTCCTTATCTAATCCTTTGGGTGATGACTTCAATTATGCTGAAGCCTTTAAATCCCTCAATTTAGCTGCTGTAAAGCAAGATCTCCTCGCATTAATGACGGATTCACAGGACTGGTGGCCTGCAGATTTTGGCCACTATGGGCCGCTATTTATTCGTATGGCATGGCACAGTGCCGGCACCTATCGTACCGGTGATGGACGTGGCGGAGCGGGGAGCGGTAATCAACGTTTTGCACCGTTAAACAGCTGGCCAGATAACGTAAACCTCGATAAAGCACGCCGGCTCCTTTGGCCGATTAAACAAAAATATGGCAATAAAATCTCTTGGGCCGATTTGATGATCCTCACGGGTAATGTCGCGCTGGAATCTATGGGATTCAAAACCTTAGGTTTCGCTGGTGGGCGAGTCGATATTTGGGAACCCGAAGCTGATATTTACTGGGGTGCGGAAAATAAATGGTTAGACGATAAGCGTTACTCGGGAGAGCGAGACCTTGAAGATCCCCTCGCCGCAGTCCAAATGGGGTTGATTTATGTTAACCCTGAGGGACCCAATGGCGACCCTGATCCTTTCGCTGCCGCCGTAGATATCCGCGAAACCTTTGCCCGCATGGCGATGAATGATGAAGAAACCGTAGCCTTGATTGCTGGGGGTCATACTTTTGGTAAAACCCATGGTGCAGGTGACGCAGCATTAGTCGGACCTGAGCCAGAAGCCGCAGGTATTGAGCAGCAAGGCCTAGGCTGGCAGAGTCGCTATAAAAGCGGTAAAGGTGGCGATACTATTTCCAGTGGCCTCGAAGTGACTTGGACCTCAACACCAACCCAATGGAGTAACAATTTTTTTGAAAATCTATTCGGATATGAATGGGAACTGACTAAGAGCCCTGCGGGTGCCCATCAGTGGATACCTAAAAATGGCGCGGGTAAAGGGGTGATCCCCGATGCGCATGATGCTTCAAAACGTCATGTGCCAACCATGTTGACCACCGACCTTGCACTGATCTTCGACCCTGATTACGAGAAAATATCACGTCGATTCTTTGAAAATCCTGATGAGTTTGCCGATGTATTTGCAAAAGCCTGGTACAAGCTGACACACAGAGATATGGGGCCATGCACACGCTATTTGGGTCCTGAAGTGCCTGCAGAAACGTTTCTTTGGCAAGACCCAATTCCAGCGGTTGATCATCCTCTGGTTAATGAGCAGGATGTTACTGATCTTAAACTGAAGATTATCGGTTCTGGATTAACGATTTCAGAAGTCGTTGCCACTGCTTGGGCCTCGGCGTCGACCTATCGCGGTTCTGATATGCGCGGTGGTGCGAACGGTGCGCGAATTCGACTCGCGCCGCAAAAAGATTGGCCAGTGAATCAGCCTGAGCAACTCGCTAAGGTGCTCAAAGTGCTTGAGAGTATTCAGTCTGAGTTCAATCAAGGAGGTAAGACAATCTCCCTTGCTGACTTGATTGTGCTGGCAGGCTGTGTCGGTATTGATCAAGCGGCTAGAAATGCGGGGGTTGAAGTGACGATTCCATTTACGCCAGGTCGTATGGATGCCACGCAAGCACAAACTGATGTGGAATCTTTTGCGGTACTTGAACCTGTCGCAGATGGCTTTAGAAATTATCATCCCACTCCGTTTTCTGTTTCGGCGGAGGAGTTATTGGTCGATAGGGCACAATTGCTGACCTTAACTGCGCCGGAAATGACAGTGCTTATTGGCGGTCTGCGGGTGTTAGATACGAACTCTGATCAGTCAAAAACGGGTGTCTTGACTGCGCGTCCTGAGTTTTTGACCAATGACTTTTTTGTTAACTTGCTCGATATGGGGACGACGTGGAAACCCACTTCTAAAGCGGAGGATATGTTTGTGGGTGTTGATCGCGTCAGTGGTCAGCAAAAGTGGACTGCAAGTCGTGTTGATTTGATCTTTGGCTCTAATTCGCAGCTGCGTGCACTCGCAGAAGTGTACGCGAGCAGTGATGCACAGCTGCGATTTGTCGATGATTTTATCGACGCTTGGACTAAGGTGATGAACTTAGACAGGTTTGATCTGCGCTGAGCTTTTATTTATTAGTCTTTTTAGTGGTATATGGACCCAATTTAGACGCCGCTGGAGTTAATGCAGACTGAGCGTTTAAGTGGATTTTCAGTTAAATGATCGCCTAATCCAAAGTGGTTAAGCGGTCATTTTTATTCATGTGCTTTGACGCTCATCAATTTAGGTGGAATATGAATATTCAGCAAATGTCGGGTTTAGCCATTTTACAGGCAATGGCAAGGGGTGAATTACCTGCACCTTCTATCTCTCTCACTATGCCAATGTCGCTGGTTCAAGCCGACGAAGGAACGGTGACATTCCATGCGACTGCCGATGATAAGCACCTCAACCCATTGGGCGGTGTTCATGGTGGTTTTGCCGCGACTGTACTGGATTCGGTTACTGGTTGCGCCGTGCATACATTGCTTGAAGCGGGTGTCGGTTACGGCACTATCGATTTGAATATTAAAATGATTCGACCTGTGCCTAAACATCAAGTGTTAGTGGCTGAGGGCAAGGTGATCAATTTATCTAAGTCTTTAGGCATTTCGGAAGGTACGCTAAAAACGCAGGATGGAAAACTGCTCGCCACCGCTACGGCGACTTGTATGATTTTAAGGCCATAAACCGATTTTGCGGGCTAGCGATATTATCTCTTCGAGTTAACACGCTGAGCAGATAATTAACCTATGCCGAAGGTGCACTTTATCTTCGGGTATTAAGTCAACGGCCTTCTTGCTGGCAGTGAGGTTTTTATGGGCGTAAATTCAGTTAATAACGGAATTTTTTAATCATATTTTCATAAATAGGCCTCAAGATTGAAAATAGCTAGCATGCCATATTCCATTCGACAGAAAGTATGCTAGATTCTGGCGAATTGTTGCTGATCGCTGTATTGTTACCTCTGTCATCAACAGTTCTCCACAGGGCCATCGCTGCAATTGAGTCAGATTTGCAGGGAAGTGTCAGGAAGTTACACCAATTCAGAGTCTGCTTATGCAACCCAATTTATTTCCCGAACAAAGAAACGTTTATCAAGAATCGAGGGTGACACTACCCTCGATTGAAGCCCAATCTTCCTCTCGTCGCGGCCGTTTGCAGCGTATGGTTGGCGGCATATTGTTAACCTGTAGCGTATTGCTGAGTCTTTCAGCATGTGCGGCAGGTAAGCAGGCGTCACCACAAGAAGGTGAAGAGTTTAGTTACGCTTGGCTTAAGGGTTATGCCCGTACTATGGCGGCACAACCCTATGAGAGTCATAAAGGCGAATTACCTAAAAGCCTTCAGGGCATGAGTTGGGATGATTACCAACAATTCCACTTCAAGAAGAAAGCCGCACTATGGCGTGATCAAGATTCGGAGTTTCGTGCCGAACTGTTCCATCTTGGGCTGTTTTTCGATACCCCTATTCATATTTATGAGCTAAATGAGGGGAAGGCTAAGTTAATCGAATATTCACCTTCAATGTTCGATTACGGCAAGTCAAAGGTCAAAGGTAGTCAGTTGCCTAAGGATCTTGGTTTTGCTGGTTTCCGTATGCAATTTAATACCGATTGGCAGCGTGACATTGTTGCCTTCCTTGGCGCTAGTTATTTCCGCGCCGTGGGTCAAGAAATGCAGTATGGTTTGTCGGCTCGTGGCTTAGCGGTTGATACTGCACTGCCAAAACCCGAAGAGTTTCCAATGTTCACCAATTTCTGGTTAGAAAAACCTAAACCAGGATCGAATATCACCACTGTGTATGCCTTGTTAGATTCTCCGAGTGTCACGGGGGCTTATCGTTTTGATATCGAACCGGGTGAACGTTTAAAAATGAAGGTGGATGTGGCTGTTTATCCACGTAAAGCGATTGAACGTTTAGGCGTTGCGCCACTGACCAGTATGTTTATGGTGGGTGAGAACGATCGCCGTACCGGTTATGACTGGCGTCCAGAAATCCATGATACCGATGGTTTAGCCATGCACACGGGGAATGGTGAATGGATTTGGCGTCCGCTAGGTAACCCTGAAAACCTGCGATTCAATGCCTATAGCGATGAAAATCCAAAAGGTTTTGGCTTACTGCAACGTGATCGTAACTTCGATCATTATCAGGACGACGGCGTGTTTTATGATAAACGCCCAAGCCTATGGATTGAACCAACCAGCAGTTGGGGTAAAGGTTCAGTGCAGTTGGTTGAAATTCCAACACTGGATGAAACCTTTGATAACATAGTGGCTTTCTGGAATCCTGCTGAGCCGATTGTTCCTGGTCAAGAGCTGCTATACAGCTACAACATGTACTGGGGTGGCATTCCACCGGTTCAATCACCCCGTGCTCGGGTTGTCGATACCTTCACCGGGATTGGCGGCGTAGTTGGCCAGAAACGCAAATACTACAGTAAGCGTTTTGTGGTGGATTTCGCGGGCGGAACTTTACCTATGATAGGTAAAGACACTCAAGTTAAAGCCGTGATCACAGCATCTGAAGGTAAAGTGGAAATTGAATCAGCCCGTCCTTTAGCCTCGATTAATGGTTACCGCGCTATGTTTGACGTAGTGCCCCCAGGAGACGGTACTGAGCCGATTAACCTGAGAGTCTATTTGGAGGTCGATGGTCAGCCATTGTCTGAGACTTGGATGTATCAGTGGAATCCGCCTGCAAAGGATGATCGTGAATTGCACAATGCAGGTCATCTGCAATAAGCGATTTGTGAGTCATTAATCTAAAACGCCAGCTAACTTAGCTGGCGTTTTTGTTTTGGCTTAGCCCGCAGAATCCTGCAGCTTCAGGTTGTTTGGGTATATACGGCTTGATAGGTTAGGACTAGATTATCTAAAAAATGCCCCAGCAACTGATTCATTCGAGTCGTTGGTTGTCCAAGAATGAACTCAGGGCTTTGAATATATGGTATTTTCGGTGTGCTAGAAAAAGCATTTTCTTGAGCAATTAATGGCGCTAATTGGCTACTGATAAATTCAAGATGGCATTGAAATCCAAAAACTAAATGTGTGTAACGTACAATTTGCCGCGGGCAAGCTTCACTTGTGGCGAGCACTTCGCAATCGGGAGTGAGGCCTGGCATATCGTTATGCCAGTGGCCAACCACTTCAGTTGTCGAAAATGTCGTAAGGTTAACATCACTTTTTCCTGCCGCAGTCAGTTCAATGGGGAAGTAACCAATCTCGGTATGCGGGCTCTTTTGATAACGGGCACCTAATGCCTCTCCGATTAACTGTGCCCCAAGACAAACCCCCACAACGGCTTTATTTTTTTGGATAGCTTGTCTGATAAACCTTTGTTCTGCTTGGCTATCAAAATATGGACAATCGTTTTGGCATGTCGCGGGAGATTGAGGGCCACCGAGGATAATTAATAGATCAAAACCATCACTATTGTCGGGTAAAGCTTCATCTAGATAGATTCTGCTAAAGTTCATACTGTAGTTTTTGCTTGCAGCCCAATCGCTAAAATAGCCTGGACTTTCATAGCTTTCATGGATAATGCAATGAATGCGCATCGAGTTTTCCTGTGTCTTTTATGGGATAACGCTATGCTACAATCCTTTTTATTTGGCTGAATAACGTTATATGGACAAGTAATGATGCTAAGTCGCCAACTCGATTCGATTAACGCCATTATTGAGCAAGCGCCTAATATGCCTTCTTTTGTCAAAACGATTGAGATGCAGAAGGGTTATGTGGATGTTTTACACCAGCACTGTTGGCATCAGCTTATTTTTCCGCTTCAAGGCCTGTTACAGACAGAGGCAAATGAGGCACTTTTTTTGGTCCCCCATACCACAGCGCTTTTTGTGCCTGCAGGTGTCATGCATGAGTCTGTTGCGATTACAGATACCTGCTTTATTGGTGTCTATTTGAATCCTATGTATGGTCGAGATTATGGTGCCATGGTTAAGCCCGTCGCTATGAGTGCTTTTATAAGGGAGTTAGTGTTAACGCTCCGAAAACAATGTGCTTTTAATACCCCAACGAATGTTGATCCAATGGTTCAGGCGCCAATACTGCGTTTGCTTGAGGTGTTATATGATCAAATTAATAGTGCGGAAGGACAGACTTTCAAGTTACTGATACCGCAAGATAGGCGCCTAAAATTGATTTTTGAGCATTTAACCCAAACGCCAGCTTTAGATTTCTCTTTAGTGAAATGGGGTGAGATGGTTGGGGCATCGGAACGAACATTGTCGAGGCTATTTGTGAGGGAGTTTGGTTCTTCATTCGTATTATGGCGTCAACATTTACGGCTGATCTATTCGCTGTCGTTATTGGCCACTGACCTATCAATACAAAATGTGGCCCACCAAATTGGTTATCAAAATGATTCATCCTATATCAAAGCCTTCAAGGAGCGTTTTGGGATGACGCCACAGCGATTTCGGTTAGGCGATCATGGGATATAACCCTGTTACGGCGTATGGTTATGAACACTATTTTTAGTTGGCTTATTTAATATTGAATCAATATATTGCACCTTTTCGCGGCACAAATATTCATTTGGCCGAATAAAATCAAGCCAGTGTTAATTGCAAGCATGCTACTGAGTTATTGGGGGCTAATTCACTTTTTGACAATCTAAACAATTTTTCACTGTAAAAGACCCCAAACTTGGGCGTAATCTGTGGGCGTTCTCGCCATGGGTAAGTATTTTATGTTTGAAATGTTCACAACGTTAGGCTTTGCGTGGTCGGTGGGTTTAGTCCTTGCCGTACTTTTTGTACTGGCATACGAATTTATTAATGGCTTCCACGACACGGCAAATGCGGTGGCGACGGTGATCTATACCAAGGCAATGCCGGCAAATTTGGCGGTCGTTACCTCCGCACTATTTAATTTTGCGGGTGTGCTGTTAGGGGGGTTAGGGGTGGCCTATGCGATAGTGCATTTATTACCCGTAGACTCCTTGCTCGGTATGGACTCAATCCAAGGCTTGTTGATGGTGTTTTCCCTGCTATTTTCGGCAATTATCTGGAACTTAGGTACTTGGTATTTTGGTATTCCGGCATCGAGTTCCCATACCTTGATTGGTTCGATAATGGGCGTGGGTGGCGCGTTCGCTTGGATAAATCATCAGCCTATCCTACAGGGCATTAATGTCTCTAAAGCAACGCAGATCATGCTGTCCTTGATTATTTCGCCGACCTTAGGGTTTGTGATGGCAGGGATTTTTTTGCTCATCATGAAATACGTTTGGCAGAAACATAAAATTCACCGTACCCCAGATGAGCAGATGCAGATTAATGGTAAAAAACACCCTCCATTTTGGGCAAGGGCGAGTTTAATTATCTCTGCTATGGGGGTGAGTTTCGCCCATGGTTCTAACGATGGACAGAAGGGGATAGGTTTAGTGATGCTAGTGCTGATTTGTATGGCACCGGCTTATTTTGCCTTGGACATGGGCAGTCAACCCTATGATTTAGAAAGAACTCAAGATGCTAATCGTCGCATTATGGCGATTTATGACCGTAACCAAGCCGTTATCGCGGATGTTATCGACTTTAAAGCCTTAGTCAACGTTCCCGAATATATGCTGGCCCATTGCTCATCTGCCAATGTATTACCGGCGATGTCGTTGCTTGACCGTCGCTTAGCAAAAGTCTCAACTTACAAAGATATGGATGTAGAAGAGCGACGCGAGGTGCGACGTTTATTGTTGTGCATCGATGATACTGCTCGCCAAGTGGCTAAATTGGATCTTCCTGCTAAGGATTTGAGTTCATTGGCTAAATGGCGAAAAGATCTCACTAGAACTACTGAGTATGCGCCCATTTGGGTGATTATTGCCATTGCTACTGCGCTGGGTTGCGGCACGTTGGTGGGGTGGCGGCGGATTGTATATACCGTGGGGGAAAAAATTGGTTCATCGTGTATGACTTACAGCCAAGGTATTGCTGCGCAGGTCACCGCTGCCGTCTCTATTGGGATTGCCAGTATGACAGGGATGCCGGTATCGACGACTCATATTTTGTCTTCCGCTGTTGCGGGTACTATGGTGGCTAATCGTTCAGGGCTTCAGATCCAAACCATTAAGCAAATCATGCTCGCTTGGCTGCTGACACTACCTATTACTATGTTGCTCTCCGCGAGTGTGTTTATCCTCGCCAATGCACTTTGGGGTTAGCCAAGAATACTCAAGTTGAATGCTCACATAGCCAAGCCTTGAGGGCTTGGCTTTTCGGTTCAGTGCCGTTTCCCGCGATAATTACCTAAGCCATCTTGTTAGAGTTGAGCCTTCAACACCAACAAGGACATAAGATGGCTGAGCAATCTAGAATATTTTTCAAAGCACTACATCAACAATCAGAGCCGCTGATATTAACTAACGCTTGGGATGCCGCCAGTGCGGCCATCATCCAAGCATCGGGCGCCCGTGCGATTGCGACCAGTAGCGCGGCATTGGCTTGGTCGCTCGGTTATCCCGATGGCCAAGCGTTACCTAAAGTGGCTTTATTGGACGTAGTGAACAATATCCTACGGCTGAGCCGAGTGCCCGTGACGATAGATATTGAATCTGGTTATAGCCAAGATCCCTATGAGGTTGCTGCTTTTGTTGCGCAGCTCGCTGAGCTTGGCGTAGCAGGAATTAATATTGAGGATGGCAGTGCAAGTGTTGCTGAGATGGTGGCAAAAATTAAAGCTATTCGCGCCCATCCTCGTTGCCAAGGATTATTTATTAATGCGCGAACTGATGTGTATTTACTGGGTTTAGCCAGTGGTGAGGCCGCTGTTGTTATGACTATCGATAGGTTAACTCAATATCAGGCTGCGGGTG
Organism: Shewanella sp. NKUCC06_TVS; assembly: GCF_019345515.1. Taxonomy (NCBI): domain Bacteria; kingdom Pseudomonadati; phylum Pseudomonadota; class Gammaproteobacteria; order Alteromonadales; family Shewanellaceae; genus Shewanella; species Shewanella sp. NKUCC06_TVS. The sequence goes on along the minus strand of NZ_JAHKQX010000002.1, from coordinate 162,785 downwards.
CGGATGGCGGTTTTATCCCTGGCGCGAATCAGGTCGAGACCGCTAAGCGCTTGTTTGCCGCTGTGGATATGCCACTGAATTTTATGCTATTGAATGAGCAGATGGATATCGGCGAGTTATTTGCCGCAGGTGTGCAGCGTTTTTCTACTGGCCCAGCTTCATTTTTACAGGCCTATAGCACTTTGCTTAATCCAATTTTGTTAAATTCAATTAAGGCAAAACCGTTTCAGCGAGAGTCAAATGATGCGGTTATTGCCGTTGATAAGGATTCAATACCTAAAGCCATTTCCCTTGGTTTTGAGCAAATGAATAACTTATTTATCCCGAGTTAAAGCTGTTTTTCATCTATACCCAAGCTACCTGAATATACGAGTTTCAGAGCGCCCAGGGTGCTTCAATTCAAGGCGCATTAATGACAGAATGTCGGCCACCTTTTGAATTGATGCAACACGGAAGTGGAGTGCCCTGGGCGCTCCGTCCCGGCGGGTTTTAACGCACTTTATGCTGCGTTGGTTATTTTTAACTTAGCCCGCTAGGCCTGCAAATAACCGCAATCGCCATGGATGGCGTGAATGCCATTTATGCAGGAGCAATAAATGGCCTTGCCTAAAGTGCGTTAAATTCCCGCTGAATCCTGCATCTTCAGGTTGTTTGGGTATATACCCACGGCGAGTTTGCCGTGGGTTTCTTCTTACGTCCATTTTACTTAGCGACCTTTTTACCAAGAAAGTCCCATCTGCGTGCTTGTCTCCTCAGGTTTCTTATCAAGTAGTCTTAGCTCGGTGAGGTGAATGTGCGCTGCAATTTGGCTGCGCAATTTTTGATAGAGACGGATGGCTAGTTCAGGCGCGGCTTCATTGTCGGGAGTATGGATAAACAGATAGGGTTCTCGACCTTCTGCGAGCCACTGCGGGAGTTGGGTGAGCCAATTATCAAAAAAGGTATCGTTATCCTTAGGTAAAACAGCAACGCCTTGCTGTGCGAGTTGTGCGATGGCATCGTCTGGTTGGCCGATAAAGCGCACCACTGGATTATTGGCGGTGGCAATTGCATGCACTGGCACTCGAGGTTTTTTCTTGTGAGCGTCGATAATCGCGACATTGCAGGGCGGCAGTGCAAACAAGGGCCTGCTGTCCATGATGATGCGATTCACTTTTTTATCGATGAGTAATCGATTAAGCGCACGCTCGGCATCTCCCTTAGCAAAAAACGCAGCATGCCTGACTTCGACGCCATAGGTTAACCCTTGGGGGATTTGATCTAGAAATTGCGCTAACGCAGGCAAGCTTTCTGGGCCGAAATGGGCGGGCAGTTGAATTTTCCAGATCCCTGTTTTATCGATTAATGGTGCCATTATCTGGAAAAAATCTTTCAATTCTTGGCCGCAGTGTTGCAATAATTTTTGGTGAGTGATGGTTTGCGGTAGTTTGAAGGTAAAACGAAAGCTATCGGGCGTGGCACTGTGCCAATTCATTACCGTTTGCTGTGCAGGCGTTGCGTAGAAGCTGGTGTTCCCTTCGACAGTATTGAATATTGTCGCGTAACGGGCGAGTCGCTCTGCTTGTTTAGTTCCGTGACCATGCACACTTTCTTGCCAATTAGAGTGCGACCACATGGCAAGCCCAAGGCGAAAATGGTTGGGTTGATGTAACGGAGAGCACAATCGGTCCAAAAATAAATTCCTTTAATGCGATTTGCGCGTACCAAAGCAGCGCCCTGATGTTGACCAACATTTTAGGGCATTGTGCCGATATCTGTCGTCCATAGTCAAATAGTGCCACCGATGGCCTTAAGTATTGTGTTTGATTTTGTTTGAATTTAACTCTGTAAAAGTCGGACTTAACTTAGCCAACTCTGGAATGACATTGAAAATTAACCTACTCTAATAGTGCGTTATTATTATTTTTATGCTTATGATCAAACTTAGGACTTAGCCAAAGACGGACGTTTATTGGAGAATTACGTGAATAATGATGGCTACACTTCCTTAAGCAATTTTATCGACCTTCTCTTGGATGCTATTTGTGTCGTCGATAAAGCGGGGAGGTTTGAATTTGTCAGTGCAGGGGCAGAACGTATTTTTGGCTATACCCCAGAAGAAATGATGGGTATGCAGATGCTAGATCTTGTCATTCCAGAGGATAGGGAACGCACTCTCGCAACGGCCAATGAAATTATGGCAGGTCGCTTTAAAGTCGATTTTGAAAACCGTTATGTGCGTAAAGATGGTGTTATTGTCGATATTCTTTGGTCTGCACGTTGGTCCGATGCTTATCAACAGCGTGTCGCAGTCGCTAGAGATATTTCTAAGAGCAAAAATGCCGAACGTAGACAAGCAGCCTTATATGAGATTTCAGAGGCTGTGCATGTCGCTGAGGACTTGCTAGCCCTATATCGTCGAATTCATGAAATTATTGCTAAATTATTGCCTGCAGTAAACTTTGCTATTGCATTGTACGATCAAGATTTAAATGAATTAAGTTTTCCTTATAAAGCCGCTACTGGCAAGGATTCACTTATCGATATTGCAAGTTTCAGTGTGTTCACTGACCAAGTGATCCGCAGTGCTGAGTCTTTACTCCTGTGTCCCGTGACCTTAACTGATTATCCCCAAGCGATTCGTGAAGATTTGGGTAATGGCAGTTTAAGTTGGCTGGGTGTGCCGCTGAAGCTACAGAAAGGTGTTATCGGCGCTTTGATTATGCATAGCTTGCCCACTTCGGCTTCATATACACACCAAGACCGTGAGTTATTGGAGTTTGTTTCTACGCAAATAGCTTTTGCGATTGAGCGTCGACAAATGCTCGCGCGATTAGAGCATATTGCACTTTATGATCAGTTAACCTTGTTACCCAATCGTGAGCTTTTTTACGATAGATTTCAAAAGGCGCTATCTCGAGCCCATAGGGAATCAAGTTATTTCTCTTTGCTTTATTTAGACTTAGATAAATTTAAGTGGGTTAACGATACTTTTGGTCATAGCGTGGGCGATTTATTACTGCAAGTGACTGCACAGCGAATAGTCAGTTGTGTGAGGGGCTCAGATACCGTTGCGCGTTTTGGGGGGGATGAGTTTGTCATCTTACTTGAACGAGTCGATTCAGCACATAATACCCTGCTGGCCGCGCAAAAAATATTGCAAGTATTCGAGCAACCCTTCGAGCTTGCCGAACAGCAGATCCATATTCTGCCGAGTATCGGTATTGCTCTGTATCCAGAGCACGGTGAAGATGAGAAACAGCTTATTTCCTGTGCCGATACTGCTATGTATAAAGCTAAAAAGAATGGCGGAAATCGAATTGAAATGGGTTACCAAGGATTAAGAAACTTACATGCTGAGCTTCGGCCTGAGGCCAATATTCCTGAAAATAAAGCGATGAAGATCATTTAAGCTTGCTTTAGGTAAGCCATTGTAAGTCTTTGAAGAAATAATATGTAAAGAAATGCCCGCAAATGTCACTGACACTTGCGGGCATTATTGTATGGAACTGTTGATGTAATCTTTATATAAAATAAGGCTTTTGATTACAGTTTGAAGCGATTAACTTCCTGCTGCAATGATGCGGCTAAATGGGCGAGCTCTTGAGCTTGGACCATAGACGTTTGTGCCTCAATCGAGAGATTCTCTGACACTTCACGAATCGACTCTGTATTGCGGTTGATTTCGCTGGTGACTGAGGTTTGCTCCTCGGCTGCTGTGGCAATTTGGCTCGCCATATCTGAAATATCATTAATGGCTTTGCTGATTTGCAACAGACTTTCGCTGGCTGAATTAGCATCGGCCACACTGGTTTCTGCCATTTCATGACTTTGAGTCATAGACTTAACGGCTTTGCCTGCGGTTTGTTGTAGGGTTTCGATCATCGCTTGAATTTCTTGTGTCGATGAATGCGTACGTTGTGACAGTACACGCACCTCATCAGCAACTACAGCGAAGCCACGACCTTGTTCTCCTGCACGTGCCGCCTCAATGGCTGCATTGAGTGCAAGTAAGTTGGTTTGCTCTGCGATGCCACTAATGGTCAACAAAATGCTGTTGATCTTTTGTGAGTGCTCGTTCAGTTCACCGATAATTCGCCCTGCAGTTTCGACTTCACTGGCTAAATTACGGATAGATTGCTGGCTTTGCATTACCTGTTTATGGCCATGGTTTGAAAGTCCGACCGCATTTTGAGCGGTCTGCGCTGTATGCTCAGCATTACTGGCAATTTCCTCGGTGGCGCTGGCCATTTCGGTCACCGCAGTGGCAACCATAGTCACTTCATCTTGCTGTACTTCAATGCGCTGACTGTTATCCGTTGCCGACGCACTACTTCCTTTGGCTTGATATTCCAATTGACCGGCAATCTTGTGCATGCGGGAAATCATACCGTGTAGACGTTCTACAAAGCGGTTAAAACCCGAAGCTAACATACCAATTTCATCGTGACTGTTGGCAGTATGAATGCGCACAGTGAGATCGCCATCGCCCTCGGCAATATCATTGAGTGCTTGGGCAACGCGTTCGAGATCTTTAAATTGGATTTTAAAGATGGCGATTAAAATCAAACCAAACAGCACCAATAGTGCAACACCTACGGCAGACATCCACCAAGCAAGATCGGTTGCCTGTGACATGATTTCTTGCTTATCCATCACGAAAATCAGTGCCCAGTCAGTTGATGGAATTGCCGAAACGTAAACTAATTTAGTGGCACCATCGAGGTTTCGCTCTTCCATCGTATTGGCATTAGTGCGCTGTGATAACCAGTTATTACTAAAATTACTATCGATTTTAGTGAGTTGTTGAGTATTTAGCTGGCTATTGGGATGACTAATAATGAGCCCTGCATTATCGACCATCAGAGTGTAACCTTTGCCAGGTACTTGGAGGCGCTGCACTGCATCTGTTAACTGATCTATGGTTAAGTTTGCAGCCGCTACGCCTATGAGCTGGCCTGAGCTCATCACAGGTTCTGCTATAGTTACGACTTGTTTTTTCAATGTGGCGCTGACGTAGGGCGCCGTCATGATCATTTTACCCGCCGTTTTAGCATCCATATACCAAGGGCGAACGCGGGGATCATAATTTGCGGTATTCAGCGACGGATCTTGACGATACATGTTGCCTTGCTCGTCACCATAGTAGGTGAGGGCAAAGTCAACCGCAGTATGCGCTTGCAACAAATGAGGGGTAACGTTGGTACTAGGATCGGCTTCAATGGTTTGCTTTAGGCTCGTAATGGCCATTTTTCTGTCTTGGATCCACTGACCTATGCCGGATGAAAAGGTATTCGCCAGTTGGTCAATTTCATGTTGGGTGTTTTCTAACGCATTATTTCTAATGAAATAACTAGAGATACTCACGAGTACAGCAATAGTGATCAGTACAGCGGAAAGACTGCTAAACAGCAGCCGCGTTTTGAGTGTCGATCGCATAATCTATATCCTTTATATTCCGTTAGCTCTCTAACGTTGTTTTAGTATAGCGGCAGTACGTGGCAAAACATTAAATCATTGAAGAATTATAGTAATAAATTTAGAAGTGACGCCCATAATTTATGAATTTAATAATTACATGATTTTTATATCAATAACGATTGCGTCAGCGGTTGTTTATTTGATGAACGGATGGAACTTAGCAGACTAAACTGAAGAGATGAATAATATTTTACAGGTGATAAATAACATTAGTTATCGTCAGTAAGCCGTTAAAATACATAAGCTCAAGCTAACAATTTAATTAAATATGTCTCTGGTTGTGAGTGTGATTAATTCATTATTCAGAATGCTGGCTTGTTTATATCAAAGGTTAGTGAGCTTAATTTCGCGCAGGTAGCATCTTGTGTGCTGGTTCAAGTTTAAGACTCATCTGTAACAGAACATAAAAAAGGGACTCCTAGGAGCCCCTTGTTAATTTTAAAATGACCTAAATATTAGTATTAGTGAGTCATTTTATTTTTGATCAGCACACAACGCTGTTCTATTTGACGGGTTTCCAGTAGATTACGGCGGGTAAGGTTAGATAGCCCAGTTTGGCGATCAAGTACTTTGTCCAATGCCGCTATGCTAGTGTAATTACAATCGGTTGGGATGAGGAAATGGCTATAATTACGCATAAATACTGGCCCTTTTTTGTCCATATCCATTAAGCTCGTCAGACGCTCTTCCGCTGTAGCTGCGCTTAATAGTTTTTGCTCAGCAGGATAAAGATTTTGCATAATAATCCGCTGTTTGGAGAAAGGCAGGCTGTCTAGATGGACTTTACTTAACCAACGACGTTTTGCGGCCGCTTCAGGGCGGATCACTTGTGCCGCAAGTGCCGCTTTTTCACCAGAGTCTGAATTATCCTTGGCAGCTTCTTTGGTTAAGCGCTGCAGCGCGTTAGGAAAATCATAGCGATTAAGCTGGGTGATGATTGCCCATCGTAAATCTTGATCTAAGGTTAATCCCTTGATTTTTGTTTCACCGTCAATGAGTTGTGCTAAATGACGCAGTGAATCTCTATCGCTTGCTAAACTGACATAGGCATTGAACCAGATCCGTTGGAAGTCATTATCGCCTTTATTTTCCATTGCTTTTCTCAGACTCATTTGGCTTAAGCCTTTAATTGCATTTTCAGCGTAGTTTTGCTGAATAGGGGCGATCTGAGCGAGATATTCCTTCGAGCGCAACATGCTATCGATGATCTGACCAACAATTGTGTAGTCCGTCTCAGCAGGCGCGTTAACAAACACTGTACTTAGGTATTGATCTAAGCTCAATTTACCTTCGCGGACGCTGTCCCATAGACTTTGCCACAGCATAGATCGCAGTAGTGGATCGGAAATATTACTCAGTTGTTGTTTTGCGGTATTAAATGACTTGTCATCAAGCTCGACTTTCACAAAGCCCCAATCATCAAAGTTTGGATAGACTAGGTCTGGGCAGCGCTCACCAATCAGTTGTTTAACTTCAGTACGCTCGCCTTTGTAAGTCACTGGCACTGTAATGTCATTTCGCAGATCAAAGCGACCTTGGGTAAATAGAGCCACTTGGACTTTTTGTTCACGTAATGTGGGTAGCTCTGCGCTTGCAGGGAGCTGTCGTAGGCTAAATTCGCTGATTCGGTTGCCCTCACAACGATATTCCGCCTTGATGGTGTTAACGCCCGCGCTGTAGAGCCATTCTTGAGTCCATGCACTTAAATCGCGGCCAGCGGCTTTCCCTAGGCTATTGATAAAATCGTCTAACTCAGCGTTTTGATAACTGTATTGTTTTAAATAGTTACTGACGCCACGACGAAACACCATGTCGCCGAGTAAATGGCGTAATTGTTTCAGCGTTGATGCACCTTTTTGGTAAGTGATAGCATCGATATTGTCGAAGGCGTTCTGGGTTGTTGCTACGGGTACTTCAATGGGGTGCGTGGTGACTAAGCTGTCCTGCTCATAGGCTTTTTGCTTGCCTTTAGCGTAGAAGGTACGCCAAGCATTAGTGAACTCTGTGGCTTCTTGAGTCGCAAGTGTGCCCATAAATGAAGCAAAACTTTCATTTAACCACAAGCCGTTCCACCATTTCATGGTGACGAGATCGCCAAACCACTGGTGCGCCATTTCGTGCATGATCACGCCCGCAAGATTTTGCTTCTGATCTGCTGTCATCGCCGCTTTATGAAGGAAGATATCTTCGGAAAAGGTTACTGCGCCTGCGTTTTCCATCGCGCCATAAAGGAAGTCTGGCACTAGAATTTGATCGTATTTCTTAAAGGGATAAGGAATACCAAAGTAATTATCGAAAAAAGTTAACCCTTGTTTTGTATAGGTAAACCAATCTTGCTCCGTGACTTGATTAGCAACGGATTGACGGGCGAACAGGCGCATAGGATAGCGGCCTGAGTTGTCTTGCCACATGTGATAAGGGCCCGCGTGCATTGAAAAGTTATATGGGCTTAGCTTAGGGGTTTGTGGGAAAGTCCAACGATTGTAAGCACCCGCTGGGGTGATTTGGCTTTCACGCATCGAGCTAATGACTTGCCAGTCTTTGGGCGCTGTTACCGTAATTTGATAGTTAGCCTTGAGATCCGGTTGGTCGAATACTGCGAACATCTGCTGAGCAGCAGCGGGTTCAAAATGAGAGTAGAGGTAGACCTTGCCATCGATTGGATCTTTAAAACGGTGTAAACCTTCACCATTGGTGCTGTGGGCACGGCTAAATTGCACTTCAATGGTATTTTCACCTGAGGTGAGCAAACGCGTATTTAAGCTGATGTAAGCGCCATTGTAATTGGGGTATACGGCGGTACCGTTGATGATAAAGCGTTTTATCTGCGCCTTGTTTAAATCTAAGCTCAGTTGTTTTGGCACTTCACTTAATTGAAATGTCACTTTGGAGGTGGCTGAAAACTCGGCGTCCCCTGTGAGCTGAAAATCCAAGTCATAGTGAATATCGGAGATGACCTGCGAGCGAAGCGCAGCCTGATATTGGCTAATATAAGCGCTAGCATCACGTGGACCCGTATTGAGTGTACTTTGGGTTGCACACGACATTAATGTGCCGCAGGTAAGGGCAACGAGACTGGCTTTAAACAAGTTCACAACTTAAATCCTTCAACGATTTGTTTTGTTTTCTGCTTGGATGTTTGCATTCAATATCGTGTGTGTAGGTTTGCCTTTGTGGCAAATTATCCCTCGCGCCAGCGCCAATTTTGAGCATCATCATCGCAGTGTATTTTGGCCGAGTACACTACCTTATTTACCTTGGATTACCAATGTTAAAAATGTAAAAAAAAGCCAGCGTTAACGCTGGCTTCTTGAGATTACTGTTTGGCAGAATTAAGTGCCAATAGGACAATTACATGCCTAAGAAAGACTTAGACTTCATCTTACGGATTTCTTTTTCATCAGACCATTCGATAAGGCCTGTTTCTAAATCCATTAAACGCATTGTCATCTTATAGTAGACGTCTTTAGTGCTACCGTCTTGCTTCACTATGCTAGATAAATTGCCATATAACATGTATTGAGCGCCAATTTGACGACCAAACTTGATGGCGGTTGATGGGTCAACCATGCCAGTGTTGTTTTGGTAATCCAGTTGTTTACGGACTGAATCTACTTTAGTCATGTCGATAAAACGGAACTTGCCTGAGCGCAATAATTTGTTACTGATAGAGTCAGTGACAGACTCAGTGTCGATATGTTCTGAGGTTTTGTTTTTGATGCTATCAACAAATAAAATCGGGCGGTCATTGGCTGTTATTGCCACGATAGGAGGGAAAGTCATCATGCTATCCACCATCTTGGCTGCAATAGCTTGTAGATCCGTCGAGCCAAAGTTCTCATTGACGGTTTCAACTTCTGTGGCATCGCCATATTCGACTTTAGATTGACATGCAGCTAGACCCATAACGGCAGCCAGTACAAAAATCAGTTTAAATTGTTTCATAGTCAGTTCCATTTTGTGATTGTATAAACTTAATGACACACGTCTTATTCAAATACCACAACCGCTAGGCTAAATGATTATTGAATAAATTCGGGTGTAATTACCAGTATCAATTGCCCAGACTAAGGTGGTTTTGCCTGCTGCAACATCAATTTTAGCCGGTGGCGCTTTGTCTAACTGCAAAGTGTATTCACCTGCACTCAAATAACGCCGCCCGATCTGTGCTTGTTTAGGGAGCGTCAGCCAACTACGACGATCCGCTTGTTCTGTTACTACGTTAAAAATCTGCATCGCTATACTGCCAATATCGGCAGCATTGTTCCCTGGTTTACCACTCTTCTCAATCTGATAGGCCATCTCAGATTTAGCATAGACCCTAGCGACTTGGCGAACTAGCGTCGCGGGCAGATCTTCCTTGAGTGCTGTGATGGCTAAGGCATCGATATTGGCAATAGGTTCAGTTTTCAGCACTGTACCTAAACCTTGCACTTGCGTCTCTGGCACAAAAGTATTGTTTGGCATGTAGGTAGCGAGTGACACTGTCTGCCAGTTACCATGGATAGTAAAAGGTACAGTGAGAGCTTGTTTTGCAGGCACAAAGCCGCGCTCGACCATCAAAATTACTTGGCCATCTTTGGGATTGGGCAACTTAGCATCGCCCCAACGGCGCTTAAACTCATCATATTGTGGCATGCCGAGTTGCTTGGCGAGGCGGACCAGATCTTGCTGTAAATAGGTGTTATCTGGAGTGATTTGTGCTGCTTTACGATAATCGATATAGGCATCGTTCGGCTCACCCAGCACTTCGTGCAGTACACCAGTCGTGTAATAACTGTAAGCGTTTAAGAAAGAACTGGTGACTGTGCCCGCGGCTTGTCCTAGTTTATTAACCTCGGCATCTATGGTGCCGTTTGCCATGGCTTGAACTGACTTTTGTGATTTTTGATAGCGTTCTTGCTCGCTGCTCTGTAGTTCGTTACTGCGACGAACTTCGACTAAAGCCCCCTGATAGTCGCCACTAAACAAATAGTTAAGAGCTTGGTATTGGTGCAGCATAATGCGTTCATACCCAGGGCCTCGGTATGGAATCGCATTGTCGTTTAACACTAAGCTGCTGGCTGTTGCGCCAATGTCACTAACGCTGACTTTGGCCTTATCATCAAAGGCGGTATAAGCATCTACTGCTTGCTGATAATATTTTTTACTGGCAGCGAAATCGCCGGCGACTTGAGCAATTCGTCCCGCTTCTTGGGCATAGAGTAAGCCGTCATTGCCATTGATATTACTGGCAAGTTTGTCGATATCGGCCATGGGAGTCGCACTATTAAGCTCTTGTTTGAGTGGTTCGATCTGCGCAGGATAATTAATGAAAATACTGTTATAAGCGCAGCCCGATAAGTTTAAAACCAATCCCATTGCCAAGGTTGGTGCAATAAATGCGCGAGAAAAAGGTGTAACGAAGGACAGTTTCATTATTGCGCTTCACCTTTTTTGATGGATTGGGCTGAAATCGCCTGAGTCTGTTCTGGCATAAGTGAACGCTCGAGTAATGTGATCCCTTGAAGGTGATCAAATTCATGTTGAAAAATCCGTGCAATAAAGCCCGTTAATTCGGTTTGTTGCCACTCGCCTTGTAAATTTTGATAGCGTACTTCAATGGCTTGATGTCTTTGTATCGTAAATCTTTGCCCCGGTACAGATAAGCAGCCTTCTTCTCCGCTGACCAACTCGCTTGATGCATTAATGATTTGCGGACTAACCACGACCACAGGCGCCATATTAGGCGCGTCGGGATAACGCTCATTAGGGCGAGAAGCCATAATAAATAAGGCTAAAGGGCTGTGAACTTGGGGGGCTGCGATACCAACGCCATTGGCAGCGTCCATGCTGGCAGACATTTGCTCGGCAAGATGCACGAGCTCGGCATCGAAATGGTGCACTGTGATTGCAGTCTGCCTTAGAATGGGTTCACCCACTAACGCTATGGGTAATAGAGTTGGGGTTTCTTTTGGCATTAAATGTTTAAACATCGCATTCCCTGGATATTTTGCAGTAACTGTTTTTTAATCAAAGTTAACATCTAAAGCGTCAGTGTTAATAATGTGGTGGTGGCGTTTCTTCAGCCTGAGTCGCCATATTACTCGGTTCCATATCCTGCAACTTACCAATTAACATGTGAATTTGGTGTTGCTGGTGAGCCACCAGTCGATTCAATTTGATGACTTCTTGGTTTAATTCTTCGACTGTGAGCTCTTGAAAAGCCAATTTGGTTTCTAGATCTTCAATCTGTGCTTGTACGCCTTGCATGGCTAACCTCTATTTCTGCCAAGTTTCAACTAAGCCTTGGCTACTGATACTAACGACTTTATTGGTATCTCGAATTGCCACAGAGTATACAACGGCTCCTCGATTTTGGCTGTTTTTAGTGAGTGCAACCTGCCATTTTTCAATTTGTTTACCCGAGTCACGTTGCCAGAGTATAACCTCCCGCGCTGGCGTACCTGTTAATATCTGGCTGTCTTGTTTGATAAACCTCACCGCTGAAAAGTTCATTTGACGACGGGTAATATCCAGCTTGTTTAATAGCTTACCGCTTGTGTTATCCCAGATTTTTGCTTCATCTGTGCTGCCATTGGTAAAACTTAAACTACCACTGTCGTTGAGTGCCACTTTGGTTATACGGCTGCCGAGTGTCCACGTATGAAGCGGTTGGCCAGTTTGTGCCTGCCAGAGAATCGCCTGCATATCATTTGACCCCGTTAATGCTAATCGGCCATCAGCAGAGAGGGCAACACTATTGACGCGCTCTTTATGTCCAAGAAATTTGATTAAGGCAGATTTTTCGGCATTAAGCGACATGACTGAACCATCATTTAAACCAATAAGTAGTGCGCCATTATCGGCTACCGCGACACTTTCACCGGATGAAGGTAAGGACCACCAGCCCAAAGGCTTACCGTCGGCTATTTTCCACATAGCAACTGAATCTCGGCTTAACGATGCTGCAAATATCCCGTTGGGAGAAATCGCTGTACCTGTGACGCCAGTATTAATATCGCCATGTATCCATTGGTATTTGAGGGTGTGGGTACTGAGATCCCAGCATTGAACTCCACTACTTTGAGTGGCAACTAAGGCGAATTGCCCATTACTTGATAGGCTCGCGCTATAGCTGGGCTCTGTTGTGAGAACACTGATATCTTCTGCTTTGGGGTGGCAAGCGATTAGAAAAACTGTGCAAATTACCAGCAGTAGATTTTTCTTCATGAACTTGCTCCCTAAGTTGTTGTCTTTAGACTTGATCAAGTGACATTAATCACTGTTAACCCATAAAGAATCTAGTTGGTATAACCGAGATAACTAGTATAAAGTTGTCACGCTTAGGTTATTGTAACCGCTTGAGGATGCTGAGGAAGCTTTAATGAAATCGATTTATAAATTATCGTTAGTTGCATTGGCTATTATTGGCCTATCTGCTTGTAATCAAGAAGAAAAAGCAGCTACGAGTACAAATGTTGAATTAACGACTGAAGCTCAAAAAGAAGCTTACAGTGTAGGCGCTTCAATCGGTCGTTATATGTCTGGCCATATCAAAGAGCAAGAAGAATTAGGCCTGCCAGTTGATCGCACTTTGATCGTCACTGGTTTCACTAATGGTCTGAATGACCAATTAAGTTTAACCGAAGAAGAAATGCAAACCATTCTTCAAGGTCTAGATAAAAAGTTAAACGATAAACGTCAGGAACAAGCAACAGCGATTTCTGCGAAAAATATCGAAGATGGTAAAAAATTCCTTGAAGAAAACAAGGTTAAGCCTGGTGTAGTGACAACTGAGTCTGGCTTACAATATGAAGTATTAACTCCAGGCACGGGTGAAAAGCCTGCCGCAGAAGACACTGTAGAAGTGGATTATGTCGGTACTTTACTTGATGGTACTGAGTTTGATAGTTCTTATAAACGCGGCGAAGCGGCTAAGTTCCCTTTGAATCGCGTTATTCCAGGTTGGACTGAAGGCGTGCAATTAATGCCTGTTGGCGCTAAGTACAAGTTTGTGATCCCATCGGAATTAGCCTATGGCGTACGTGATACTGGTACTATTCCACCAAACTCTACGTTGATTTTCGAAGTTGAGTTGAAATCAATCGAGAAAGCTTCTGCGGCGCCAGTAGCTGAACCTGCTAAAAAGTAATTGATTAGCTGCGATGTGTAATACGCCGCAATTGAAAATACCGCTCCTAAATGAGCGGTATTTTTTTGTCTGTAAAATTCACATTATTGTTTTAATATTTAGCTCACTATCTTACAGCCGTTGGTTCTCAGACTGGCTCTATGTTTCATTTTTATACCCATCATCAACATTAATCTGCTGCAATAACCAAGGGTATAAATCATCCATTCTAGCAGTTTGACTGTTATGTTTATTTCAAAATAATGAATGCTAAATTAAGTTTTAATTATATCCATTACCTTTTAAGGACCAGTGTTCCTTATATTTTTATTGGGTATTGCATACCGAATAATATCATCAAAATATCACATTAAAATATTGATTATTATTTAAGCATGGCACTAAGTGCTTTGAGCTTATGTGTATTGCTCTTACTGTTTGTTTTTACATGGCTAATACTTTTGATTTACCATCCTGTTCTGTTAGGTGAACAGTGAGGTGTCTATAATTAGTTACTCATCAATGTGTTACATTGGCAATGTGCGATCTTGCCCTCTTTTTTTACGCATTCAACTCTGAAATAATCCGCTCGCACGTTAATAGAAGTTAGCGGCAATATTATAATAATGGGGTTGATGATATGGATAATGTTAATAAATTAACGGCTATTTCTTTAGCTGTTGCAGCGGCTTTGCCTATGATGGCAAGCGCAGATGTGATGATCACCGAATATGTTGAAGGTAGCTCAAATAATAAAGCGATTGAACTGTATAACAGCGGCGATACGGCAATTGATCTCGCGGGTTATAAACTGGTTCGTTATAAAGATGGTGCTACTGTTGCGTCGGATATGGTGGCTTTAGGTGGTCAAACTATTGCGGCAAAATCGACAAAAGTTATTTTAAATACTAGCGGTACTATTACTGTTGCTCAAGGAGTTGATAGTTACTCTGGTAGTTTAAGTTTTAATGGCGGTGATGCGGTTGCCTTAATGAAAGATGATGCCGTCATCGATATTATTGGTGATGTGCCGACGCCAACGGGTTGGGGATTAGACGTTACCTTAAAACGTAAATTAGATGCGTTAGTGGCGAATACTGTATTTAATGCCGCCCAGTGGGAACAATTACCTAAAGATACCTTCTCTGGTTTAGGTTCACTAGAAACGCCTGCTGAGCCAGAAGTGCCGCTCTTTAGCTGTACTGGCGCTAAAATTGTGCCTATTTATCAAGTACAAGGTGCGGGCGAGTCGAGCCCATTTGTACCAGCAGGGGCATTCGAATCTGAAGCCGAAGTGACTGTGCGTGGCGTAGTGACTTCCCGTGGTGAAAGCTTGTTTAAAGGTTTTTACTTACAAGAAGTTAAGGGTGATAACTCACCGTATACCTCTGATGGTGTATTTGTATTCTTAGGTGAAGCTGCACCTGAAGCGATTCAACCAGGGGTTGAAGTGTGTGTGCAGGGTAAAGTGAAAGAATACTTTGGCCTAACTCAAATCGATATTAAAGCCGATAAGAAATTTGATGTTGGTGCTAAGGGTGAAGTCCCTGTTGCCGCACCTTTCTATGTGGCCGATGGCGAAACCTTAGCGCAAGCATTAGAGCGCTATGAAGGCATGAATGTGGCCTTAGATGCGGGCAGCGATCTTAAAATCAGCCGCACCTTCAGCTTCGACTATGCGGGTAGTCGCAATAACATGCTAGTGTCATATCAAGCACCTTTGATGAAGCCTACACAGCTGTATCCAGCGCTTTCTGCTGAAGCAACGGCATTAGTTAAATCTAACCGCGAAAACCAACTCTTTATCGAATCCGATTACAAGCCTGCCAATGGTGTTATTCCATACTTCCCTGATTTCAATGTGGAAACGGGTTACATCCGTGTTGGCGATCAACTGACTAACCTGCAAGGTGTGATTGGTTACAGCTACGGCGCTTATCGTTTAGTGGCGACTAATACTATTACAGCGGGTGATTTTATCCGTGGTGACGATAGAACCGAAGCCCCAAGTGTTGCAACTAAGGGAGATCTGCGCGTGGCTAGCTTTAACGTGCTGAACTTCTTTAACGATGTTGATGGTGGCGATACCAATCCATCAGGCAGTAACCGTGGCGCCCTAACGCTGGAAGAAATGGTGCTACAACGTACTAAAATCGTTAGCGCTATTACCGCCATGAACGCCGATATCGTCGGTTTGATGGAAATTGCTAACAACGGTTTTGGTGAGAAGAGTGCGATTAAGGATTTAGTCGATGCACTAAATGACAAGCAGACGCCTGAAAACGCCTATAGCTTTGTTGAAATCACCGATGCTGATAAGTATGACGGCAAGTACTTTGGCACAGATGCGATTACTGTCGGCATGTTATACCGTGGTGGTAAAGTGGCTTTAGCGGGGGCAGCACAAGTTATCGGTACTCCAGAACAGCACGCCAGTGCTGGCAGCGTGACTCGCACAAAAGATGGCAAAACTGAGACTAACCCTGGCAATGATGCTTATCAACGTCACAGCTTAGCGCAAACCTTTAAAATCCATGATGAGTCTCTGACCGTAGTCGTTAACCATTTGAAATCTAAAGGCTCAGGCTGTTTAGAAGATTGGGCTAACTTCGAAGAGTCAGTTGATCCTGCCGATCAACAGGGCAAGTGTAATGCTTTCCGCGTATCTGCAGCCAAAGTCTTGGGTGAAACGCTAAAAGACGTGAAAGGCGACTTACTGATCATCGGTGATATGAATGCCTATGGTATGGAGGATCCTATCCGTGTACTAACCGACTTCGATGCGAGCAAGTCAGAGCGTGACATCCTGACCGCTTCGTGGACGACGCTCGACGGCAAAGTGTTTGAGCGCCAAGGCAGCAAGATTGAAAAAGGTTATGGCTTTATCAACTTGAACACGA
This sequence comes from Shewanella sp. NKUCC06_TVS, assembly GCF_019345515.1. NCBI lineage: Bacteria > Pseudomonadati > Pseudomonadota > Gammaproteobacteria > Alteromonadales > Shewanellaceae > Shewanella > Shewanella sp. NKUCC06_TVS. Next base: position 146,312 of record NZ_JAHKQX010000002.1, on the reverse strand, counting down.
AAGCCCACGGTGCAAGCACTTTCTCTTATAGCTATAACGGCGAGTTAGGTAACTTAGATCATGCTTTAGCCAATGCTAGCTTAGCCAAACGTTTAGTGGATATTGAAGATTGGCATATCAACTCAGTGGAATCTAGCTTGTTTGAATACGGTAAGAAGTTCTCTGGTGATCTGGCTAAATCTGAAAATGCTTTTTCTGCATCGGATCATGATCCTGTGATTGTTGCTTTAAGTTATCCTGCGCCAGTAGTGCCGCCAAAACCTGAGCCAAAGCCTAAAGATGATGGCGGTGCTTTAGGTTATTTAGGTTTAGCACTGATGTCCTTGTTTGGTTTGCAGCGTCGTCGCCGTTAACCTGTATATGGGGTTAACTCACAAGTGCAATTTGTGAGCTAGACTGAAACAAAGGGATGGTTAACCATCCCTTTTTTATCTCTTTTTTTCAGTTTTTATTAGGAGTGAGTATGGATACCACCTCAAATCCGCTGAAAACCATGAATATCAAGGCGCCACTGTGGTTTTACTTTGTCGCAACGCTCAGTTTGTTGTGGAATATCATGGGGCTGATGGCTTTTGTTATGCAAATGACTATGACGCCAGATGCACTGGCACAGATGAGCCCAGATCAAATTACACTCTATGAAACAACGCCAATTTGGGTTGATGCTGTGTTTGGCTTTGCCGTAGTTTCAGGGGTTCTAGGATGTCTATTATTGTTATTCAGAAAATTAATTGCTTATAAAGTGTTGGTCGCCTCGCTTATCGCTATTTTGTTGCAAATGACCTATGTATTTTGCATTCAGCAAGCGGCTGTGGTGCTAGGAGCCGACGCGTTAATTATGCCAAGTGTAGTCGTGGTGTGGGGATTATTTCTTGTCTGGTTTAGTCAGCTAAGTACCACTAAATCTTGGTTAGTTTGAGCCTTATTTTTGCCGATATAGATGTGACCAGCTGAGAGTAAACTAGTTGAACTTCATCCACTTCACAGTAAACTGCTGATTGGTTTTATTGACTAGGAAGTTGCAATGAGTATTTGGTTTAGAGCTGTAACGTTAGAGGATTGCGCGCGTTTAGACGCCGGTATGGGTGGCAAAGGCACCTTGATGCAGACTTTAGGAATTGAGATCAGTGAGATTGGCGACGATTACATGAAGGCCACTATGCCAGCCAGTCCGGCGGTGCATAACCCTTTGGGCATAGTGCATGGTGGCGCGAATGTCGCGCTTGCTGAAACCGTTGCTAGCTATGCGGCAAATTTCGCGGTGGATTTTGAGCAGTACTATTGTGTCGGTCAAGAAATTAACGCTAACCACTTACGGGCTTCCCGTAATGGGGTATTAACCGCCACGGCTAAGCCTATCCACTTAGGGAAGCGCAGCTCTGTATGGGAGATTTTAATCCACAACAGTGCGGGTGAACTGACTTGTATTTCACGGATGACGGCGGCTGTCGTTAAACGCTAAATGCAATGAGCCAGCTTATTACCTGTGGTGTGATTGGCGTATCAATCGTTTGATTTAAATAATATATAGATAAGGATTGGATATGGATAACGCTACAATTTGGGAATGGGTTGGTTATTTAGCTTCAGTGGTCGTTGCAATATCACTGATGATGTCAAACATTAAGAAACTGCGCTGGTGGAATCTCATTGGTGCGGCTTTATTTGTGGCCTACGGTGTGGCAATTGGGGCTTATCCTGTTGCCTTAGTTAACTTTTTTATCGTGCTGATTGACACTTATTACTTGGTTAAGCTTTATCGTGAAGCCGACTTATCCAGCAGTTAATGGCAGTGTATCAGCTTAACTCCGCTTTCTCGCACCGCACTTCGCTCCATTGTCCTGAGCAGCTATTTGGTTTTTCAACAGCATCTTAAGTGATGTGAGCGGACCATTGGCTGTGAGTCCGTGTAATTCATTAACTGTCTTGCCAAATCCATTCTTAATCTTTTTTTTAGATTATGAAAATCTAGTTTAATCGCTTTATTCTAAAGTGGTAATTCTCTATTCTTGCTCCATCGACAACACGTCGCAGCCAAGGAGATAAACCATGGCCACCATTTACGATTTAATTGAAACCTGGTTAACCAGCAATCAAGACTAAGGAGCAGGGCATGAGTCAACAACATCAAACAAGTCAGTACTTAACGAGCCAAAACGGTGCCCCAGTGGCCGATGATCAAAACTCACTGTCGGCGGGTGAACGTGGTCCTTTGCTATTACAAGATTGGCATTTAATTGAAAAGTTAGCCCATTTCAACCGTGAGCGTATTCCTGAACGTATCGTGCATGCCAAAGGTACAGGGGTTTACGGCACATTTACGCTGACTAAAGATTTAAGCGATTACACCATTGCTGACCATTTCAATGGTGTTGGTAAGCAAACCGAAACCTTTATTCGTTTCTCAACCGTAGGTGGAGAAATGGGTTCTGCCGACGCAGAGCGCGATCCACGTGGCTTTGGTTTACGTTTTTATACTGCCCGTGGTAATCACGATATCGTGGGTAACAATACGCCGACCTTTTTCTTGCGAGATGGGATTAAGTTTCCAGACTTTATTCATACGCAAAAGCGTAATCCTAAGACAAACTTAAAAGATCCGCAGGCTATGTGGGACTTTTGGTCATTGAATCCTGAAGCTATGCATCAAGTAACCATTTTGATGTCGGATCGTGGTATTCCGGCGAACTACCGTCAAATGCATGGTTATGGTTCACACACTTTCTCGCTGTGGAATGCCAAGGGCGAGCGTTTCTGGGTGAAGTTCCACTTTAAATCGCAGCAAGGCGTGGTCAACTTAACTAATGAACAGGCTGATAAATTAAAAGGGATTGATCCCGATTCATCACAGCGCGATATGGTGGTTGCTATTACTGATGGAAACTTCCCGCGTTGGACGGTTAATGTGCAGATTATGCCTGAGGCAGATGCCAATACTTACCATATCAATCCATTTGATTTAACTAAGGTTTGGCCGCATAGCGACTATCCATTACTTGAGATTGGTGTATTAGAACTGAATCGTCTGCCACAAAACTACTTTGCTGAAGTTGAGCAAGTGGCATTGGCACCTAGTAATTTGGTCCCAGGCGTCGGGGCTTCACCAGACAAGATGTTACAAGCGCGTTTATTTGCCTACGCCGATGCGCAGCGTTACCGCATTGGTGCTAACTACAACCAATTGCCAGTGAATTGCCCGCATGCCGCTAAGGCAAATCACCATCAACGTGCAGGTGCGATGGCGGGTACACAATGTCCTTATCATGGCAGTCAAACTGGTGGCGACGCTTCGGCAAACTATGGCCCGAACAGCACTGCTGATGCCTTGGTTGAGCCAGTAAACTTTAGCGAACCACCATTGCGTTTAGAAGGTGAAGCGGCGCGTTACAGTCGTTATAACCAAGACGATTATACCCAAGCGGGTAATTTGTATCGCATCTTCTCTGAAGCTGAGAAAGCGCGCCTAGTGGCAACAATTTCGGGTTCATTAAGTCAAGCGAGTTTAGATGTGCAGCAACGTATGGTGGCGCATTTTACTCAAGCCGATGCGGATTACGGACAACGTATTAAACTGGCATTAGGTCTTTAAACTATTGCTGTTGCGAATGTTTGAATAATAGTAGAAACGATAAAACTGAGTAGAAAGCCTCTACTCAGTTTTTATTATCAGCGACAATAATATTAACATTCTCGTTAATGTGCTCTTAGGCCGCGATGAGTGCCGCGTTAGGGCTATTTAGCTGCTTTAACAATCCAAATGCTTGCTGCATTTTATCCTCGGTTACGATAAATCCTATAAATGTTTCATCCACGTCGAATGCTTTAATACTGCTTCCTTGAGCATCAATATCGACTTGCCAGCGATGGACGCCATTCACTGTTATACCGCTGAGTTGCATAGGTAACAGTGGCGTTTTCACTTTAATGAGCATGGCGGGAAAATTCACTGCTGTCGGTTGGTTCAGTAATGTGTTCGCCAGCGCATTGGCGCTCAGTAACGCAGGTTGCAAATAGGCCCTATTTTGGCCGTTGATTTGGGCGCAATCACCTAGCGCATAAATATGGGCATCGTTGGTTTGTAAGTATTCGTTAACGACGATACCTTTATTGACCTCTAGCCCCGCATGCTGGGCAAGTTGGCTGTTAGGGAGAAGTCCCGCTGCACAGATAACCGCATCACAAATAAACCGCTGGTCATTATCTAGGCACACAGAGATACTGCCATCTTGGTGTTGCAGTTGGCTGACTCGGGTTTGCAATTGCACTGTGACGTTATGCTGCGTTAGTACAGCGGTCAGTTTGTGGCTTAACATTTCGGGTAGCATATTCGGCATTAAGCTCGCTTGTGGATCGACCAAAAATACTTGCTTACCTGCAGTTGCTAAGTCCATTGCCAGTTCAACTCCGACCAAACCAGCACCGATAACCAGTACTCTCCTCGCACCATGGATGTCTGCTTCGCAGGCCTGATACTCCATTAAGCTGTTAACTGTATGGATGATATCGACGCCATCCCCCTCTATAGGTGGAATAAAGGGCCGTGCACCTGTGGCAAGCACTAATTTTTTGTACGCAATTTCGCGTCCTTGATGGCAACATACTACCTGACGAACTTTATCTATTTTTATGACTTCACAGTGATTTATCACATCAATTTGTTGCTCATGTGCAAATTCAGTCGCGGTCAATTTTATGAGGTCTGACGCCATTTTTTTAAGGCTAAACACATGGCTTAAATCTGGTTTATGGTATTCGTCACCAGAGTCGGCTGTGATAACTGTAATCGGTTGTTCGCGGTTTAAACGTCGCAGTGTTTTGACTAGCTGATATGCCGCGAATCCACTGCCGATAATGACGATTGGCTTAGGCATTAGTCACCTCATTTTTTATGACAGCGAAAACGCTTTTACCTAGGCCACATTCGGGACAGAGGAAGTCTTCGGCCACTTGAGTCCAAGGTGTGCCAGCAATGATATCTTGATTAGGTTCTCCTTTTTCAGGGTCGTAAACCCATTGGCAAACGGTGCAAATCATTGATTGTGTATCATTTAATTCGCACGCTTTTGTTGCAATCGGTGCAGTCATAGGGACGTTATTAGTAGCAGTATTTTCAGCTGTTTGACTGGCTGTGGTGGCTTGGCTAGGTTTTGACATGACTTGATTAATGATAGAGCGACTATTCGCGCTATCGAGGGGCCGCAATGCCCATTCTCGCGCGATTCTCTGGCCGTGCTGACGGCATTCTTGCATCGCATCTCGATCGGGACGCCATTTGACTTTTAATCCCACTGAGGTTTCAAAACCAGCATCCATCAAACGAGTGTGAATTCTATCGACTGCGCCGCCATTCCAGCCATAACTACCAAAAGCTGCCGCCTTTTTATTGCGAAAACGCAGGCCCGTGATTTCTTCAAGCATGGCAGCAATTTTAGGCATCATCACATTATTCATGGTGGATGAGCCGACTAAAATACCTTTTGACCTAAATGCCTGTGCAAGGATTTCGTTTTTATCATGACGTGAGACGTTATACACTTTTACCGCTACATTGGGGTCAACATCATGGATACCTTGAGCAATACCGTCGGCCATCATGCGAGTATTATTGGACATAGAGTCGTAGAAAATAGTGATACGGTCTTCTTGATAAGCGTCGGCCCAAGCTAAATATTGGTGAATAATTTGGGCTGGATTATCACGCCACACAATGCCGTGTGAAGTTGCGATCATATCTACAGGTAAATTAAAGCTTAATACTTCGTGAATTTTAGCCGTCACTAGGCTGCTAAAGGGCGTTAAAATGTTTGAGTAGTACCGTAGGCATTGCTCCATTAATTCATTTTGATCAACCTCATCATTGAATAAATGTTCGTCGCAATAGTGTTGGCCAAAGGCATCGTTACTGAATAAAACCGCATCTTCGGAGAGGTATGTCATCATGCTATCTGGCCAATGCAACATAGGTGCTTCGATAAATATCAGTTGCTTACCATTGCCTATCGCTAAACTATCCCCTGTCTTTACGGTAATGAAATTCCATTCTGGGTGGTGGTGATGTCCTACAATGGAGTCAACCGCATTTTCACTGCAGTAAATTGGAGTGTTAGGAATTTTGGCCATTAATGCAGTCAGGGCGCCTGAGTGGTCTTCCTCTGCATGGTTCATCACAATATAGTCTATGTCGGTTAAATTAATTTCAGCTTCAAGATTTTGTAAGAATTGCTGGCTAAACCGATGATCAACTGTATCAATTAACACGGTTTTTTCTTCACGGATAAGGTAGCTATTGTAGCTTGTGCCTTTAGTTATCTTGTACTCAGTACCATGAAAATCTTGCACTTCCCAATCGCGTTGGCCCACCCAGTGGATATTGTTTTTTACATGAATAGTCATAAATACACCTGTGATAATTAATAATGAATGCGCTACGTAAATCTTGCTTATTTAGTTAAATCTCTTATTGCACTCACTATGCCAACATTCTAATGCATTGATTTTTATTGGTATTAACGTGTTTCAACATTTAAAATTACTTGATGGTGTCATAATGACAATTTGATATTGGTCAAATTGACATTACACTGTTGTCAATATGACTTTATTTGACTGTGGATGTGCTATGAGTGCCCATGCTGATTTAACTCAGTTAGCCTTAGATTTAACTGTCGGCGTGTCGACGCAAGACAGATTTGAGCGTTTGTTGGCAGTGGTCAGGCGGCGTGTCAATTGTGATGCTGCGGCATTATTGGCATTTCGGGAGCAGCAATTTGTCCCCTTGGCGATAGATGGGCTCTTTGCCGAAGTGTTAGGGCGGCGCTTTCAAATTAGTGAACATCCGAGATTAGAGGCTATCGCCCGTGCTGGCGATGTGGTTCGTTTCCCAGCCGACAGTGAACTTCCCGATCCGTATGATGGTTTAATTCCACATCATAGTGCGAACTTACATGTACATGCTTGCATTGGTTTACCACTAATCGCGAACGATCGCTTAATTGGGGCGCTCACCATTGATGGTTTCAACCCTCATCAGTTTGATGGTTTTAGTGACAGCGAGTTGCGTGTGATCAGCGCACTGGCCGCAGCCAGTCTTAATACTGCGTTATTGATGCAACAGCTAGAATCCCAAGTTGTTGAAGTTTCCAATGGCACTGAGGTGCTCAATCGTCCTGCTAGTCAGCAGGAGATCATAGGGCAATCCACACAGATCCAATCGCTAAAGCAGCAGATAAGTGCCGTGGCAGGCACTGACTTATCGGTATTAATTACTGGCGAAACTGGCGTGGGTAAGGAGTTAGTGGCCGCGGCGATACATAATCAATCGACCAGAGCCGATAAATCACTTATCTATTTGAACTGCGCTGCATTGCCGGAGTCCGTCGCCGAAAGCGAGTTATTTGGACATGTAAAAGGGGCATTTACGGGGGCAATCAGTCATAGGCAAGGCAAGTTTGAACTCGCTGACAAGGGGACCTTGTTTTTAGATGAAATCGGGGAGCTTCCCTTGGGGCTGCAAGCTAAGTTATTGAGGGTTTTACAATACGGTGAATTACAGCGAGTGGGCAGTGATAAGAGCCTAAAAGTTAATACTCGGATTATTGCCGCCACTAATCGAATTTTGCACCAAGAGGCAACGGAAGGGCGCTTTCGTTTCGATCTTTACCATAGGTTGAGCGTATTTCCTATCCACGTAGCACCATTAAGAGAGCGTGGGCAAGATATTGTTATGCTGACAGGTTTTTTTCTTGAACGTTGTAAAGCGAAGTTAGGACTCACCCATATCAATATCACACCCGCAGCGCAGCAGTTATTAGAGCAATACACATGGCCGGGTAATGTGCGTGAGCTAGAGCATGCGATACACAGGGCTGCGGTGTTGGCGAAAGCCGAGCTAAAAACGGCTTATATCAGCTTAAGTGATAAACATTTTCAGCTCGATTCTTTGATGAATCAAGCACACAGAACAGTCGACGAAGATAGACCATCAGATGCCGCAACGCCAGCCAGTGAATTAGCATTTAGGTCTGAGTCGGCCTGTCGTGAGGGACAATCGCAAGATAATTCCAGTGTTATGCTGGGGCTTAAGGCTGCGACTGAGAGATATCAGCGTCAACTTATTCGTCAAGTTTTAGCCGCGAATCAACAAAATTGGGCTGCGTGTGCAAGAATATTGCAAATCGATACAGGTAATTTGCACCGACTTGCAAAACGGTTAGGTTTAAAAGAATAAAATATTGCGTGAAGAGATTTTATTCTGCAGCAAAACCCCAGCCTCGATTCTTAGAAGAACAGTGTTGCTACGCCTAAGAGTGCGAACAATACGGCGCAGCCACGGTGTATCCACAACATAGGTAATTTTTCGGCGCTGAAGTGGCCTGCGATTACTACGGGTACGTTAGCAAGCAGCATGCCTAAGGTTGTGCCTGCAACCACCATAGTTAATGAATCGTATTTTGCGGCTAATACCACAGTTGCGATTTGTGTTTTATCCCCCATTTCGGCGATAAAAAACAGGATAAAGGTGGCGAGAAAGGGGCCCATTTTATAGAAACGGCTCTCTTCTGCATCGACTTTATCGGGGATTAACACCCAAAGAGCGATTGCAAAGAAGGACGCAGCCACTAAATAACGTGCCAGATCTGGGCTTACCCAGTTAATCGCCCATTGGCCAATCCAAGCTGCGGCAAAATGGTTAAATAATGTCGACAGCAAAATACCTAGAATAATGGCGGTTTTATTTTTAAATCTTGCTGCGAGGATTAGTGCAAGTAATTGAGTTTTATCACCAATTTCGGCGATAGCAACCGTAAAGGTTGAGGCAAGTAGGGCTTCCAAGTGTGATCCTTTAGGGGTGGTTATGACATAAGCACAATAAACCGTCCACCCCTAGGTGCGGTCATTGTGCTCAGGTCTTGCTGGGCAAATCTATGATTTGCTGTGAACACCATGGCATGTTGCCAAGTATGTTGATGTTCACCCTAGATGACGATGGCTCGAAATCCAGTTAGCTACTCCCCCGAAGCGAGGTGGGCATTATACCTAGGTAAGATTTAGTTTCAAGCACGAGTTTATAACAGTAGGTGCTGATAAATCTTTGACAGGTGTCAGAAAAATACCGATTCACATTCTGTAACTCAATGAATATAAATGAATTATTTTTTGACAACGTTGTCTTTTGTTGCTAATTTAGCCAAGTCATTTCTACTTAGTTACATACTGTTAACTCGTAGTGACTCAATGATAACGACTGTATTTGGCAAACTAATTGAAAAGTTAGGACGCAAAGCTTCCGGTCTAAGGTTGTAAATGGATTTTTTAGTGAACTAAGATAGCGGAGTTGCCGCAGAATTCGATTTCTGTGAAAGATAAACGACTGCTGTTTAATGCTGTTGTTTGCCCAAATACCACTTTTATATCTAAGCCTATCATTATGTTTAGGATGATAGGCAATCAATGGAGTGCATTAAAGTGGCAAATTCTACTGTTTTTTCCCCTATTTCTAAATTGAGTTTATTGGCCGCGGCAGTAATGGCGACGAATGCGTTTGTGAGTATCTCTGCGCAGGCGCACGGTTATGTTGTGGCACCTGAATCGCGTTCATATGCCTGTAAAACAGGTAAAAATGCCAATTGTGGCGCGGTGCAATGGGAGCCGCAAAGTGTTGAGGGGCCATCGGGTTTTCCTGAATCAGGTCCTGCTGATGGCAAGCTGGCGAGTGCTGGCAATGGTGCTTTTTCACCTTTGGATGAACAAAGTCCGAGCCGTTGGGCAAAGACGGATATTAAAGCGGGCTGGAATAAGTTCAGTTGGCAGTTCACAGCAAATCATGTCACCCGTAATTGGCGTTACTATTTAACTCGCCAAGATTGGAACCCAAACCAAGCTTTGAGCCGAGCGAGCTTTGACTTAGCACCCTTTTGCGTCGTTGATGGTGGTATGGAACAGCCGCCTAAGTTAGTGACCCATGACTGCTACGTGCCAGAAGGTCGCAGTGGTTATCAAGTGATCTTGGCCGTGTGGGAAGTGGGAGATACGACGAATAGTTTCTACAATGCTATCGATGTGAACTTGGGCTCGGGTCCTATTGTGCCGAGTGAATGGCAAGATGTGGGGGATATCAATCCGTCACTCGATCTAAAAGCAGGCGATAAAGTGATGACCCGGGTGTTTGACGCCAATGGTGAGCAAGCGGCTAAGCAAACAGTCATTACCATTAGCGATGCGACTCAAGGTGATAAACAAAATTGGCCTTTCCTATTAGCGAGCGCGATTAATGCCCAGCAGTCCCAGTTAAAAGCGGGACAAAAAAATGCATCGGGTGTGATTGAGCCTGTGTATGGCAAAAACGACATTTTTACAGCGAAAAACTCAGGTATTGAGCGTGTCGAAGTGGGATTTGATTTAGCTCCTGCTCCGGGCAACAGCTTAGAGGTCACTTCACTTGCCGACGATTATCAAATTATCGACGGTGCGGCGCAGGTTCGTTTTGACGTCACCAGCAACGCTGAAATGTTAGTGTCAGCGTATTTGTTTAACCACGATGGCACGGCAGCCGGTTTTGTCAGTCAAACCGTTAACAATACCAGCGCGAGCTTAGTGTTAGACGTGGTTGCACCTAAAGCTGGGCATTATCACTTACAGGTTAAAGCTGAGCCTAAACAAGGTGATGTTATTCAGCAGAATTTTGATCTCTTCTTAAAGGATCAAGCACCAACGCCGGAAGCGGATTTTGTCTTCCCTGAAGGGGTGAAAGGTTACGTTGCAGGCACCACAGTGTTACAGCCTAAAAATGGCAAAGTGTATCAATGTAAGCCATTCCCTTATAGCGGCTATTGTGTGCAGTGGTCGGCTTCTGCCACAGGATTTGAGCCAGGTGTTGGCGCTTCTTGGGCTATGGCGTGGACTGAGCTGTAAATTAACATTCTGAGTTAATTAATTCTCAACATGATGTGGTTGGGCTTAAACATATTTGCTGTGTTTAAGCCCATATTTTGCACGCTCTCGATGGTGAAAGATGTGCTTTACCTCGGTTTAAGCTCAATGCTGCATCCCATATATTTTCAACAAAGGTAGCGGTTTTGTTTGCTTGTTTATTTTCGTTTATCACAGCGCTATTAAGTTGTTACCGTATCGTTTGCTACCCTTTTTTGTTCACAACTGGCTTGCCCACTGGGTTTGGCTCTGTTAATGTCCCAAACTATCTATTTAATCGATGCTTATATCGGTACATTAATTTGGGCTATCACAATTGAAAGTCATGCCATTTTTTAATAATCGATTTAGTTAGCCTCAATGGCTACTGGGTTGAAACATTCAAAAGCTATTGGGGCCAATTGATCTGCTAGGTCGAGATCTGATTGGATGCTTTAAGTGATGTGTCGCTTATTTCGATTTAAGACGCAAGGCTTTATCGGTTCAAATCTTACTCAAATAAAATAATAATTAATTATTGAACAGGACTATTGTGTGAATTCAAAAATGTTAGGCTCGATCGCCATCGTTGCCGGGACGGCCATTGGCGCAGGTATGTTAGCGTTACCTTTAGCCACAGCGGCTTTAGGTATTATCCCTGCTTTAGTGTTACTCGTCGTTATTTGGGGCGTGTCCGCCTATACCTCATTACTTATGCTCGAAATTAACTTACGCACTGGCGTGGGGGATAACGTGCATGCTATTACGGGTAAGTTACTGGGTAAAAAAGGTCAAATAATTCAAGGTGCTTCTTTCCTGAGTTTATTATTTGCCTTGACCGCTGCTTATCTCACCGGCGGCTCTTCGTTATTAGTGCTTAAAGCGAAGAACATGTTCGATATCGTGCTCGATAATCAAGTCGCAGTGTTGTTATTTACACTGGTGCTCGGTGGCTTTGCGGCGCTAGGTGTTGCTTGGGTCGATAAAGTTTCACGTTTCCTATTTTCGTTAATGATTCTATTGCTCGTGGTGGTGGTATTATTTTTATTGCCCGAAGTCAGTATTGCTAGCATGGCAACTGGCGCGATTGCCGAGTCGATGGCCAGCAATTGGATGGCGGCAATTCCCGTGGTGTTTACTTCGTTTGGTTTCCACGTCTGTATCGCCACTTTAGTGCGTTATCTCGATGGCGATGCGGTATCACTGCGTAAGGTGTTGTTAATCGGCTCGACTATCCCACTCGCTTGTTATGTGCTTTGGTTATTGGTGACTTTGGGCACAGTCGGCGGATATGAGGTGAATAGTTTTGAAGGTTCACTACCTTCACTCGTCACGGCATTACAGGATATTGCTCATACGCCTTGGATCAGCAAATGTATTTCATTATTCGCTGACTTAGCCTTAGTGACCTCATTCCTCGGTGTGACCTTAAGTTTATATGACTTTATCGCCGAATTAACTCGTGCCAAAGAAACGTTTGCCGGCCGTATTCAAACTTGGTTACTGACCTTTATTCCGCCTGTCTTGTGTGCCTTGTATTTGCCCGAAGGCTTTGTGGCGGTACTGGGATTTGCGGCCGTACCATTGGTCGTGATGATTATCTTCTTGCCCATTGTTATGGCACTGCGTCAACGTCAGTCGCAGCTTGGGGGTTATCAAGTGTCTGGCGGATCTGTTGCGTTAGTCATTGCAGGTTTGTTAGGTGCCGTGATTGTGGGTGCTCAGCTATTTGTTGGGATCTAATTCATTGCGATAGGTGAGGCCTTTTAGCGAAAGCGTCCGGGTAACTTTGATTAAATGTATTTGCTTTGTAAGCGAGTTTTTCAGAGTCTGTTATAGAGAGTGTCGCATGTGATAAAGTCAGGCCCCGGCCTGACTTTTTGCTTTTTAGGTTTTAAAGCGAGTGATGCTGGTTTTTAGCACAGTTATTTAAAATTAAAACAACGCTATTAAAACGAGAAAATGGCCCAGCTTGCGCGTGGCTTCATTCACATAAAACGGACTTAACACAATGAAAAAATGGTTACTCACAGTTGCCGTGGCCGCTAGTTTTGGCGCACAGGCTGACGAAGGTATGTGGCAGCCCCATCAACTGCCTGCAATGGCTGATGAGCTAAAAGCAAAAGGCCTTGAAATTGATGCAAAATCGATTTCTAAACTCACCGAATTCCCGATGAATGCCGTGATAAGCCTTGGCGGTTGCACTGCATCATTTGTATCGCCAAAGGGCCTAGTCGTGACTAACCATCACTGTGCCTATGGGGCGATTCAATACAACTCCACTCCTGAGAAAAATCTGCTGCAGGATGGTTTTTTAGCTAAGACCTTCGCCGATGAATTACCTGCGACCCCAGGCTCACGTGTCTATGTGACTGAAGATGTCACTAATGTCACTGAGCGAGTTAAAAACGGGCTTGAAGGTAAAGTGGGTAGCGCCTTCTATCAAGGCGTTGAAAGCCAAGAGAAAGCCTTAGTTGCTGAATGTGAAAAAGAAGATGGTTACCGTTGCCAAGTGTATAGCTTTCACGGTGGTCTCGAATATTATCTGGTTAAACAACTGGAAATCCGTGATGTGCGTTTAGTCTATAACCCAGCCGCGAGCGTGGGTAAATACGGCGGCGACGTAGACAACTGGATGTGGCCACGTCACACAGGCGATTTTTCTTTCTACCGTGCTTATGTATCTAAAGCGGGTAAACCCGCAGAATTTAGTGCTGACAACGTGCCTTATGAGCCAAAAAGTTTCTTAAAAGTATCGGCTAAAGGCGTGAGTGAGGGGGATTTTGTGATGGTGGCAGGCTACCCAGGTCGCACCAACAGATATCGCACAGCCACTGAAGTTCAAAATGAGTTTGAGTGGGCTTATCCCGAAGGCAAAATGCTGCGTGAACGCTTTATAGAGATCATTAAAGAAACCGCGCCAGAGGGCAGCGACGAGCGTATTAAGTACGAGAGTCAAATCGCAGGTCTGGCAAATTACGCGAAAAACTTCACTTCTATGATCGAGTTTTACGGCAAATCAACCATGTTGGCCGACCGTAAAGCCCTCGAAGCTAAGCTGGCGGCGTGGATAGCCAAAGACAGCAGTCGTGAAGCGAAATACGGTAAAACCTTAGCGGAATTAGATGCCTTGATTGCCAAAGGCAAGACGCATCAAGAGCGTGACATGATCTTAAGCTACATAGGCAGCACGACTATGTTGCCGACGGCGCGCAGCTTATATCGCCTCGCGAACGAGAAACAACTGCCAGATATGCAGCGTGAACCGGGCTTCCAAGATCGTGATATGACACGTCTAAAAGCCAGCATGGAGCGTATTGACCGTCGTTATGCGCCAAGCGTTGATAAAGCGGTATTGCTCGACATGCTAAAACGCTACGCCGCACTGCCAGAAGACCAGCGCCTACCCGCATTGGATAAAGCCTTTGGTATCGATAAAAAGTTTAGTGAAGCTAAGCTTTCGAAAACCTTAGATAAAATGTACGCCAAAACTGAGTTAGGTAAGAAAGATGTTCGTCTGGCGTGGATGGATAAATCCGTTGCCGATTTTAAAGCCTCTAAAGATCCTTTCATTCAATTCGCTGTCGCTATGTATGACACAGATATGGCTGAAGAAAAGAAAGAAAAAGAACTAGCGGGTGAACTAATGAAGGTGCGTCCGCAATATATGGATGCCATTATTGCTTACAACCTAGAGCAAGGTAAGCCAGTGTATGCCGATGCTAACTCAAGCTTACGTGTCACGGTTGGTCATGTGAAAGGCTACTCGCCAAAAGACGGTTTAGTGGCTGTGCCATTCACTCGCCTTGAAGGCATAGTGCAAAAGGACACAGGTGTTGACCCATTCGATGCACCAAAGAAAGAGTTAGAGCTGATTAAGCAGAAGCAATATGGTGATTTCTATATGAAATCAATAGATTCTGTACCAGTAAACTTTTTATCAACTTTAGATACTACTGGCGGAAATTCTGGCTCACCGACCTTAAACGGCCGCGCTGAACTCGTCGGCCTATTGTTCGACGGTGTGTATGAAAGCATTATCGGCGGTTGGGCATTTGATAACGAGATTAACCGTTCTATTCATGTCGACAGCCGTTATATGCTGTGGGTAATGAAGTATTTAGATCATGCCGACAATTTATTAGCTGAGATGGAAATCGTTAAGTAATCCATTGCCGCATCTTGAATACTGTGGCTTAGGACGATTTAGATGAGCTGCATTTAAGCGTGTTTTTGTTCGATTAGCACGCAGGAATTACAAGACAATAAAATAGCGATAGACTCATAATGTTTATCGCTATTTTTTATTCCTAGAGCGCAGTAACTTTAGGTTCTAAATTGCTTTAGTAACCCCTCAATAATCTCCACTTGTTCTTCCAGATGTTGCTGTGATGTTTGTGCTAACTCTCCCGCTTGCTGATTTATTTTGGCTTGTTTTAGAATATTTGAAATGCTGTAAGTTATATGTGCCATCTCTTGTTTTTCATCTTCTGAAGCGCGGGCAATATCTCCATTCATGATTTTTATTTGATCAACAACGCGGATGATATCTGCAAACGCATCAGAAGTTTCTCCGATCCGTTCTTTTATCATTAACGCTTGCTTCTGTGCACTATTCATTACATCTACAGCTTTAGCTGAACCGGAAGATAAATTCGTGATGATGATTTCAATGGATTTGGTGGATTCCTGTGTCCTCGATGCAAGGTTGCGAACTTCGTCCGCGACTACGGCAAAACCGCGCCCAGTTTCTCCTGCACGCGCGGCTTCAATAGCTGCATTGAGTGCTAGCAAGTTGGTTTGCTCTGCGATACTTCGAATAACATCTAACATGGCGCTGATATTTTGACTGTCGGCAACCAAACTTGAAATGACTTGTGAGGCTTTATCTACCTCACTGGCAACGAGAGCGACTCCTTGTTGAGCCAAAACGACAATCTGATTACCTGTATAAGTGCTTGAGACTGCTTGTTCAGAGGCTTTATTTGCACCCTCAGCGGAGTCACCTACTTGATTGAGGGAGTGAGAAATTTTTTCTACTGCATCTGCAACTTGAGTTATTTCTTGTAACTGTGCGCCAGCAACCTGTGAACTTGTGGTAATGGACTGGCTTATTTGCGTGCTAGCGGTGATGAGAGAGTGATTACTGAGTTGGACTTTACTAATCAAGGCTTGTAATTTTTGTATAAACCCATTAAATGCGTCAGCTAAGCGTCCAACTTCAGTTTCTGCATTGGCATTGGGTAATCGCACTGTTAAATCGCCAGACCCTATGCTTAAATCAGCCAACTTATCCGTTACTACCGCTATCGGGGTCAATATTAATTTGATCGCCATGAAATACACAAATACAGCGACAAGCACTGAGGCGATAAAACCTAATATTAACTTTGTGTTTGCACTGGTAACAATGGAATCAATTTGGCTAGATTCCCCCTCTACCTTACTATCAGCAGCTTCCTCTAAACTGGTTATAAATGCTAACAGTTCACTTATTTGTTGATTAAATTGTTTAATATCATTTTCTGGTACATCTCCGCTTTGCAAGGCTGAAAATATGACTTCGCGGATATGATTAAAACTCTCTAAACGATGGTTTAATGAGTTAACTTGCTGAGGCTCTATCAAGTTTTGTGATTTCATTCGCCCTAAGGCTTCTTCTGCGGCTTCAATGGCGGCATCCATTTCAGTTCGAGCTGCGGCTGGATCAATTTGTTTTTGTTGTAAACGGTTAATAACAATAATTTGTTTTTCAAGCTCTATCTGCCCCTCCATGGCACCATCGGCCGTATTCCAAGCCGGACCTGTGATGTAGGTTAGCATGTTTGACATTTGTACTGTCGCTGAGTAACCCACATAGGTATTAATACCGATAGATATTAAAAATGCCACTAAACCCGCGATAATTGATTGTTTAATATTCATATGCTGTCCCTAAAATCCTTAATAGATCCACAAACTTTAATTTTACAGCGTCATCTACGATTAATTTATTAGCTCAAAATTCAATATAAGCTCGCACTCCAAATGCTAATGCGTTATCTAGCACTGATGACATACTTGGATTATCAATACCGTACAAACTGGCTTGCATACTCACTGAAGATGTGACTGGACATAAATAACTCAGCTCTAAAATATTCTCATTGAAGAGTAAATCAGTATTTACGCGTAAGAATGGCGAACTATTTTGAGTAGAAGCATAGGCTAAACCAATGGTATCTTCTTCAAACCAAATATTATTTAGAGTGAACCCGATACCTAGATAGGATGCTAATTGATTTTTACTGGCATCAGCTCGTCCATATTGGAAAAAAGCGGTCAATCTATCGTTAATATTCTTTTCGCCAATTAAATAAAAACCGCTATTTGAATCACTGATATTCTCGTCAACGGGATTTTCTATTTCTGCAGAATGGTGCCATGCACCGATGGCAAATTTATAGGAATGTTCATTTTTTATTCCCCATTCAATGGCATTGAATAAACCATCAGATTGTTTAAATTTAATGTGAGTACCATGCGGATGCTCAGGATCGCCGGGAATGCCATCGTATGTCGCAAGTAAGAGATATTGATGTTCACCAACAAGTGTTAGTTGAACTCCTACCGCGGTTGTCGCAAAAATGGAAGGGCCTACTTGAGCGACTTCTGGACCAATACCAAAAGATGACGTTGTGAATAGTCCCGCAGATTCAAGTGTGTAAAAGGTTGAGTTGTAATCATGCAGGCCTGCCAATAAATTTACCGCGCCATTTGCAAAACTATGCTCATACCACAATTCATAGAGTTTAAGATGATTATCGGTTTGAATATTCGAAATGGTTTGTAAGTCGCCAGTCAAATCAGAGGGCGCCTTTCCATAATTACCTAAGACATAAATAAAGATGTTGCCATTATTCGACCAATTGGCAGCTTGCGTATCGATCGCTAAGGTTAAATCCAAATTTGCGAGATTGCGTGTTCCCTCTGCGATCCCTCCTTTAAGATTGGTGACAGACTCCAGTGTAAGGGCATTCGACCAGGTATACGGGGAGTTTTCTTCCGCCATCGCATTCACAATCGTCAACTGCAACATTATGGTAAAAAAGCACTTTTTCAGCATAAGGCAAATCCATTCGCTTCATATGAATTAAAAGTATAGGTAGGATTGTAAAATATGCAGAGAAATGAGACGGATGTGATTCTAGCAATGAAAGAGTTGTCTACCTCTTATCGCCAAATACGTCTTATCACCAAAATAGTGCGACACTTGGTAATGCTCCCTCTTTTTAAGAACAGTAAGGCACATCGTACGAAGTGGCTACAGTGATACTAAAGACTGATGTGAAAAGAGCGCAAGACTTCTCTGAGTGCCGCTAGGGTGAGGCATACAACCGCCTATATTATTGCCAGCGCGGCTTTTAGCGTTGCAATTTCATCTAGTGTGAGTGGTCGCATTTCTCCCTCTGCTAATGCTGCTTCAGTACAAGAGTCTTCCGCCTCTATCGCTAACCTTAGCGTCATTAGCTCGACGCGTTGTAAGTCGATAACCTTATAGCGTAAGGCGCTGGCCATACGCCGAATTTGCCTATTTAAGCCTTGCGTCAGCACGATTTCAAAGCTGTCCGAACTGAGGCGGCGAACTTGGCAGGGCAGGGTTTGCACATCTTTATAATTCACTCCATTGGCCATTTGCTCAACAAAATCATCTGCGAATGGCCTATCGAGACGCACATGGTAGGTTTTGCTGTGGGCAAAACTGGGGTGCATCAGTTTATGAGTCAGCTCACCATCGTTAGTTAACAGCAACAGGCCGCGGGAGTCTTTATCGAGTCTGCCGACGGGGTAGAGTCTTGGCGCTTTGGGAAGTAGGTGTATAAGGCTCGTTTCATCCTGCTCAAGCAGACGGCAATCTGTGCCCACAGCTTTGTTAAATACCCAATAGGCGAGTGTTTCGGCTTTAGTGATAGGTTTGCCATCAAACTCAATACGGTCGAGGCAGTTTAATGACTCGTCTAAACAGATGGGATCTGTGTGGCGGGCGATACCGCCATTGAGTGTGATGCGCCCAGCCTCAATCAAACGGCAGGCTTCACGGCGTGAGCCTATGCCACACTGGGCGAGGTATTTTGCTAAGCGCATGGATTACCCTAAAGTATTTGGCGTTCTTGGGCGCGATGATACAGTATTTTTGATAGGCGCTGCATTGCAAAGGCTAGGCTTAAACACCAAATAATACTCAAGTTAGTTTGGAGCCACATATTGGCTGAAACAGTACAAAAGTGTGTTTGGGGCACACAGGGAGGGAAATCCAATATTGTCCAATCTAATTGCAGGGTTAAACTCACTGCACTACAAAAGCTGATCAGGCTCAAATAGAACAGTGGCTTTGGGCAAATAAACCGAGGCACTATCCCCGCTATAATCACAAGGCTGTGTAAGATGAGGGTGCTTAATAGATAACTCGTTGAAACTATTCTGTGTATGCTCAAAAAATTAATGGGGAATATTCCCATCAAAATCACAGAGACTCCTACCCAAGCACCTGTAAGTGCTATGCATTGGCTGAACGTATCCAGTTTTAGTAAGTAGAGCCCGGTCATTGAAATGAGTATGCAGAGCCCTGCAGCCAATAAGCTTAAATTAAACACATAAGCGAGGGGTGAGTTGATATAGTTACCTAAAAAATCAGCTCGTATTTGTAAGACTTGAACTCCAACGTTTTGATATTCAGCATAAATAGCAATTAAAACTCCAGAAGCGCTAATAAAGGCTGCGCCTACAATCAACCATGTAATAAGACGATGTAGATCGTAATAACTTGGTTCTTGGTGATAAAGAGGATTCATGGGGGACTAAAAATATACTGACGGGATATGACCACATTGAATGCGGTAACTTGCCTGAATTGTTTAATGAAGGCAAGCGAGTTGATGCTTTTTCGTCAAAAGAGGGCTTTAAAATGACAAGGAGCGCATAGTGCGTTCCTTGTCATAAACGTTAGATTTTACTCATGCGATTCAAATATCATTTAGTGTCGTTTGCGGAAAATTACAATCGCAACAGCCACTACGGCTAAAATCATACAGTACCAAGCGTGTGATACCGCTGCTAATGGCGTGATGCTAAAGGTCGAAGCAATCAAGAGTGCCTGTGCACCATACGGGATTAAACCTTGGATAATACAGGCGAAAATATCGAGTATGCTGGCGGCACGTTTTGGACTCACGCCATGCTTCTCTGCTAAGTCTTTTGCAATATCACCCGTCACCACGATAGAAACCGTGTTGTTAGCCACACAAGAGTTAGTCACTGCTACTATACCTGCCATACCTAGCTCAGCAGCACGGCATGAAGCTTCACCTTGCGCCTTGGAGAAACGAGTGATCAGCTTTTCAATCTGTTTACTCACAAAGGCAAGACCACCTTGCTGCTGCATGAGTGCGGCTAAACCACCCACTAGCATAGACAGAATGAAAATCTCCTGCATATTGCTAAAGCCAGCATAAATATCTTTACCGAATTGGATCACGCCGTAATCCATAGTAAACAGGCCGGTTGCGCCCGCTAATAAGATACCTAAGGTCAAGACCACAAATACGTTCAGACCCGCCACGGCTAAGATCAAAATGGTCAGATAAGGAATGACCTTAATAAGATCGATATTCTGCGTTGCTAATTCTGCTTGGCCTTGTCCGGCAAATACAAAGGCGATTAAGGTTAGCAGTGATGCGGGGATAGCGAAAATCAAATTTTCACGAAATTTATCTTTCATATCACAGCCTTGGGTGCGCGTAGCTGCAATTGTGGTATCGGAAATAATCGACAAGTTGTCACCAAATAGGGCGCCAGACATCACGGCTCCCGCCATCAGTGCATAGTCGATTTGCGCTTGGTCGGCTACGCCTAGGGCGATGGGAGCGACAGCCGCGATTGTCCCCATAGAGGTTCCCATGGCCGTTGCGATAAAAGCGGCAATCACGAAGAAACCAGGTAGTAACAGGTTCGATGGTATTAACGATAAACCAAGAGCAACAGTAGCATCGACGCCGCCAGTGGCTTTAGCGACTGCAGCGAAGGCGCCTGCAAGTAAGTAAATTAAACACATAGCAATAATATTGCTGTGACCAATACCGCCAATAAAGGTATCAATCGATTGATTTAATTTCTGTTTTGATAAAATCAACGCCAGAATGATTGCAGGTAAAATAGCGATAACGCTGGGTAATTGATAGAAGGCAAAGTCGACACCTTGGCTTTGGAAATACACACCCGCGCCAATGAAAAGACCAAGGAAAACAAATAATGGCAACAGGGCAATAAAAGATGCCGGGCTGTGCTGTGCTGCTGTTGGATTGCTCAAATGTTATCTCTCTTTCGCTTAGGGTTTTTCCGCAGGATCCTTGGCAGTCAAACTCGCTTAAATTCAGTGTTGCCTCGGCATCGTATCCTAGCAACTTGAGGCAAAGCATATTTGATCCCTGATAACCTGTCAATTTAGACGTCTAGATGTTTTTACTTCCGTTGTGATCACTAGGTTATTAATAGGTTGTATAAGATGAAAATTAGTCTTTATTTTAATTACTAATCAATAATTTACCTGTTTTCATTTAGATTGAGTTAGAGGGTTTATATCTGATTTAGCGTGTATTTCAACTGAATGGAATAGCGTAAAATTTAAGCGGATGACTGGTGTGATGGAGTAAGCCGGCTATTTATTGCTCCATTTAGTTTGAGTTGTTGGTGGGTAAGACAGCATAAATAGCGTAAATGATGAGTGGCATTAATCAATAGGGCTCATTTGGGGACGTATTGACTTAGTTCGCTTGTGCAGCGTTGTGATAGCAATGATAAGTCAAATAACTTTAATAAAACCTTAATAAGCAATCTATTGTTTTTAAATATAAAACAGTTTCAAGCATCTAAAATCCCCATAAAAACTAATGGCAACAATTTGTATTGAAGTAGAGACTTTAATAGAATCCGCACAAATTATGTTAATTACTCTTAGTGCTTTGTTTAAATTTAACTGGATGAAGCGTTTATTGCTGATCCCTCAGATCTTCCTACTACAGTGGGTATTATCATGATACGTCGCGCTAAGCCATTACTCGGAACGCTGGTGGAAATCGCTGCCGAGTCACTGCCAAATCAAAGCGGTGAGGTACTACTTAAAGATAAAGCATTGGAAGCGGCTATTAGCGCGGCTTTTTCGCGTGTGACCCATATTGGGCGGTTGCTGAGCTTCCATCAACAGGACAGCGAGTTAAATCAGTTAAATCGGCAGCCGGGAATTTGGGTAACGTTAAGCCAAGATAGTTTACGAGTGCTCAAGTTGGCTAAGGGGCTGGGTAAGGCGAGCAACAACTTATTCAATTGTACCGTTGGCGGCGAAATGATGTCTCGCGGCGCTTTGCCTGCTTACCTTGGTATGCCATTGTTATTGCAAGGTGACTGGCAAGATATTGAAATAAAAGGTAATCAAGCGCGATTAGCTAGACCGCTAATTTTAACCTTAGATGGTATAGCTAAAGGTTATGCGGTTGATATGGCGGTGAGTGAGCTGCGTCGCGCTGGCGTGAGCGGAGGTTGGGTCAATGCGGGTGGCGATTTAAAAGTTTTTGGCAGTGCATCTTTAAATGTAGTGTGCCGCGGTCCATTAGGATCGAGCCAAAAGCTCTGCATTAGCAATATGGCGCTCGCCAGCTCACGGGTCTCACAAACCTTAAGTCATGATTATCCTGCACTATTACTGCCAACTGGCAATGTTGCCGATACGAACGTCGATGCTGAAAGCGAGCGTATTGTTAGTGTGAGAGCCTCTTTTGCTTGGCGCGCCGATGCGTTAACGAAAGTCGCAGGCTATCTTAATCCCGACTTGGCCGCTGAAAAAATTGCTCACTTGGGTGGTCAATTAGTCAGTTTTGATTGATGTATCTTTTGGTTGTTTTACAGCTTTTGCAGATGATTGAATTAGAAATTCAATCATTACTGTGAGTTAACATTAAACAGTTAGTACTGTTATTCGCACTTTAACGGGTGAATCGATACAACTTGGGTTCAGTATCGTTACCGTTATTTGCAACTTGCATACGGTTGTTGGCTTTTATTGTCTTCAAGCTTTTCTTGGTATTATTTCCATTAAAAAGAGTGCCCATATTGGGCACTCTTTTCGTTTCAATAGCTAATCGCTCACCATGTGTCGTTAGTCATTTATCTTAAGCGACTTTAAATCGCGAAACTTCTTTTTGTAGGTTGCTGCAAATGGCTTTAGTGTTGACGACTATTTGCTGCGTTTCTTGGATCACTAAGTTGCAGTATCTTGTTTTATCGGATAATTCGGTCAAGTTACGATTAATTTCTTCGGTCACATGGGTTTGCTCTTCGGTCGCAGTCGCCGTTTGAGTGGACATCTCACTGACCTTAGAGGTGGAGTTTAGAATTTCATCTAGTGCATCTTGGGTTTGGCTGGCGAGGGTCACGGTTGATGTGGTCAAGCTAGCTCCCGATTCAATGCTTTTAACCGCATCATTTACTCCGCGTTGTAACTCTTCAATCATGCGCTGAATATCTTGGGTTGAGGTTTCGGTACGACTCGCCAGTGTACGCACTTCGTCGGCGACCACGGCAAAGCCGCGGCCCTGTTCGCCAGCGCGCGCCGCTTCAATGGCCGCGTTAAGTGCAAGGAGATTAGTTTGCTCAGCGATTGAGCGGATCACATCAAGCACTGAGGCAATATTGGCAGAATTGACTGAAAGTTTTTCAATAACAGTCACGGCATTTTTAACTGATTCAGACAGTTGCTGAATATGATTAACGGACTGGGCGAGGATATTCTTACCCTCTACTGTTTGGTCATTCACCTTAGTGATTTCGGTGGCTGTATGAAGAGCGTTACTGGCGACTTCTCTTACGGCTGCACTCATTTCATTCACTGCTGTGACAATGGTATCGACAAACTGCTCTTGTTCATGGCTGATGTTGATTGTGGTGGCTGACTTAGTTGCAAGGCTTTCAACGGTTTGGCTCACATCTTTAGTTTGACCAATAATCGAGATGACCATTTGCTGTAGCTGCTCTACAAATAAGTTAAATGCATGGGCGAGCTCGCCGATTTCATCCTGACGTGTGATAGGGATCCTTTGGGTTAAGTTACCGTCACCATCGACAATGTCATTGATCCTGCTAGTGATATCTTCAATTGCATTGACTATGATTTTAGGGCCGAAGTAAGCAATCAACAGCGCCACAATGGCGACTAAGCTTGCTATCGTTAATGATATTTGGGTTTGGGTGGTTGCCTGTTCCGTTGCTTGTAAATCTAGCTCTTTTACTCTGTTATCGGCGGCTTCGCCCGCGGCATTGTAGATATCTCTTAATGCCTTAAATTCTTGCTTGGATTTGGTTTCGTGGAGTTGTTTCGCGCGTTCAAAATCATTACTTTTAACGGCATTAATGACCTCTGATGAGGCTTGATACCAGAGCGAAAACTGCGCCTCAAAGCCATTGGTTGATTGCAGTACTTGCAGGTGATCTGTAAGGATTTTTTTAAATTCTCCCATTCTGTCACGGGCTTGATCGACATTCTCTTGCCAGTTATCAATCTCACTTTTGCGATTATCGGCAGATAATTCTTCCCTGAGTAACACTTCTTCACTTAGCTGCGCTTGATAAAGGTCGCGATCTGCATTGAGAATTGCCGAAATTGCGGGATTAAATAACTGACTAAATTCCTGCATCTGTTTCACAGTAGCACGGCTTTGCATAGCATCGGTGACTGCCATGACAATGAGGGCTGTCGCCATAATGGCAAACATCAGTGAAAACTTAACGCGAATACTGTTAAACATAGGACGATCTCCATTAATAACTTAATAAATAGCTTAGCCGTTATTTATAGAATTGCCTTTGCATGCAGCAGATTGCGATGGGATTTTGTACGCATTGAAATAAGTGAAACCGCCTTGGTCACTGTTACCAAGGCGTTGACGCATTACTTTGGATTATTCAGGACAAGCTAGGGTAGGGATGACTTTAGGCTTAGGTTTTATCTGCACTAGCATGACGCCAATAATGACCATAGAACCGCCAATATAATGATAAATGGCCAAGGTTTCATCTAGGATGATGGCCGCCAGTATCGCCGCAATAATAGGCATTAAATTAAAGAATACGCTGGTGCGATCGGCGCCGAGTTTGCTTATGCCATTGATCCAAGCCCACGGCGCTAAAAGTGAGGCAGCGATAGCAGCGTAAAGTATCAGTGGTGCTGATTGGGCACTGATCGCTATGCTGGGACTCGTAAACAGCAGTGGCGTTAGCATGAATACGGCTATGAGTCCTTGAATATAAACCGATTCCCAAGTCGGTAGTGGCAGTTGCCAGCGTTTCAGTAATACGCCATAGAGCGCATACACAAAGGCGCTAAAGAGCAACAGTAAATCACCTTGGGTCACGCCGATGGCAAGGTTCATCATATCGCCGTGACTGAGCATAAAAATCAATCCAAATAGCGAGATTAAGGTGCCACCAAAGGCTAACGGTGATAATTTTTGCTTGAGTAATGGCACGG
The DNA here is from genome assembly GCF_019345515.1 of Shewanella sp. NKUCC06_TVS. Classification (NCBI taxonomy): domain Bacteria; kingdom Pseudomonadati; phylum Pseudomonadota; class Gammaproteobacteria; order Alteromonadales; family Shewanellaceae; genus Shewanella; species Shewanella sp. NKUCC06_TVS. The sequence continues at coordinate 120,850 of NZ_JAHKQX010000002.1, read as the reverse complement.
CTAAAAACAGACTGATCATAGGCACGAGAGAGGTGATTAATGCCATATTTGTTGCCGTGGTGGTTGCCGCCGCAAAATAGGCCAGACTTTGGTTAAGCACCATACCTAACAAAGCCAAAGTAGCAAACTTAGGTAACAAAGGTAGTATCACTTGGCGTTTTTGCCAGACGCGACTTGCGACAAAGGGGGTTAACAATAACATAGCGAAAAACCAACGGTAAAACGCTATGGCTTCAGGATCGATAATCCCAAATGAGAGCTTGTTGACTATCGAATTGCCTGCCCAAATTAATACGGCCAACAGGGGAAACAAATACAGCATGGTCTTGCCTTTAGGTACTGGCTAAAGTGACTGGCCATAGCTTATGACTTATCACTTAAGCATCCAGATAATAGATTAGTGGCTATTATCCATGGTCGGTTATGATATAAATATCGCTTATCAGACAAGGTCAGTTCCTCTACGGACAAGCGTAATCTGGGTTAGCGATTTTGTTTGAGTTTTTGGACCACCATAGCTTTGAGGGCATCAAAATGCGCACGGTTTACCATCCGCTCACGGCAGAGCAAGAGCCTGCTGCAGATATCTTCTTCAACTATGAAGCTTTCCTACCAAATACGGTAACGCCAAAACATCAACATGTTTGGGGGCAACTGCAGTTAATCAGCGGTGGAATTATGGAGTTACATGCTGCAGGGCAACGGTTTTTATCGCCGTCACAATATGCGATTTGGGTTCCTGCGGGGATAGAACATGAAAGTTACACTCGGCGCAGTATTCATTATTGCTCGATGAATATAGTTGCCGAGCGAGCTGCGGCTTTTCCCATAGAGACTTGTCTTTTAGCCGTAACATCCATTGCCCAATCGATCGTTAACGATCTGCGAGAACGGCAAGTCACTGTGGCAGAAACTGCGGCGGATAAGCGACTGGTTGAGGTTTTGCTCGATCAGCTGACCTTGGGTAAAGCTCTACCGCAATTTTTGCCCACCGTTTCAGATAAACTGTTACAGCCGTTGTTGCTGGCACTTGAAGCCGACCCTGCGAGTTCGAAAACCTTTAAATCTTGGGCCAGTGAATTACATACCACAGAGCGTACCTTAGCTCGTCGCTGCCAAGAGGTTCTGGGGATGAGTTTTACTGAGCTAAGACAAAGGCATAAGTTTATCTATTCCTTACAACTATTACGTCAGGGACTTGCGATCAAAGAAGTGGCATTGACGCTCGGCTATAACCAAACTTCGCCTTATATCGTGATGTTTAAAAAATATGCTCAGTGCTCACCTGAGCAGTATCGCCGCCGATTGTGATTGAGTGGCTGATGGAGCAAGGCTTAATAAAGGCGAGATAATGAGATCCTATGCGAAAGTCGCGCTAGATGATGCACTAAAAATATTGGGGGAAAACTGTGAAATAAGATAGGGTGCTAAAGTATTAACACCCTATTTTCGGCCTATTTAAAGAGAGGATTTAAGGTTTTTTACAGAGTTAGATAAGTTAGTCGGAAGCCTTTTGGCGGTTCCGTTTATCTTGACGCTTCTCTTTTAAGGTTTTCATTGGCGGTTTTTTGTTTTTTTCTTTACTCATAGATATAAACTCCAAAGTGAAGGTTACTATCCGAACCCGCGCCGCAAATCGGTTTCGATAGTTGGGCTCAATTTTTTATTTCAAGCTTTAATTGAGACGGTTTATTTATAAAGAGTATAAAAATAAATTTAACGATTGAGGCGCCGTGCTAAACCTCTTAACCCCTTTGCTGTTTTACTCTAAAGCGCTGCCATGACTTATACGTAAATAGTTGCAAAGAGTCGTTAATTGCAGTGTTAAACTTATCTAAAGTGTCTCTTTAATAAATATCGCGGCCAGTTAATGACTTCAAAATAACATTCCCTCTTATTATATTATGTTGAAAATGCCGCTATAAGCCGCCGCTAATAGCGAGTTCAAAGCATGTTGCCACTGAATTGAACATGCTTTATTTTAAAATGCTTACAATCTAATAATCATATCTTTAAAATTTATGAAATTTTATCAAGTAGCAATACTCAATAGCCATTTACAAAAAGTATGCCCAAATGATTTTTTCTATACAGACTTTTTAGGTTGTTTTTTCGTTAAACTGACATCTTTAATCATAAACAGAACTGGTTTGCCTAAAATGCTCACCTCTGCCAGTTCGCCCTTTGATAACCCAAGTAAGCTGACACCTAAATCTGATATGACAGAGAAACGTCTTGCACTGGGTTTATGCCTTGGTGGATACACGAGTTCAATTTGGTACTCTTGCTGATCCTGCAGATTAACTAAGTGAATTTCCCGTCCCACAGTCACTTTATCACTCGTCGTATCATGCTTTAGCTGCTCAAGCTTACTAATCACGCCTGCCAAAGCCGTTGGGCGTAGAGAGGCATTAAAACTGTTTTGTAAATAATAGGTTTCAGTTTTTAGAATAAAATTATGGAAAAGACCACTAAAAAAAGAATATGCCATTGCCGCCTCTGAAATAACAAATTTAAAATATAAGCATAGAAATTAAAATGAGTATTACTCTGTGCTTATTTCACAAGAAGTTATAATTCTGCCGAGCGCGAGTGACGCTCGGCTTAGACTGGGAATTTGAGCGAGAGGCGGATTGAGCTTACTGAACTAGATGTGTTAGCTAACACATGGGAAAATAGTGATGAAAATGCAGTGCTAAACATAGTGTTACATCTCCAGTCAAAAGTTGATATTCGATTGATTATTTATTTTTGTATATCGATTTAGTATATCGGCCTTGCTGTTAACTAAATCTCGCCATTAACTAAATAAGTAATTGCTTGGCTGATACCATAGGTCAAGTAAAAATATAAAGCAAGCCTAACTAAGCTAATCTTGCTGAATATACTGATAACAGTAAAGCTGGATTTAACATAGTTTTAACTTTGCTACATTGGGGCTAGTCTTCGTCAATTTAATGCTAGCACTCGTAAAGTAAACTGAGCACTTGTTAATTTGGCGGAACTGAAAGCCAAATTAATTCAACCATTGAATGTTCTAGTGCATTGTCGCTAGATGCTATGGGCACTAACTGAATTAAGCCTTAATATAAGCTTCTAAAGTCAATATTTACTTAGGTTGTTAAGCCCGCACCTTTTAAAAGTATTTTGATACACATAGAGACGAGGAACAGACAGCTTACGCTTGTACACCAAATCAGCACTAACCAGCCGAGTCGATAGGCGAGGGATTTCGTTTGGGTCGTCATGTTGATCTCCTGCATATGTAAAGTCATCTAAGGTGAATCAGCGACCTAAGCCAAGTTGGCTTCAGTCGCGTTTTGGGAAGCCTCTTTTACCTGAGTCATGGCTAGTGATAGCCTGCATCCTTGGTTACTTTGCCGCGGAACACGTAGTAGCTCCAAAAGGTATAAACCAAAATCAGCGGGATGATCATCAGGGCGCCGACGAGCATAAAGCTTAGACTGCTGTCGGGGGCTGCTGCCTGCCAAAGGCTGATGTTGGGTGGAATAATGTGCGGCCAGATGCTGATCCCTAAGCCACTAAATCCTAAGAAAATCAGCCCTAGAGTGAGTAGAAATGGCTGATAGTTATCATCACGATTTAGGGATTTTATCAAGGCCCAACTGCAGGCTAATACCAGTATTGGCACTGGGGCGAAGTAGAATAAATTCGGTAAACTAAACCAGCGCAGGGCAATATTGGGTTGCACAAAAGGCGTCCATAAACTGACTAAACCTATGGTCATAAGCAGGCATAAGGTCAGTGCTCTACCGAGTTGTTGCATGGCCGTTTTAAGCTCGCCTTGGCATTTTTTCACCAGCCAAGTCGCGCCGAGCAGAGCATAGGCCAGCATAAGGCCAAATCCACAGAAAAGTGAGAAGGGCGTTAACCAATCGAAACTACCGCCGCTAAATTGTTGGTTACTCACCGAAATGCCGGAGATAAACGCCCCCAGCACTACGCCCTGTGAAAAGGTGGCCGTGATAGAACCGAACATAAACGCTTTATCCCAGAATGGTTTAGCTTCTGCACCCGACTTAAATCTAAACTCAAATGCCACGCCGCGAAAAATCAATGCCAGCAGCATGATGAGCAGCGGTATGGTTAGTGCTTCGAGCACTATGGCATAGGCGAGGGGAAAGGCACCGAGCAGACTAGCGCCGCCGAGCACTAACCAAGTTTCGTTACCATCCCAAACGGGGGCGACGGTATTAACCATAATATCCCTGTCGTCTTCGTCGTGAATAAAGGGAAACAGTATGCCGATGCCGAGATCAAAGCCATCCATCACGATATACATCAAGGTGGCAAAAATGATGATCCCGAACCAAATCAAGGGTAGATCGAATTCCATGGTGAGCCCTTAAATATGCTTAAGATTGAATAAGTAAAACTAGATTAAAATTAATGGCTTGTTGCTGCGCTATCTGGCCCTTTGCGGATGAGTCGCATCATATAGCGATAACCAATGCCAAAGATGCCGCAGTAACTGACGATGAAAATCCCTAGGCTGATACTCAGGTGGGTAACGCTGTGGGAAGACACCGCATCCTGAGTGCGCATCAATCCTTGGATCACCCAAGGTTGACGGCCAAGCTCGGTGGTAAACCAACCCGCTAGTGTCGCGAGCAATCCGGCGGGGCCGAGCACCAATACAAATCGCAGAAAGTGTTTGTTGCTGTAGAGGCTGCTTTTGCACCTGAGATAAGCACTCCACAGTCCAGCAAAAATCATCAATAAGCCTAAGCCAACCATGAGCCTAAAACTCCAGAACACTAAAAACACATTGGGTCTGTCCTCGGCGGGATACTCAGTCAAGGCTGGCACTTGTTTGCTTAAATCATGCTGTAAGATCAGGCTCGCGAGCCCTGGGATTTCGAGACTGAAGTGGTTTTTCTCTGCGTCCATATCGGGAATCGCAAACAAGATAAGCGGTGTGGGTTTGTCACCCTCATTACGCCAATGACCTTCCATCGCCGCGACTTTTACAGGTTGATATTCAAGGGTATTTAAGCCGTGAAAATCACCAATTACAGCTTGCAGCGGCGCGACAATTAACGCCATCCACATCGCCATAGACAACATCTTACGGATCGCGGGTGTATCGTTACCTTTGAGTAAATGCCAAGCCGCCGATGCACCCACAAAGAAAGCCGATGAAATAAAGGCCGCCACTGTCATATGGGCTAAACGATAGGGAAATGAAGGGTTAAACACTATCTGAAACCAATCCACAGGAATGACGCGATTGTTCACAATTTCAAAACCTTGGGGCGTCTGCATCCAGCTGTTTGAAGCTAAGATCCAGAAAGTTGAGATAATAGTGCCCGTGGCGACCATACAAGTGGCGAAGAAATGCAGGTTTTTGCCTACCTTCTGCTGACCAAATAGCATGACCCCCAGAAAACCCGCTTCGAGGAAGAAGGCGGTGAGGACTTCATAGGTGAGTAGCGGCCCAGTTACGCTGCCCGCGAAGGCGGAAAAAGCACTCCAATGGGTACCAAATTGATAGGCCATCACTATGCCTGAGACCACGCCCATGCCAAAGTTTATGGCAAAAATCTTCGACCAAAATTGATAGAGTTGTTGGTAAACCTCATTCGCTGTTTTCAGCCATAAGCCTTCTAATACTGCTAGATAGGTGGCGAGGCCGATAGTGATGGCAGGGAAAATAATGTGAAAAGAGATGGTAAAAGCAAATTGGATCCTAGCGAGTACTGTGGCATCAAAATCAAACATAATTTCCTCGAGCGATAGGCATTTCTCGTTACAAAGGCATTGTTCTAGTCGCGTTCATTGAGCCCTATATAGGCTCGACGGCGAACGCTTGTGTGCTATTAGACCATGGGATATGCTGGCTATAACAGACACAGAATATCTTGACTTGGCTATAACAGATGACGAAGTACGAGCAGTTAGCGCAGGAATTAAAGACACGAATAGCCCAAGGTGTTTGGCAGGCGGGGGACAAGTTGCCGTCGCTGCGTCAAACTGTGGCCGATTCAGGCTTGAGTCTGATGACAGTGCTCAATGCCTATCAGCTATTGGAAAGCCAAGGCGTGATCTCGGCGCAGGCTAAGTCTGGCTATTTAGTGGCGCCAAAGCCGGAATTAATCGCGCGGCAGGGAGAAGCCTTTCGTTATCCCGAGCGACAAAAGCCGATTTATCTTTCCGATAGCGTGGATATTAATGAGTTTGTATTCAATGTGCTGCAGGCTTCAAAGCAGGCGGACATAGTGCCCTTTGGCTCAGGATTTCCCGATCCTAGTTTATTCCCGCAACAAGCACTGGCGCGATCTTTGGTTAAGGTGACTCGGCACATGTCACCTTCTTTTGCCGCCGATAATTTACCGCCAGGAAATTCGGGATTGCGTAAGGCTATCTCCCAACGTTATGCCAAATTGGGCATGAGCATTTCGCCCGACGAAATCATCATTACCTCGGGTGCCATGGAGGCGCTCAATTTAAGTTTAGCGACCCTGACTCAAGCGGGGGATTGGGTTGTCATTGAATCACCGACCTTTTATGGCGCGATGCAAGCCATTGAACGACTTAAACTCAGGGCGATTGCGGTCGCGACCGACCCACAACAGGGGATTGATCTCGAGGCGCTGGCCGAAGTGTTAAAAACCTATCCAGTGAAAGCCTGCTGGTTGATGAGCCAACATCAAAATCCCTTAGGTTGCAGCTTATCGGATGCTAAAAAACAGGCGCTTTATCAGTTACTAAACGAGCATAAGGTCAGTCTGATTGAGGATGATGTTTATCAAGAACTCTATGTCGACTCCAGCGCGCCAAGGCCAGTAAAAGCCTTCGATACCGAAGGACGGGTGTTGCACTGTGGCTCATTTTCTAAGTCTTTGATTGCTGGTTATCGTGTCGGCTGGGTGGCGGCGGGATGCCATGCACCGCAGTTACAACGCTTACAAGTCATGTCGACGTTATCGACCAGTGCGCCGATGCAGCTCGCCATCGCCGATTTTATTCAGTCGGCGCAATATGAACGGCATTTGAAACAGTTACGTAAAAAGTTAGCCAGCCGTAAATTGGCCATGTATCAATTATTGTGCGCGCATCTGCCCGAATCTGTGGGGGTCAACTTCGCGCAGGGCGGCTATTTTCTCTGGTTAGCGCTGCCATCACACATGGACGCTACACAAATTTATTATCAGGCGATTGAGCGTGGGATCAGTATTGCACCCGGAAATCTCTTTAGTAATCAGGTCGAATTCCGCCATTTTATGCGTTTGAATGCCTCATACGAGTGCTCGCCAGAGATAGTCTCAGCCGTCGTGGTGCTGGCCGAACTTATCCGCAACAATTTGCGCCGAAGTTAAAGGCTGTGGTCAAAAAGTTTTAGACTTCTAGATGTCTATCTGTTAGCTTGTTGAACATGCACAAATCTTGTGCAATTCTCAATGTCGATTGAATACTGGGCTGCTACGGATAAGGAAGGGAAAATGAAATTAGAGTCACTGGCATTACACCATGGTTATGAGTCAGAAGCGACCACGAAGGCGGCCGCAGTACCTATCTATCAAACGACCTCTTATACCTTCGATGATACCCAGCATGGTGCTGATTTATTTGACTTAAAAGTCGCTGGCAATATTTATACTCGGATAATGAATCCTACCACTAGCGTGCTAGAGCAACGTCTGGCGGCCATTGAAGGCGGCATAGGTGCGCTGGCCGTAGCATCGGGTATGGCGGCGATTACCTATGCGATTCAAGCCCTGACTCAAGTTGGTGATAACATCGTCAGCACCAGTCAGCTCTATGGCGGCACTTACAATCTGTTTGCCCATACATTGCCGCGCCAAGGCGTTGAAGTGCGTATGGCGGCTTTCGATGATTTTGAAGGCCTCGATGAGCTGATCGATGACAAAACTAAGGCCTTATTCTGCGAATCGATTGGTAATCCAGCGGGCAATATTGTCGATTTACAACGTTTAGCCGAGATTGCCCATAAGCATGGCGTGCCTTTAATTGTCGATAATACGGTCGCGACTCCAGTGTTATGTCGCCCCTTTGAGCATGGCGCCGATATCGTTATTCATTCTTTAACTAAATACATTGGTGGCCATGGCACGACGATTGGCGGCGTGATTATCGATTCTGGCAAGTTCGATTGGGTGGCGAATAAGGAAAGATTTGCCTTACTTAATCAAGCCGATCCTTCCTACCACGGCGTGGTTTACACCGAAGCCTTTGGTCCTGCGGCATTTATTGGTCGTTGCCGTGTGGTACCGCTGCGTAATACCGGCGCTGCACTGTCACCGCACAGTGCATTTTTACTGTTGCAAGGCCTTGAAACCTTAAGCCTTCGAATGGAGCGCCATTGCTCGAATGCCTTGGCATTAGCGGAATATCTGGTGCTGCATCCGGCGGTCAGTTGGGTGAACTACGGCGCCTTGCCGAGCAGCCCTTATCAGGATAATTGCCACAAGATCACTGGCGGAAAAGCTTCTGGGATCATCAGCTTTGGGATTAAAGCGGCCACAGCTGAAGAGGGTAAGCTTGCTGGCGGACGTTTTATCGATGCACTGCAGATGATCCTGCGTTTAGTGAACATTGGGGATGCGAAATCCTTGGCCTGCCACCCTGCGAGCACTACGCACAGACAGCTCGATGCCGATGAACTGGCAAGGGCGGGCGTGTCTGAGGATCTTATCCGTATCTCGGTTGGGATTGAGCATATCGACGACATCATTAACGATGTGGCGCAGGCGCTCGATAAGGCACTGGCGAGCAAATAGCTCGTATCGAATAGTCCATATTAAATAGCCGATACCTCATCGCTTTATTAAATTGTTAACAGTAAAAAGCCGCCATCGATTCAATTTGATGGCGGCTTTTTTAGTGCTTTAAAAACGATGTTAATCTTGCTGTAGTCGATTTCTCGCCTTTTGATAGAAGTAAGAAACGGTCAGCAAAATGACCCCTATCAGCATAAAGGCAATCACCTTTTGCACTAGCTCGAAGGACGCCATATCCAGTAATAGCACCTTGAGCGTCGATAAGGTAAATAGCCCAGCAGCGAGGCGGATCATATCGGCATTTTGTGGTTTTAAGCTGATAAACATCAACACACTGCCATGGATAACCAATAAAATCGCGCTGAGCGGTGCGGCAATCATGTTATCGAAGCTATAACTCCACATGAAGTAACTTAAGGCGAGTAACAGATGCCAACCCCACTTAAGTCCTTGTAAAGGTAAGATGCGTCTATGCAAGCGTATTGCTGCACCGTGCTGCAAGATAAGCCTTGCTAGGAGTGCCAGTGATAAAAACTCGATTAACACAAACGAGGCATTATCACGATTAAGCCCGAGTGTTAGCTCAAAATGCAACATGATGGGCAACAGGGCTAAGCCTAAAGTGAGGCCATAGGCGAGATGGTAGCTTTCCTTTATTGCGGCTTGGATTTCGGCTGCGAGGGGGAATTTTGCGCTATATGAGGATTGGCCTACAGATCTCTGACTTACACCTCTCAGGCTTAAACCTCTTTGGATCAGCAAGGCAAAATAACCACTTAAGGCTAATGCTGTCATGGCTATTCCTACTAGCTCAGAATGATTAAAACCATAAACGATCACGGCCAATACCAGTGCAAAGTAATAAGGGCTCAATTGCCATTGTAGTTGCAGCAAGGGGCGCCAATGCTCGGGTAACTGGCGGTAGCGGAGCAGGGTGAAGCCCATAAACAGGGCGCCAACGGCCAGCGCCGCGAGTCCTTGCCAAGCGTGAATAAGGCATAGCGAGGCTGTCATCAGAACCGCTAGCCAAGTGAGGATTTTGGCCTCTATGTTCAAACTCTTATGTTTAACAAAGTAGGCTAAACCTAGGCTCATAAAGGTGCTCAGCCAGAGTGCGATAGCGGTATATTCCCAATGGTTGCGGATGATTTTGGGCAGCAGAATAAGCGGCAGCAGCAAATAGCAGAAGATTTGCATCGTATAAGCGGCTTTGGCAAATAAGGCATCTTTATAGTGGCGACGATACCAATAATGGGCCAAGAGTAAGGCGGTAAATAACTCAAACCGTGCCAGTTTTGCTATAAGCGGTTGGGCACTAAAGCTAAAACTGCCTGTGAGCGTTACGCCTTCAACAACCTTAAACAGCAGCGGCAATAGTAAGAGCCAAGCAGCAAACTCGCTGATAACGAGTCTGTCCTTTGCGCTCAAATACAGCAGTAATAGGCTGACCAGTGGCAAGATGGCGAGGTAGTAATCGCTGCTCAAAAGGTAAGCCGCGAGGATAATTGTCCCCACATAAAAACCGCTTAATAGCTCTTTTAACACTCTGTTTAGCTGACTTTCTAGGGTCGAAAGTAACGTATGATGGAGTGTTAATAGCCGAATCACTAAGACTAAGGCGGCGCAACTTAAAGCCAGTGCCAACAGTGGAAAGCCAAAAGCTGACAAGGGAGAAATTGGCGCCCCATCGATAAAGCTTGATGCTAAAAGGCTCATGCCCGTCAGTACACTAGACGCATTGAGCCCTAATCCCATCAGCAGCAATACATAGGCTTCGGCGCGAACGGAAATCAGTTCTTCTTTGGTGCCAATCCACAAGAGTAATAAGGCTTCGAGCAGTAATACTAATCCAAGGAAATCGTTGCTGAGTAAATACAGTGCGGCAAATCCCGCAAAACTGCCTGCAAAGACTAACAATAAGCCACTACGGGCTTTTTCTAGGTTGCCTGTGCGCTTCCAATAGAGAGTCAGTTTCCAATAGAGAGCTGCGCAAATCAGTGCGTTGGCCGCAAAGATTTCCCCTGCGAACTCAGTAAATTGCGTCAACTCTAATAACACAAAGGCGAGCAATACTATCGGTAGGGCGAGTATGCGATGGCTCAGTGCATTATGTTTTTCATCATGATGGGTAAACTGCTTGGTAAATAGTAGGCTGGTGATGCCGTAGAGATAAAAGAACGCATTAATACTGATAAGCGCGAGCAGACTGACGCCGCCAACGTCGCTGAGTGGCAATTCAATGAAATGGCTAAAAGCTTCGATGCAGCCTATGTGCAACAGGGCGCTGATTTCCAGTAGCAGCGGCCACTTAAGTTTGCGACTCTGGGCAAGGGCGCCCGCACCAATAAGCACTAAATAAGGCAGATACAATAGCGGCGCATAGCTTTGGGATAACAGCATCATAGGCGCGGTCGAGCCACCGACTAAGGCGATCACGGCGATCACTTTGGCATCTAAGCGCATCGACAGGCCATAACCCGCCAAAGTGATCAATAACAGTAAGATAAAACTCGCGCTATTGGGAATTAACTCAAAATACGGCCCAATAAAGTACGCGCAGAGATAATTAAGTATGAGTCCGAGTCCGACAATACCTGAGCCAAAATCCGCCATGCCGGCGCGTTTTTGGCGAATAAAAATCCCGCCGGCTATGATAGCGTTCGCGCTGGCAAACCCGAGTAGCGCTTTGCCAAGTTCTGAAAACCAATGGTTGATTGAATATTGCAGTAAATAACCAAAGCCTAAGGTCAGGGTGATGATCCCTGCGACAGTCATTAAAAAGACAGGTCCTAATCCCTTAGCCTGATAATGATGGTAGAAAGATTTGACTTGCTCGTTGACTGCCGCAAAGGGTGCCATGACGGCCGCGAGTCCTTGGGATAACAACTCATCAAATTGACTCGCTGCTTGCACGCTTGCCTGCAATTTGACTTCATCACTCAGCTGTTGATTTTGCGCTTGAGAAAGGTGTTCGGTTTTAGTGGCTTGTTCCGTCGGGGTATTTTTCGTTTTTCTTTGCCAAGGGTCTTCTTGCCAAGATTCTGCTGGTATAGGGCCTTGCTGCCATGGGTTGGGTTCTGCTGGGGCTGGTTCTACGGAAGCTGGCTCAAGTGTTGGTGTTTGTGCCGCATAGGTTAATGTAGGCGCGTTATCGGCGGCGGTGAGCACAGATGCAATCGATGAAGCACTCGCTGCCATATTCAGAGTGGTTTCAGCGGCGTCTTCAGCCGCAATTTGCTGACTTAAGGTCTCGAGCTTAGTGGAGAATTCTGCTAATTGACGACCGAGCGAAGATTGCTGCGATAAATGCAGCGATTGTAACTGTGCCAGCTCAGCTTTTAGTTGGGCAACGTCATCCTTTAACGGCATATCTCATTCCTAAGTGTTTAAGTGCTTAACTCATAAACCTTTGTCGGCAAGAAGTGTACTTGTATGTGTATTTTTCGGCTAGTTGTTGTTGATTTTTAGGAAATCTCCGACTGCTGCTTTTCCAACATGTCATTGCTCAGCATAAAAAGAGCCCTGTATAAAAAAGAGCCAAACATTGCTGGCTCTCATTTAACGTGTCAATTTCGATGAGGTTATTTTTTCTGTGCCTGCAGGATCACAAATTTACCGTTGGAGGCGACTGTGGTGCAGTTCTTAAATAAGCGCTGTAATTTTACATGGTAAGCCAGATGACGGTTACCGACGATATGTAAGATCCCCCCCTCTTTCAAGCGACGGCGAGCATCTAAAAACATCTGCCAGGCGATATGATCGGTAATGGCTTCACCTTGATGAAACGGCGGATTACACAGCACCAGATCCGGTTGAACATCATCGGGCAGATGCGTCATGCAATCGTCCCAATAGAAGTGGCCTTTGTCTGCGGATAATTGATTGCGTGCCCAGTTTGCCTTGGCTGATGCGACTGCCATTTCAGAATCGTCGATAAAGTGAATGTCAGCCTCTGGGAATAACTGGGCGGTGCGTAACCCCAGCACGCCATTGCCACAGCCGAGATCAACAATCGACTTAAAATCCCCTTTGGGCAGATTCTCTAGCATGATGCGTGCGCCAATATCGAGTTTGTTGGCGGCAAACACATTACTTAAATTGCTGATCTCAAGTTGATATTCGGGTACGGCCCAAGTCACTTCTTTGGCTAATGGTCTTGGTTTGCCATCACTGACACAGGTGATCACTCGCGTGTTTTTCCACGCTAAACTGGCGCTTGCGAGGCCTAAATGCTTAGCAAAGATGTCGAGTAAGGCGCCATTAATCGATTTGGATTTGGCGGCCACTAATACACGAGTGCCTGCAGGTAACACTTGCGACAAGCGCGTTAGCTGGTGGGCAAAGTAGCTTAAGTTCTTAGGCAACTTCATCAATACTAATGCTAAGTTTTCCGGCAAGGTATCGCGGCTGGTAAACCATTGCAGATTATCCATTGGCAACTGATTGCGGCCATGGTTTTGTTCTGTGCCTAAAAAGCTGGTTCTGGCATCGGTTTCAACAAATAGCGGCCAACTTGGATGTAATTTAGATAAACCGCAGCTTAAGGCGCCGAAATTGTCGTTGATAATGGCGGTTGGCACGGCGGCTTGCTCTGACTCAATAAGGCTTTTGAGTAAGTGTTCATCGGCGGCATCCCAAGCTTGAAGATTAGATTCCTGCTGAGCTGGATACCGTAAGAGTTCGAGTTCAACACCCGCTACTGAAAATTGTGTTGTCATGTGCCACACTGCGCCAATAAATTTAAGGCGCAGATTATCGCAGATTTCATGGCGCAGTGCGACGGCTCACATGGAGGACGTCAATGCAGCAAGGTAAGTTAGGGTTTGATACAGAGGGTGATGCTCAAATTAAACCGCCCATCACCTTAGTGCGGGGTTATCTTAATGCTGAGCAGCAAGCGGCGCTAATGAAAGAAGCGCTGACCTATCCCTTAAATCGCCCTGAAATCCAAGTCTTTGGTCAGTTTCACGCGATTCCTCGCCAGCAAGTGTGGTTTGGCGATTTGGGCTGCGACTATTTATATTCAGGACTGTTTATCCGCGCCTTACCTTGGCCTAAATATGCTCACAAGTTGAGGGATAAGTTAGCGCGGGATTATGGTTTGGAGAGCAATGGGGTATTAGTGAATCGCTACGCCGATGGTAAAGATTGTATGGGCGCCCACAGTGATGATGAACCTGAAATTACTCAGGGGAGTCATATTGCTTCTATTACCTTAGGGGCCACGCGGGATTTTGTGCTTAAGCATAAGCACAGCCAAACCAAGTACAGCATAAGTTTGCACAGTGGCGATCTACTGATCATGCACTGGCCTATGCAAAGTGATTGGTTACACAGTTTACCTAAACGTTTGAAAGTAAAAGAGCCGCGTTGGAACTATACCTTTAGACAACTCATCGTTAATTTCCATGGTTAATTGCCTCCCGCTAACTGCCTATGGTGAAGCACTGCGAAATATGGCTGGATATAAAGTGGTAGGGCATCAACAAATTGAAAGCGTGAATTTGATCTTTTCAATTTGAAGCAGTACTCTGCGGCAACTGGATTTTCCCATTCTGAGACTCGAATATGTCCAATACTCATGTGCAGGGCACTGTGGCTAACACTATTTCGCAGAAATTAACCGAATGCTTCTCGCCGACCCATTTAGAAGTGATTAACGAAAGTAATCGTCACCATGTACCACCGAATTCAGAAACCCACTTTAAAGTTGTGCTGGTGAGCGAGCAGTTTGATGGCTTACGTTTATTAGCTCGTCATCGATTGGTCAACACTCACTTAGCCCATGAGTTAGCCAATGGCGTGCATGCTTTGTCTATTCATACTTTCACTCAAAATGAGTGGGATGCGAATGCACAAGTACCTAATACGCCAAATTGTCGTGGTTAATTAATCGCTCAGTAATACTGTTTAGCTTAGATTTCAAGGCCACTCTTCATAGAGTGGCTTTTTGTTTTAGGCCAACTTAAGACTATTTTTGAGTTTGCCGACCTTAGTTTCTAGTTTCCCTACCTTAGTTTCTGTGTTAACAATATGTTTTATTTTAAGAGGTTGGGTGGTGTGATTGTCGATACCCATCCTGAGTGCATTTCCATGTCAGTTGGATCCATGTACTCGTTTGACATCAGAGAGAGTATTAAAAATGCGTAAGTTAGGGAGTTTGTTTATCTCAGTGCTGCTGATGGGACTGAGCGGTTGTAACCCCGTCTCCAGTGATGCGCAAAGCGTAGCCGCTTCCCACGCCGCAACTGATGTTCCCCATGCTTTACCTGCCATTGAATGGCGTCTTGCGACCTCTTGGCCGAAAAACTTCCCCGGTTTAGGCATGGCTCCTGAGCGTTTTGCGCATTTAGTCGATGAAATGTCTAACGGTCGGTTAAAAATTAGCGTTTATGGTGCGGGTGAGTTGATGCCCGCTTTTGCCGTATTTGATAGTGTGAGTCAGGGTAAAATTCAAATGGCCCACTCAGCCTCTTACTACTGGAGAGGAAAAGCGCCCGCAGCGCAGTTTTTTTCATCGATCCCCTTTGGTATGACCGCACAGGAAATGAATGGCTGGCTTCACTATGGCGGTGGTATGGAGCTGTGGACTGAAGTGTATCAACCCTTTGGTATTATTCCCCTCGCGGGAGGCAATACTGGGATGCAAATGGGTGGCTGGTTTAATAAACCCATCAATACTATTGCTGATTTTAAGGGATTGAAGGTCCGCATGCCGGGCTTAGGTGGTGAAGTGTTGAAACGCGTTGGTGCTGTACCTGTAAATATGGCGGGGCGTGAACTTTATGGTGCACTGCAAACGGGAGCGATTGATGCCGCAGAATGGGTAGGGCCAGTGAATGATCTTGCCTTCGGTTTACATAAAGTGGCTAAGTACTACTATTACCCTGGTTGGCATGAGCCAGGTTCAAATATGGAATTCTTGATTAATACTGCTGCCTTTGAGAGTTTACCTGAGGATTTACAGGCCATAGTCAGAGTTGCTGCGAGAGCCATTAACCAAGATATGCTCGATGAATACACGACCCGTAACGTGACCGCCCTTGAAACGTTAGTGAAGGACGAAGGTGTGGAACTTAAAGCGTTTCCACCGAACGTGTTGTTGGAGCTTGAGAAAATCTCCAAACAAGTGATTGAAGATCAAGCGAATCAAGATCCCTTAATGCGAAAGGTGTACGATGCCTATCACACGTATGAGCAAGGTGTGCGCCAGTACCATAAAATATCTGAGGATGCTTACAGTCAACAGCGTCAACACTAAATGATGGTTTTTTTACTGCAAACTGTCACATTAGCATCTGATTTATATGAGATGATTTCATCTTAGATTATCTTGTTATCGGCGTAATTCATTTGGTGTTATGCTTGCAAGCTATAAATAGACAGTTACAGTGGCGTTGATGTCGCCCTGAGAATTTGGAGATCCCTATGCCATTACTTGATAGCTTTACCGTCGACCATACTCGGATGAATGCCCCTGCGGTTCGTATCGCTAAGCATATGAGCACGCCAAAGGGCGATGCCATTACTGTATTTGATTTACGTTTTTGCGCACCGAATAAAGAGATCCTCAGTGAGCGTGGTATTCATACTCTAGAGCATTTATTCGCGGGTTTTATGCGTGACCATTTAAATGGCAGCGATGTTGAGATCATTGATATTTCGCCAATGGGATGTCGTACCGGTTTTTATATGAGTTTGATTGGTGAACCCACAGAGCGCCAAGTGGCCGATGCGTGGTTAGCCGCGATGGAAGATGTGCTTAAAGTGGTTGAGCAGTCTGAAATCCCTGAGCTGAACGAATACCAATGTGGTACGTATGAGATGCATTCATTAGAGCAAGCACAAGATATCGCCCGTAATATTATTGCTGCAGGCGTAAGTGTTAATCGTAATGACGATCTAAAATTAAGCGATGAAATTCTAGGTAACCTGTAATTGTTCGCACTCTTATAGTATGAGAGTGCTTCTTTAGTAAATTCAGTTTCCTGAAGTAAATAAGAGAAAGCGACGAGAGTCGCTTTTTTTTTCAAGCAAACTCAGCTATTTTACAAGTTAATAACAAAAACACCGTACGCTAACAAAGTTTTTGGGAGCTTGGTATGCCTAGTCGTTACTTCACTGTATCACTTTGTGCAATTTCTGTATCTCTTGCCTGTTCTAGCACAACGTTCGCCGATGATCTTCACAGTCAAATGCTTGAATTGAACAAGCTCAATGGCACATTTCATTCAACGTCTAATCGTTTAGCGTTAGGTCAATTGACGGCTTTGACGGTTTTGCCTGCGGATCTGAGTGGAAATCCCGCGAGCATCAGCATGCGCAGCGCGACTCAAGGTATTGCGGTATTACAAGATAGAGTGTATTTCTCCCCTGCGCCGTATTCGGCACCGCAATTACAACTCTTACCTAATCTGCTGCAACAACAGAGTGTTACTGCCACCCCGATGGCAAATATGGCTGTCGGTGGGCAAGGTGCGTTTGGGGTGGTGAGTTATCAAACCTTACCTGTTGCTGAGCAGACCGAGAATAGTAAGGCGACTCTCGAGGGCAATACCGATTCAGACTACAGTGTCGATATGAATTGGGGAGTGAAGCAAAAAGAGTATGGCATGATACTCGCGGTTAATTATGCAAATAATAGCGGCGCCGATCACTTGCTCAATGGTCAAGACACAGACCACCAAACGACAGACATCTTATTTAAAATCAACGCCGCGAGTTTACTCGGCGCCAGAAGTCCACAGGTGACTGAGTTTACTTACCAGTTTCTCGATGATGATAGTTATCGCTCTCAGCTTGGGTTAACACAGGCCGATTGGCAACAAGATCCTATGAGTTTGTATTCGGCCACTGCGGCGGATAAACATCAGGGGCGACATCATAAGTACCAACTGTCTCACCAAGTTACGCTCAATGGTGGGCATAAGGTCACCACAGACTTTTACTACCAGTCCTATTCGCAGCAATTAAATCAACTCAATCAATTTGATGGGCAAATGCTCGATGCCCAGAGTCTTGCTGCGTTGGCCGCATTTGAACGTCAGCCGACAGTCGATGGCGTCTCACTGGCTTCTTTACAACAAGACAATGATTTCAGCTCCTTTGGGGCACAAACTGAATCAGTGAATCAGTATGGTGCCCATCAAATTATCTATAGCGCCCGTTATCATACGGATAAAGCCGAGATGCACTTTGGCGAAAAACAGAGTCTATGGCAGCAGGACTTGAGTTTAGTGAGTGATGCACAAAATGCGTTATTGGCCTATACCGACGATGCAACTGCATTTACTTCGGCAATCGATTCCTTGTTTAATTGGGACGAATTACAGATAAAGCTCGCGCTTGCCTATGAACAAGTGAGCGTCAATCGCAAGGTCGATTTAGCTTATGTAGGACTGGATGCGGCTGATTTCTCCGACAGCGATTGGATGCCACAACTCGGTGTTTTATATGATGCTGGAGATTGGCGCTTTAGTACGGATATTCGCCGCTCATGGACCGCCGCGAGTGCAGGTAATCTTGAGCAAGAGGCGCAAGTATCGCTGCAATATCAAGTCAGCGCCCAATATGCCAGTGAGCATTTTAGTGCTGACATCAAAACCTACGTTCAAGATTTTGATAACCTGCATGTCAATTGCGATGCGTATACCCAATGCGCCGACAGTCGTTTGTGGGTTCAAGGCAATGTCGTGGATGTACTGACCAAAGGAGTTGAGCTGAGTCTTGGCTACCAGTGGGATATCGGTAGTGTACAGTTACCATTAGTCTTAAATTATCAATATTCGAATTCTGAGTATCAAACCAATAGCTGTAACGAAATCCAAGGTTGCGTTGTGGCTGGTGATAGAGTGGCTTGGTTACCTGAGCAGCAATTGCATTTTAGTGCTGGAATGAAATATGCCGAATATGAATTGAATGCAAATGTCTTTTATCAATCCGAGCGGGAAATGGGCCAATTTGGCACTGAATTACAGCCTATCGCAGTACAATGGCGGGTAGATTTAGCGGCGAATTATCATTTTAACCGTCACCATGAGATTTATTTTAGAGTAGAAAATCTCTTAGATGAGTCATTAGTTACGACAGCATCAAATAGCGGAATTCGATCGGAAAATGGACGTATTAGCTATTTAGGTTATCAATGGCGCTTTTAAATTGAGTTTTATTTTGTTTGAATTTAAATCAATTGAAACAAATAAGATCGATTTCGGCTGCGTTTAGTGGACGTTTCGACTTTTTGCTAAATTAAATCTTTAATTATTAATGCTATAGTACCCAGTGGCCGTAATATTCTCTCTTTCTGATCAGTCACTAGGTCGGAAGGTGAACGCCGTAGCGCATGATTCTTTTCAATCCGTATTTTAGGTTTGAAATCACCTATAATTTTCGTGGCGATGCCAAGTCAATTGGGGTAAAATGCGCGCGACCAGCGTGATTGCGATCGCATTTCTGTGATAAATCTGCGCTAGCTCAATGCAGTAGGTTTTGTTTAAAACCTAAGTATTTAGCAGGAACGCGGCGCATTGTCTTTCCTTCAAACGTAGTGCTTGTGGATATGATTACAATTAAGAAAGGATTGGAACTGCCTATAGCAGGCGGACCAGAGCAAGTTATCCATAATGGCCCAGCCATTAAACATGTAGCTACTTTGGGTGAAGAGTATATTGGCTTACGTCCAACGATGAAGATCAAAGTGGGCGATAAAGTACAAAAAGGCCAAGTTCTTTTTGAAGATAAGAAGAATTTAGGCGTTAAATATACGGCTTTAGCCAGTGGTACTATATTAGACATTAACCGGGGCGCCCAGCGTGTTCTGCAGTCTGTTGTCATTGAAGTGGAAGGAAACGACAGCGTTGCCTTTGCTAAATATGATGCCACTGCACTCGATACGCTCGACTCGCAGTTAGTCCGTGACAATCTGATTGAATCAGGTTTATGGACTGCTTTGCGTACTCGTCCTTTTAGCAAAGTTCCTGCTGTAGACTCTTCTGCTGCTGGTATTTTTGTAACCGCAATAGATACTCAACCTCTTGCCGCTGATCCCGTTGTGGTGATCCGTGAGCATAAAGAAGATTTTGCTAATGGTCTTAAGGTCTTAGCAAGACTTACTGACGGTAAAGTTTACCTTTGTAAAGCGCCTGGCGCTGATATTCCTGCCGCAAACGCCCAAGTTGAAGAATTTGCCGGTGTGCACCCTGCAGGATTAGTCGGTACTCACATTCACTTCTTATTGTCTGCCTCTGCAAAACGTACCGTTTGGCATATTGGTTACCAAGATGTAATAGCAATTGGTCAGCTATTTACGACGGGTGAACTCAATACCGAACGTGTTATTGCAATCGCAGGCCCTAAAGCGGCTAAGCCAAGACTCGTACGCACTGTTGTGGGCGCGAGCATGACTGAATTAACCGCTGGTGAAGCCTTAGATGGCAATGTTCGTCTGATTTCAGGCTCTGTTCTGAATGGTCGTACAGCCGTTGGCCCACAAGGGTATTTAGGTCGTTACCATGTTCAAGTAAGTCTGTTAGAAGAAGGTACAGAGAAAGAATTTTTAGGCTGGGTATTACCAGGCTCAGACAAATATTCTATCACTCGTGCATTCTTAGGACATCTTGCTCCTTCTCGTCTGTTCAGCATGACGACCAGTACAGGTGGTTCAGACCGCGCTATGGTGCCAATTGGTAACTATGAGCGTGTAATGCCATTGGACATTCTTCCTACTATGTTGTTGCGTGACTTGATTTCAGGTGACTTTGACGGTGCTGCTACTTTAGGCGCGTTAGAGTTAGATGAAGAAGATCTCGCACTGTGTACGTTCGTATGTCCAGGCAAGTATGACTACGGTTCATATCTGCGTGACTGTCTAGATACGATCGAGAGGGAAGGCTAATGAGCTTGAAAGATTTTTTCGAACGTATTGAACCCGACTTTGAAAAAGGCGGTAAATACGAAAAGTTTTATGCCCTATTCGAAGCGGCATACACGATTTTTTATACCCCAGGTAAAGTGAACAAGGGCAAAACCCATGTTCGCGATAACCTCGACCTAAAACGTATGATGATTACGGTTTGGGCTTGTGCTTTCCCCGCGATGTTCGTGGGTATGTACAACGTAGGTTTACAAGCTCAATTAGCTTTAGTGGCTGGTTTTGCTACTCCTGACGTATGGCAAGTGAGCTTGTTCAGCATGTTCGGTACCGAACTGACGGCAAACTCTGGCTGGCCTGCGCTGATGTGGTATGGCGCCTGTTTCTTCCTACCTATCTACGCGGTGACCTTTGCCGTCGGTGGTATCTGGGAAGTGCTGTTTGCCTCTATCCGTGGTCATGAAGTCAACGAAGGTTTCTTCGTTACCTCTATCCTGTTTGCTTTAACGCTGCCAGCAACTATCCCATTATGGATGGTGGCGCTGGGTATCACCTTCGGTGTGGTCGTGGCGAAAGAAGTGTTCGGTGGTACAGGGCGTAACTTCTTAAACCCAGCACTAGCGGGTCGTGCCTTCTTGTTCTTCGCTTATCCGTTGAATATGTCAGGTGATACCTCATGGGTTGTGGCTGACGGTTACTCAGGTGCAACTGCACTGAGCCAAGCGGCGTCTGGCACTTTAGATTACGCAATTAACCAAAACTGGTGGGATGCGTTCTTCGGTTTCATTCCAGGTTCAGTGGGTGAAGTGTCTACATTAGCGATTCTGTTAGGTGGTTTGGTCATCATCTACACGCGTATCGCTTCATGGCGTATCGTTGGCGGTGTAATGGTGGGCATGATTGCCATTTCTACGCTGCTTAACGTTGTCGGTAGTGACACTAATCCAATGTTTGCAATGCCTTGGTACTGGCACTTAGTGTTAGGTGGTTTTGCGTTTGGCATGATGTTCATGGCGACAGACCCAGTGTCAGCGTCATTTACTAACCAAGCTAAATGGGCATACGGTATCTTGATCGGTGCAATGGCTGTGTTTATCCGCGTGATTAACCCTGCATTCCCTGAAGGCATGATGTTGGCAATTTTGTTTGCTAACTTGTTCGCGCCATTGTTCGACCACTTCGTGGTTCAGGCAAATATCAAGCGGAGGATTGCCCGTGGCTAGTAATAAAGATTCGTTCGGCAGAACCTTATTTATCGTCGTTGGCCTGTGTCTAATTTGTGCGATATTTGTGTCTACTGCAGCAGTGTTACTGAGACCGACTCAAGCAGAAAATAAACTGCTTGATAAGCAAAAGTACATTCTGGAAGCCGCTGGTCTTATCGATACTAAAGCGGGCAAAGTGACCAAAGCGCAAATTCTGGATACATACGGCAAACACATCGAAGCTAAACTGGTCGATTTGAAAACGGGTGCTTGGGTTGAGGGTGTGGGTGTTGATGCTGACACTTATGATCAACGTAAAGCGTCTCGTGATGTGAAAACCTCATTTGTACCTGAGAATGACATCGCTTCAGTGAAACGTGTTGCTGATAAGGCTGTGGTTTATCTTGTTCGTGACGGCCAAGGTAAATTAACCAGTGTCATTCTGCCAATCCATGGTTATGGCCTATGGTCTACTATGTATGCCTTCCTTGCTATGGATGCTGACCTAAACACAGTGCAAAGCTTAGTCTACTACGAGCACGGCGAAACGCCGGGCTTAGGTGGCGAAGTGCAAAATGCTCAGTGGAAAGCGAAATGGCATGGCAAAAAGTTATTTGATGAGCAAGGTAAACTCGCTATCAGCGTAACGAAAAACCCAACTGTTGCTAGCACTGAGTACGGTGTAGATGCATTATCTGGCGCAACCTTAACGAGTAACGGTGTACAACATTCACTGACATTCTGGTTGGGTAAAGAAGGTTTTGCGAGTTTCATTGAAAAAGCACGCAATGGAGGTCTCAACTAATGTCTGACG
Source organism: Shewanella sp. NKUCC06_TVS (assembly GCF_019345515.1). Lineage (NCBI taxonomy): Bacteria > Pseudomonadati > Pseudomonadota > Gammaproteobacteria > Alteromonadales > Shewanellaceae > Shewanella > Shewanella sp. NKUCC06_TVS. Next base: position 98,200 of record NZ_JAHKQX010000002.1, on the reverse strand, counting down.
CTAAAGAACTGAAACAGGTTCTGACCGGACCTATAGTCAACAACAACCCGATTGCTTTACAAGTACTTGGTGTATGTAGTGCATTAGCGGTAACGAGCAAGCTCGAAACTGCACTGGTAATGGCGTTGGCGTTAACTGCGGTAACTGCGTTTTCGAACCTGTTTATCTCAATGATCCGTAATCATATTCCAAGCAGTGTGCGTATTATCGTACAGATGACCATTATTGCCTCTTTGGTAATCGTGGTTGACCAATTGCTGCAGGCTTATGCTTATCAGATCTCTAAGCAGCTGTCGGTATTCGTCGGTCTGATTATTACGAACTGTATCGTAATGGGTCGTGCCGAAGCTTACGCGATGAAAACACCGCCAATGATGAGCTTTATGGATGGTATCGGTAACGGTTTAGGTTACGGTGCGATTCTGTTAGCTGTTGGCTTCGTACGTGAACTGTTTGGTAACGGTTCTCTGTTCGGTGTTGAAATCCTGCACAAGATCTCTGATGGCGGCTGGTACCAACCAAACGGTCTGCTACTACTGCCTCCGAGTGCGTTCTTCCTGATCGGTGTTTTGATTTGGATTATTCGTACCTATAAGCCAGAGCAAGTTGAAGCAAAAGGGTAAGTGCGATGGAACATTATATTAGCCTGTTAATTCGCTCTGTTTTCATTGAAAACATGGCACTGGCCTTCTTCCTAGGTATGTGTACTTTCTTGGCTGTGTCTAAGAAAGTCACTACAGCCATGGGCCTAGGGATTGCGGTAGTTGTAGTGTTAACTATCTCTGTCCCAGCAAACCAAGTTATCTATCAAGGGCTGCTAGCTCCTGGTGCACTTGCTTGGGCTGGCGCACCTGAAGCTGACTTAAGCTTCTTGAAATTCATTACCTTTATCGGTGTGATTGCGGCTTTGGTTCAAATTCTGGAAATGGCACTGGACAAGTACTTTCCACCTTTGTACAACGCATTAGGTATTTTCTTACCTTTGATCACAGTGAACTGCGCGATTTTCGGTGCGGTATCATTCATGGTTGAGCGTGACTACAAGCTAGGCGAGAGTGTGGTGTTTGGTTTCGGCTCAGGAGTGGGTTGGGCATTAGCTATCGTATTGATGGCCGGTATCCGTGAGAAGCTGAAGTATGCCGACGTGCCTAACGGCCTACGTGGTTTAGGGATTACCTTTATCACCGCTGGTTTGATGGCCTTAGGTTTCATGTCGTTTTCAGGTGTGTCTCTGTAAGAGACACATAACGGCTTCTTGAATTGGACCTTCTAAGGATAAGTTAATGGATATTCTTGGTATTTTTAAATCTACTCCGCTCGAGGTTTACCTCGGTGTGAGTATGTTTACTGCTATCGTCCTCATCTTGGTATTAGTGATTTTATTCGCTAAGTCTAAGTTAGTGGCTAGTGGTGACATCACGATCGGCATTAATGACGATCCTGAAAAAGCGATTACAACCGGTGCGGGCGGTAAGTTGTTAGGCGTTTTGGCTAACAGCGGTATCTTCGTATCGAGTGCGTGTGGTGGCGGTGGCTCATGTGGCCAATGTCGCGTGGTGATTAAGTCTGGCGGCGGCGATATTTTGCCAACGGAACTTGACCACATCAGCAAAGGTGATGCCCGTAAAGGTTGTCGTCTTTCTTGTCAGGTTAACGTTAAGAACGATATGGAAATCGAGCTTGACGAAGAAATCTTCGGTATCAAGAAATGGGAATGTGAAGTTATCTCTAACGATAACAAAGCCACTTTCATTAAAGAACTGAAGCTGCAAATTCCTGATGGCGAGTCTGTACCATTCCGTGCTGGCGGTTATATTCAAATCGAAGCACCAGCTCATCATATTAAATATGCAGATTTTGATGTGCCTGCACAATACCGTGGCGACTGGGAACACTTCGGTTTCTTCAATCTTGAATCTAAGGTTGATGAAGAAACTATCCGTGCATACTCAATGGCTAACTACCCAGAAGAGTTCGGCATTATTATGCTGAACGTGCGTATTGCTACGCCTCCACCACGTAACTTGACTCTGCCTTGCGGTAAGATGTCATCTTACATTTGGAGCTTAAAAGCTGGCGATAAAGTGACAATTTCTGGCCCATTCGGTGAATTCTTCGCGAAAGATACCGATGCAGAAATGGTGTTTATCGGCGGTGGTGCGGGTATGGCGCCAATGCGTTCACATATCTTCGATCAACTGAAGCGTCTTCAGTCTAAACGTAAGATGAGCTTCTGGTACGGTGCACGTTCTAAGCGTGAAATGTTCTACGTAGAAGATTTCGACGGCCTAGCGGCTGAGAATGATAACTTCGTATGGCATGTGGCACTTTCAGATCCTCAACCAGAGGACAACTGGGATGGTTACACAGGTTTTATTCATAACGTATTGTATGAAAACTATCTGAAAAACCATGATGCTCCAGAAGATTGTGAGTTCTACATGTGTGGACCTCCAATGATGAACGCTGCCGTCATTGGTATGTTGAAAAATCTTGGTGTCGAAGACGAAAACATCCTGTTGGATGACTTCGGCGGCTAATGTTCATTAGTCCTAGATAGAAAAGTTGCAGATGTTGAGGTTAACCTTTCATCTGCAACTTTTGCATTTAAGGGCCCAAATAAGAGTAGTAGGTCACTATGTTTCAGACCTTAAAGATCAATACCTCAGCACTAAAGCATTCATTTAACTGGCTAGTCCTCGTGGGACTGGCCTTTTTTGTTTCAGCCTGTTCAAAGCAAAACGAAGTCATTTCGTTGGCCGGCAGCACTATGGGCACGACTTATCACATTAAAGTCGTCCCGAATGAGCAGATGCCGACGGCGCAGTTACTTCAAGCGGAGATTGATTTAGCCCTTGAGCTAGTCAATGACCAGATGTCGACGTATCGGCCTAATTCAGAATTATCCCGTTTCAACCAATTGCCATTGGAGCAAAGCGTTGAAGTCTCACCGGATACCATAAAAGTGGTGCAAGAGGGAATACGTTTATATCAAGTGACTGATAAGGCACTTGATATTACCTTAGGTCCTTTAGTTAATCTGTGGGGTTTTGGACCTGATAAGCGTCCAACGAAAGTTCCGACACAGGCTGATATTGATGCGGCTAAAGCCAAAACAGGGATTAGTGAACTTTCCATTGAAGGCAACCGTCTAAGTAAGCACAACACCCATTTATATGTAGATTTATCATCAATCGCGAAGGGATTTGGGGTTGATAAGATCGCTTCCATTCTTGATAAATACCACGCGACAGGGTATTTAGTTGAAATCGGTGGCGAACTGAGTATCAAAGGTGCCAAAGGTGATGGAAGCTCTTGGCGTGTTGCTATAGAGCAACCGACCAATGATGGCTCTGAAGCCGTACAGCAGGTTATTGCACCTGGTACTATGGCGATGGCGACCTCTGGTGATTATCGTAATTATTATGAAGAAGACGGCCAACGTTTTACGCATATAATCGATCCGCGTACTGGTTTACCGATAAATCATAAGTTAGCATCCGTGACGGTATTGCATCAAAATTGTATGACGGCCGACGGTTTTGCGACGGCCATGATGGTTTTGGGCACAGAAGCATCATTGGAGCTTGCCAAGAAGGAACACTTGGCGATAATGCTAATCGAAAAGCAAGGCGACGGATTTAAGGTCTATTACAGCGACGCCTTCAAGCCTTTCCTTATTTAGTTTTTGGAGTAAACCATGACCTCTTTTATCGCGGCATTTGTGATCTTGTTAGTCTTCTTTTTGCTCATGTCGATTGGTTATCTTATCAAGCGCAAAGCCGTTGAAGGAAGTTGTGGCGGTTTAGGTGTTCTAGGGATTGAAAAAGCGTGTGATTGTGATGACCCTTGTGACAAACGTAAACGTCGTATGGCCGCTGAAGAAGCGCGTCGTGAGAAGTTAACGAAAGACCGCATTATCTAAATAGTCTTGATTCGATCATAGCCTCCAATTTAGGGGGCTATTTTTTTGCCTCGTATTTTCTTACACGGGTTAATCATTTGAGATTTATCCTTGGGATTAGAGTGGGATAGCAAGTTAATCTAAGCAGGAATGAGAATGCTTTTCATCATTAAGTGAGTGAAATATAAAGATAATTTGAGTTGGTCGATAAATTGTACTAGGCTAGAAGCTTGATTTAGATCAATCTTTTCACGCTTACCAAGGATAGTAACTTATGAAAGGTCATCCTAAAGTGGTTGGGCAACTGAATCGGGTGCTTACCTGTGAGTTGACCGCAATCAATCAATATTTCCTCCATGCCCGCATGTTTAAACATTGGGGCTTAGAGAAGTTAAACCACGTCGAATACAAAAAATCCATCCAAGATATGAAGCACGCCGATAAGCTCATCGAGCGAGTGCTGTTTTTGGAAGGTCTACCTAATCTGCAACAACTCGAAAAACTTCGCATTGGTGAACATAGCCAAGAGATGCTCGACTGCGATCTGGCCATGGTGCAAGAGCAGCTTACATTGCTGCGTGATGCGATCAGCTTGTGTGAAGCCGAACAGGACTATGTGAGCCGCGATCTGCTGGAAGATATTCTCGAAGACGAAGAAGAGCACTTAGATTGGCTCGAGTCGCAGCAAGAGCTCATTACGCTAACCGGTATTCAAAATTATCTACAATCGCAAATTAGCGACCAATAGGAGCAAGATATGAAAGGCGATAAAGACGTTATCGATGCGTTAAATCGACTCCTAACGGGAGAACTCTCGGCAATGGATCAGTATTTTGTCCATGCCCATATGTATGAAGATTGGGGCCTGAATGAACTCTATGAGCGTATCGCCCATGAGTCAGATGATGAGAAAGCCCATGCTGCCAAATTAGTGCAGCGCATTTTATTCCTCGAAGGTACACCCAATGTTGCCGCCCGTGAGGCATTGAACATAGGTAAAGATGTAGAAGAGATGCTACGTAATGATCTCGCCTACGAATACAAGGTCGCGGACGATTTGCGCAAAGTGATTGCACTGTGTGAGCAGAAGCAAGATTACCAGACACGTGAAATCCTTGAAGTATTACTTGACGATACAGAGTCTGACCATATGTATTGGCTCGAAAAACAACTTGGGCTTATTGACCGTGTTGGATTGCAAAACTACCTGCAAACTAAGATGTGAGCCTTAGATTGTTAGGTTGAGTAAATACCTAGGCCACTGAGTGTAATGGCCTAGGAAACTCAGTTATTAAGCATGTCTGTTGTTCCTCACACTTGTCTTGTTCTCTTTTCCAGCGCTAGGCTACATCTTATTGGCCCCAAATCTATCAGGAATACTTGATTACTGTTTTTATATACAGTATTTTGGCGTTGGAGGAATTCAACGTGCGAAAAATTATTCATATCGATATGGACTGCTATTTTGCTGCAGTGGAAATGCGCGACTTTCCTGAGTACCGTGGCAAGCCTTTAGCCGTAGGCGGCAGTAGCGACCGTCGCGGTGTTATCAGTACTTGCAGTTACGAGGCACGTAAATTCGGTGTACGTTCAGCAATGGCAACGGCTTATGCCTTTAAGTTGTGCCCTGAGCTGATTTTAGTTCCGGGTCGGATGCAAGTTTACAAAGAAGTGTCGCTACAAATTCGTGAAATATTTTCCCGCTATACCCAATTAATTGAGCCGCTTTCCTTAGATGAAGCTTATTTGGATGTGAGTGAGTGCCAACAATATAAGGGCTCTGCGACCTTGATTGCCCAAGCGATTCGTCGCGATATCTTAACCGAAACGGGTTTAACCGCATCGGCGGGTATCGCGCCAGTAAAATTTTTAGCTAAGGTCGCCTCGGATCTGAACAAGCCAAACGGCCAATATGTCATTACACCAGAGACGCTTTCTGAGTTTGTTAAGACCTTATCGCTGCGTAAAATTCCCGGTGTTGGTAAAGTCACCGCCGAAAAGCTCTCTTCGCTCGGGCTCAATACCTGTGGTGATGTGCAAGCTTATTCTAAACCTGAGCTCTTAGCGCGATTCGGTAAGTTTGGTGGTGTGTTGATTGAGCGTTCCCAAGGCATAGATGAACGGGGTATTTCTGCCGACAGAGAGCGCAAATCAGTGGGTGTTGAAACCACGTTAGCAAAGGATATTTATAGCTTAGAGCAGTGCCAGCAGGTGATGCCTAGTTTGATCCAAGAACTGTCCTTGCGTTTAAGTCGCAGTGCTAAGGAACGCAAAATACATAAACAGGTGGTCAAACTTAAGTTTAACGATTTCAAGCAGACTACAATTGAGCACCGGAGCGATGAAGTCTCGATTGTAATGTTCTATGAGCTACTCGCACAGGCTATGGAAAGGCAAGAAGGCCGCGGCATTCGTCTATTGGGGATTTCAGTTGGCCTTACTGATTCTACTCTTGTCGTCGCCACAAGCTTAAACGGCCAGACTCAGCTGGATTTAGCACTCTAGCCGTTTATTGAGTCGATAAGCCGCAGACTCATGCCTGCATTGGCTCAATAAGCCTCGGGTGGATTCGCCAACATAAAATCAATTAACAGTCTGACTCGTAAGGGCAGGTTGTCTCGATCGCGATACATCAAGTAGGCGGTACGCGGAATACCTTGCCACTCGGGCAGTATTTGAATGAGTTTGCCACTTCGTATCTGTTCACTCGCCATGCTGATGGGTATGAGTCCAATCCCAAGCCCCGCCACCACGGCCTGACAGGCAATCGCCATATCATCGACGGCTAGTTTGATATTCCCCCTTGGTTCAAACTCGACATTTTGCCCTGTGCTATTGTGCTGTAAACGCCACGTTTTTGTGGGCTTGGCGATGATAACCGGATGCTGATCCAGCTCTTCAATGGATTGCAGCGCATGCCACTGCGTTGCCGATGTGCTGGTGCAAAGTACAAAGCTAATCGTGGTAAGTGGCCTTGCAATCCAATCGGGATCTTTAGGTTCGCCCACTCGAAAGGCGATATCGATGGCGTTTTCACTGACATCGATATTCATGTTCGACAGACTTAAATCGATATCAATATTGGGATAATGCCGTTGGAAGGCGTTGAGTGATTCACCCAGCCAGCGATAGGTTGTATTGATGGGCGCCGAGATCCGCAATTTGCCAACCGCTTGATGTTTATCCGCATGCAACTCACCAGATACCTGGTTTAACTCGATAAATAGCGGGCCGCAGCGTTCGAGATACCGCTGACCTGTGGCGGTAAGGTTGACTCTATGGGCGTCTCTGTGCAGTAAACGCAGACCTAAGGATTGTTCTAACAGATTGATTCGACGGCTTAAGGTTGAAGGTGGAATGCCTAAGTGCTGCGCCGCGAGCTTAAAACTCCCTTGCTGTGCCACCACCCAAAATAAGCGCATATCGTCTAAGGAATAATTAAGTTTCATATTTGGAATTTAAGCTCTCAATATTGTTTGTTTTAATAATATATGAAACTTATAAACTAAGCTCAATCCCAATTACCTCCCTAGAGGTCGATATGAAATCCCATACACCTTACATGACATTCGTTTGTCTACTGATTTGCGTTTTTAGCTGGGGCAGTGTGTTTCCGATTGCTAAGCGAGTGCTGGAGGAGATGTCAGGAGAGTCCCTCGTCTTCTGGCGTTTTACCATTGCGGCTGTGACTCTAGCGTTATATATCGTTTTTACTCGTCAGGCTTGGCCCAAATTGAGTTTGGTGCAATATATTGTCATAGCGTTAGTGGGTGTGATTGGTGTGGGCGGCTTAAATCTGGCGTTATTTAATGGCCTGCAGCATACCTCTGCTGCCAATGGTGCCTTGATTATGGCGCTCAGCCCGCTGGTGACTTCAATCGTCAATGCGCTATTACAGCGTGAATGGCTCAGCAGACAACAAGTGTTTAGCTTAGTGGGTGGATTGGCGGGCGTACTGCTAGTGATCACCAACGGTAGTGTGCAGCAGTTGCTCAACTTTAGTTTTAACCAAGGTGATGTGATGATTGCCGCCGGCATGTTGGCGTGGAGTGGTTATACCATTTGTTCGCAACGGGTCGGCCATTGGTTGCCTGTGTTGCCCTTTACCTTGCTGAGTATGATAGCTGCCAGTGTGTCTATGTCCGTGGTTGGGCTTGGCCGAGGTGAATTTCACCCTTGGCTGGAGTTGATGGAACTGTCGGCAACGGCTTTTTCTAGCGTGCTCTACATAGGTTTGTTCGCCACTGTGCTCGGTTATCTGTTTTGGATTAACGGTGTTAAGGCGCTTGGCCCCGCTAAGGCATCGATTTTTTTTAATCTCGTGCCCGTTTTTGCAGCATTAACGGCGTTAGCCATGGGGCAGGCGGTGACGGAAATTCAATTGGTAGGGATGCTGATAGTGATCCTTGCGTTGATGTTACCTATGTTAGTCAACTTACGCGCGGCAAGAGGCTTAGTGGTTAAGCGCTGCTAATCAGTGCTAGCTTTGCTGTTTAAATATAAGGGAGCACCTGAATTCAGATAATCACTGCGACAGGTTTATGCTCCCTTATTCGTTAGAGGGGACTTTTCAAACATCACTGATTTACAAAAGGTAACTTATATAAAAGCTTTCACCCTCAAAAATTACAGTTTAAAGCGGCTGACCAGCGCCGTGAGATTACTCGCCATTGACGAGAGTTGTACGCTTGCTGCGTAGATTTCATCAGTGGTTCGTAGACTTTCCTCCGACTGTTCGGCAATGTGTTGAATATTTTGATGACTCTCGTTGGCCATAGTGGTTTGCGCTTTAGCCGCGAGGGCGATTTGATTGTTCATCTCACTAATTTGGCTGACCATTTCTGCAATATGCGCTAAGGCTTCACCGGCATTACTGGCGGCTTCTACGCTTGAGATAGCCTTTTCATTACCGATATTAATCGCTGCCACAGCGCTTTGAGTGCCATTTTGCACATTGGCGATCATCAATTTAATTTCTTCGGTGGATTGGTGAGTCTTAGAGGCAAGGGATCGCACTTCATCGGCAACCACTGCAAACCCGCGTCCTTGTTCGCCTGCTCGCGCCGCTTCAATTGCGGCGTTAAGGGCTAATAGATTCGTCTGTTCGGCAATGGCTTGAATCACCTCAAGCACGCGGCCGATATGTTGGCCTTCCTGTTCGAGTTTATTGATCTGCATTTCTGCCGTGCCTACATCTCCCGCAAGTTCACGAATCACATTGATGGTTTTTTTCACTCTTGCCTGACCGTCGGCGGTAAATACGTCGGCTTGTTTAGCGGCATCGGCGGCATGACTGGCACTGACTGATACTTCTTGCACTGATGCGGCAATATGATCGCTGGCATCGGCGATTCTGTGGGTTGCAGCTTGTTGATCCATCAAGGTATGTTTTGCTGATGCGCTGGTTTTGGCTAGACCTTCGGCAGCGGTGTTGAGCTCTGATGTAGACTGTTTAAATTGCGAGATAATACCGTGTAAGTTATCGAGAAAATGATTGAATGCCTTGGCGAGATCACCAAGCTCGTCTTTAGAGGTTAAGTGGACTCGTTCGGTCAAATCGCCATCACCATCGGTAATGTCGTGGATTTTTGCGAGTAAAACCGCCAGCGGTTTGCTGATGAGTTTAGGCAGTGCAACGATAAAGAGTATACAGATCAAGAGACTGATGGCTAAGGCAATTAACTGCATCTGTTGTCCATGATTGGCATCATCATCTACTTGGGCTATCGCTGCGGTAGTATTACTATTTAAATCATTGATTAAATGATTAATGTTCTGGTGTAGTTGCTCGAATTGCGTTGCTGCTTGACCGAAACTAAGATCAATCGCCGTCGTTCTACCGTTACGGCCATTTTGGGTGCGTTGATTACTGATTTCTGTGGTTGTCGCTCGCCAAGTATCGAAACTGTGATTCAATTCATTGAGCTTATCTTTAGCTAGGGGACTTGTGGTCACATCGGCAAACTTATCAATATGTTCTTTAACCAGAGAGATACTATTAGTGTGCTGCTTTAAAAGGTCGTTGTAAGAGTCTGTGCCCACGTTAACAAACATCAGGCTGCGCTCGGCCACTTGAGCTTGATAAAGCGCTTTATCGGCCTGTAGGAGTTCAGATTGGCTAGGTAAGTATTCAAGCGCGAGTGTATTCGCGCTGTGATTTAAGGCTTTGAGTCCTAAAATACCAGTTGAAGAGGCGAAGATGACTACGCCAGCGAGTAGCAGACTCGGATAAGTCAGTTTCTGATTAACGGATAGATCTTTATACCATTCCATAGTCACGCCCTCCTTGATTGATACACTGAAAAGGTGAGAGCCGCAATAACCTCTGTGGTAAGAGGATGCAGCCCATCACTGGCGTTCTCTGGTAATTAGAGTCCAAATTGATCTAGGTTGATCCCAATCGTGATAGCACCAATTGCAGCATCGCCATCCATCACTGGAATAGAAATTTGTACTAGATAGGCTTGGGAGCTCTCGTCAAACTTGACCGGACCTATGTGTTTATCGCCTTTGCCATTGGCGAAGGATTTTTGCCATTTATCCTCATCACCCTGCCAATAATCTGAAGTTTTACTGATCATGGCGACGTTCGCGCCTTGATTGTCCATGAGGAAAATTTCTTGGTAGTAAGGTTTGCTGGCTTCGAAGGTCGTGAGAAACTTAGCCGCTTCGTTGTTCATCAGGGATGACATAAAGTCATCAATACCTGCGGTGGCAATCCATTTTTCATCTAATGTTTTGATTGAATCTAAGCTTTTGCCTTGGGCATTTTGCGCTTTAACGGCATTCACCAGTACCACTTCTCTGCCTAATGGCATCAGTGAATCGGCTAGGTCGATAACGGCTTTGGGGACTTCTTCGGCGAAACTGAGGTTACTGCTGAGCAGTAGTGTGGCGGCTGACAAGATTTTACCAAATTTCATGATCTCTATTCCTTAAGGTCACAGTATTGAAGGGGGAAAGCGGTTATCTCTAAAAGCGCGATAAGCAAAAATACGTTAGGGTCAGACAGAACAACTATAGTAGAAAATTCAAGTTATTCAGTTCTTTCATAAAAATTTTATCGATGGCATTTCTACACAAATAGAATCCGCGGTAAAAAATAAGGCCACATCTGACTTGAGCAGATGTGGCCTTGAATTGAGTGAGCTAGGGTAAGGTTAGAGCATTAAGCCTTGACTGGAATGCGCTCGAGTACGGCTAATAATAATGTCCAATATTGGCCGACTGTGGTGATGTTTACCATTTCGTCTGGACCGTGTGGATAGCGAATGGTGGGACCAATCGAGACCATGTCCATGTCTGGATAGGGTTTCTTGAATAGGCCGCACTCGAGACCCGCATGGATCACCATGATCACTGGCTCTTTGTGGTAAATGTCTTGATAGGTTTCGCGCACTATCGCCATTACAGGTGAGCTGTTATCTGGCTTCCAGCCTGGGTAAGCACCGCTTAAATCGATATCGGCTCCGGCTAAGTTGGTCAGCGCAGTTAACATGCCTTCGACTTGAGTACGGCCAGAATCGATCAGCGAGCGGATAAGGCACAGGATAGTGACTTCTTCATCGTTAGTGCTGATCACGCCAACGTTGAGCGAGGTTTCAGTCACACCTTCGACTTCATCACTCATGCGGATCACGCCGTTCGGGCACACATGCAGCAAATCGATCAGGGTATTTTGGCTGTTTTCGCTCATCACACGTTTTGGTGTTGGGATAGTGTTTAACACTAAACGCATATCGGGATCGGCAATGGCGAGTTCGGTGCGGATAAGCGCTTCAAACTCAGCGACTTTTTCGTTTAAGGCGCTGACGTTTTCTTCTGGCAACATAAAGCTGATGTTGGCTTCCCGTGGAATCGCATTACGCAGTGAACCGCCGCTAAATTGGGTCAACTCTAACGCTAAATCATCTGCGTTTTCAAAGAGGAAACGCGCCAATAGCTTGTTGGCATTGCCACGACCTAAGTGAATGTTCACTCCAGAGTGACCCCCTTTTAAGCCTGATAAGTGCAGGCTAAAGGCTGAGTAACTTTGCTCAGACGCTTGCCACACCATAGGCAGGGTGATTTGAGCATCGACACCGCCGGCGCAGCCCATGTAGATTTCACCTTCTTGCTCTGAGTCGGTATTGATCAGAATGTCAGCGTCTAACATGCCCGCCTGTAAACCGAAGGCGCCTGTCATGCCCGCTTCTTCATCTATCGTCAGCAGCACTTCTAATGGGCCGTGCTTGATATCATCAGAGCCTAAAATGGCTAAAGCCGATGCCATGCCAATACCGTTATCTGAACCTAAGGTTGTACCCTTGGCTTTAACCCAATCGCCATCGACATAAGCTTCGATAGGATCTTTAGTAAAATCATGCACTTTATCGGCATTTTTTTGTGGCACCATATCTATATGGGCTTGAATAACCACGATTTTACGATCTTCCATACCCGGCGTCGCAGGTTTACGGATGATCAAGTTGCCAACGGCATCCTCAACGACGGCAAGTTGTTTGCTTTTAGCCCACGCTTGAATGTGCTGGCTTAAGGCTTGCTCATGCTTAGATGGATGGGGAATCGCACAAATTTGTTCGAACCATTGCCATAATGGCTGCGGGTATAACTGACTTAAGGCTGTCACTTGAGTGTCCCTCATAAGGTCTTGTGGGTATAGGGCAAATTTGCGGCCATTCTACCACATTCTGTGCAGCCAAATAATCTCAGTGTCACAGGCTTTTGGTGAGCTGGCAGCCAAAGTTTCCAGTTCGATTTTTTCTGGGAGTGTCGGTAGCACTTTTAGATTGGTAATTAAGCGATAGAGCGGGAATAATGCAGGCACAATAATGAAAAAGGATGGGTCATGTTTCAAGTTAACTTCGTTGATGTAAAAGCAGAAAATGCCATTTTTGATGGTGAAGGCTGGGATGCGGTTGTGGTGGTGACGCCCGATCTGGATTCTATCGGTTTTGATGAGATAGGTTTATTGGCTCAGCACGGTGCCCACGTGGATAAGCGCGTGGGTAAGAGCCCGACATTACTGTTTGCCCCAGGGCTTGCGGGAGGGCGTTTGATCATTGCCCCTGTCACCCAAGTGAATGACGAGTATGTGGACGTGCGAGTCTATGCCAATGCTGCAAGGGCTGCGATTGCCATTGCAAAAGACGCAGGCGCAAAACGTCCATTGTTATATGTAGTGCCATCGAAGGACTCACGTTTTAGTTTTGCCTCTGAAGTCGCAGCATTAGCCTGCGGTCAAGAACTGTGGCAAACCTTAGAGCTGCGTGAAGCGACTGGCTTAACGCCTGCATTTGAGGCCATAGGGTTATTATCTTCATCAACCCATAACAGCAATTTGCTCAATGCCTTAGAAGCTGGCCGCCTATTAGCGCGGGATTTGTGTGGTACTGAACCTGAGCGCATGTCGGCTAAAGCCTTTGCCGATTATTGTCTGCAATCCTTAGCGGGCAGCGTGATCAAAACCGCAGTGGTAGAAGATAGAGATATTTTAGAGCGTGATTATCCGCTACTCAGCGCCGTGGCGCGTTCTTCTTTTGCCGTCGGTCGTCATCAGCCTCGCGTGGTGAAACTAGAGTATCTGCCGGAGGGTCAAGTGACTCGCACTTTCCTGTTTGCGGGTAAGGGCGTGATTTACGATACCGGCGGCGCCGATCTGAAAGTCGGCGGCGCTATGGCGGGTATGAGTCGTGATAAAGGCGGCGCTTCTGCCGTGGCGGGTTTATTTAAAACTCTGTCAATGCTAAAGCCTAAAGGTATTCGAGTGATTGCCGAGTTAGGTTTAGTGCGTAACAGCATAGGCAGCGAAGCCTTCGTGACCGATGAAATTATTACGAGCCATGCGGGTGTGCGGGTACGAATTGGTAATACGGATGCTGAAGGGCGCTTAGTGCTGGCGGATTTACTGAGCCATTTACGCATCAAAGCCGTGTCGGCAGTGAAGCCTGAGATGTTTTCGGTAGCAACACTCACAGGTCATGTCGTGCGTTGTTATGGCAGCTATCCCGCGGCGGTGGAAAACTCAGTGGCGAGTTCACAGCAATGCGCTGTCACTTTACAACAGCAGGCGACTCAATGGGGCGAACCCTTTGAAGTGTCTACATTACGCCCTGAAGACTTCGCTAAGATCCGCGATGTGTCAGGCGCTGCTGAAATATTATCTTCCAATAATGCGCCATCATCGATTACCGCCCGTGGACATCAATATCCCGCGGCGTTTTTACTGAAAGCGTCGGGGCTATTTGACCATGGTGTAACAGCCCCTATTCCATTGGCTTACATACACTTAGATATCGCAGGCAGTGCAACAGAAGGTGATCCGCTCTACGGCAAACCTACAGCGAGTCCGCTGGTGGGCTTGTATCAATATCTGATCAATCGCTAACGATTTGTGGTAACAAATAGAAATAATTCTGTAATATCTTATTTATTAGATATTTACAGGGTTATTTCTGTTTTTCTGTGAAGCAGGTCGCCATTAACCTCACTATAATTGTGTAATTTAATTACATTAAAAAGCCTTAATCAAAAAAAATACAAATAAAGGTTGTAATAAAACTACAAATCCATATAATTACTTTCGTGGATTAGGCACTACGCCTTTCCTCTCTAGTCTATCCAGGATGGATATTTTTCTCCAAGGACCTGAGTGACAAGTCGTCTCAACGGATATGAGAATCTCTAGTTCCAAGGAACCGAGCCAAGCTTCACTAGAGTACTTAATCACAACTAATTTAGGAGTATTGACTATGTCTTATACAGGCAACAACCATATTTATTGGCAAAACACTTGGTTTAACACTGATGTTTTGCGTGGCGGTTTATTCGCCATGAGCTTTAAGGCCTAACCCTCCTTAAAGTTTGAGTTTCCATCATCCATCAACCTTTGTATCGCCTTTTTTGGCGTGTTTAGACTCAAGTAGCATATTGATGTTTTTGCATGAATATGCCAGGTTTTTCCCGCTAGCGCGGTAATGTACTTCCCCGAAAGGGACGCTTGAAATATGTCTTTGCCTGCTCATTGAGCAGGCTTTTTTTTGTCTTTTTTTCGCTTAAGCGTTTAACGGTTTTGCCTGATAGCAATGAGCGTAAACGGTTCGTGTTAGAAGTGATGCGGTATGGACAACAAATGGATATGGGGTTCAATATATAAGCTATCGGCCTATCGCTTGTGATACTTGTTACTCAGGGACTGTTTATGGACACTAAGCTGTTTTTTCAAAATGGTAAGTTAACACTGGATATCAACCCCAGTGAGATGCGAATGTCGCATTGGGTTTATGCGCCAGTGTTAATCAATACTGAAACGGCGGAA
Source organism: Shewanella sp. NKUCC06_TVS (assembly GCF_019345515.1). Taxonomy (NCBI): domain Bacteria; kingdom Pseudomonadati; phylum Pseudomonadota; class Gammaproteobacteria; order Alteromonadales; family Shewanellaceae; genus Shewanella; species Shewanella sp. NKUCC06_TVS. Next base: position 82,979 of record NZ_JAHKQX010000002.1, on the reverse strand, counting down.
GTGCTTTTTGATTTATCAGGGAAGGGCTGGGATTTTCGGTCTGCAGAAGAAAATGGTGATGACATCATTTTAAAGCTTGCCCGTTATCCTGATGCGAACAACGTATTTAGGCTCGTTCTGAATATATCAAAAGACCGAGCAAGCCTTAACGGTAATATTTTTTCAATTAATGATGTGTGTAAGGTATTAGAGGATATTGCCTAACAAGTGATATATGGACATCTTGATTTTTATTTATAAATCATAGCTTTAAATCTTAAAGGATATATGCGGCAAACCCTACCCAACTTAATAGTAAAAGCGCTATGGCAATCCAAGTCGCGATGGTGAACTGACGTTGAGATTCGAATAACTCGTCTGAATCCTCTAGTTCATCAGTGTCATTAATTGTACGAGATTTTGCTCTCAACTGTTGTTTACGTGCTTTATCCCGTTCGCGAGCTTTGGCTTTTTGCAGCTTTTTATATTCAGCTATGCCTTTTTCTATCCCTTGGGCAATGAGTTTAGTTTGCTCTTTGGTTTGTCCCGGCTTTTGGGTGGCTTTGGCTGCGACTAGTGCTTCTTGTTGAGTTTCTGTCGAGATAGTGGGTTTCATCTGGGCTCTGCCTAAATTAATGCGGCTGTGGCTAAAAGGTGATAGCTAAAGTGTAAACGCAGCGATTATACCCACATTAGACCTCAAAAACGTAAGATGAATATCTTCTTTCCATTAAAAAATCAGTGGATGTCCACCCTGTGGGGCGGGGATATATACGGGCTCGTAGTCCCATACTTCCCTAATGGTATCAACCGACAGAGCATCGGATGGCGTGCCTTCACTGACGATTCGCCCTTGTTTTAACACAATTAATTGATCGCTATAGCGTGCGGCTTGGTTTAAGTCATGCAGTACTACTATTACAGTGTAGCCTTGTTGGTGAGCTAAGTTTTGGGCTAATTCAAGTACTCTGTGCTGCTGGGCAAGATCTAACGCCGATGTAGGTTCATCCAGTAATAGTACGGGCGGAAACGGCGATTGCCTGAGTTGAGTTAAGACTCTGGCGAGTTGGACTCGCTGTTTCTCGCCGCCAGAGAGGGTTGGATAGCTGCGCTTAGCCAGATGGGTTAAGCCCACTTGCGCCAGTTGCTCTGCAACTAACGCATCACCTTCTATCTTACTGATGGTTAAGGGATATAGGCCCATTGCTACGACTTCTGACACAGTGAAGGGAAAGGTGAGGCTGGCGTGTTGCGGTAGTACAGCTAAGGATTTTGCCAGCTCTCTCCTAGGCCAATCCGCCAGCTGGCTATGGCCTAGCCGTATACTTTGCCTTGGTGTGCTGATTTCTTGGCAAAGGGCTTTAAGCAGGGTGGATTTACCCGCACCATTTGGGCCGAGTAGGGCGGTTACTGCACCCGATTGAAACTGTACATTAATATCACTGAGCACGGTTTTTGGACCGATGTTGACATTGAGCTGACAAATGCTGAGCTCGGTGCGATCAAATTGCGCCTTGGCTGAATAAGTTGTCGATTGTAATGGTTGATTTGCAAAGGATGTTGCAGCCATAAAAACTCGCTTAGATTAGCTTACTGCGTTGTTGCAGTAGTAAAAAAATGAAGAAAGGCGCACCGATGAGCGCGGTGACGAGCCCAACGGGTAACTCGGCAGGCGGTAAAAAAGCGCGCGCGCCGATATCGGCCAATGCCAATAGGGCTGCACCTAAAAGTGCGCTGATGGGCAGCAGTTGGCGATGATCTGGCCCTAACATCATGCGCACTAAATGCGGCACGACGAGGCCGATAAAGCCGATAATTCCTGTTGCAGCTACACTTACGCCAACCCCTAAGGCGCAAAGCAAAATAAGCCTAAGTTTGAGCCTATCGACATCTATCCCTAAGTGGCGTGCTTCGGATTCGCCAAGCAGCAAGGCATTGAGTGCCGCCGCATCTTGGTGGAATCGCCAACTCAGTAGCGCTAAGGTCACAAGACACAGACTGACATATAGCCACTGCGCACCTGCAATCGATCCCATTTGCCATAGGGTTAAGTCACGTAGCGCCATGTCGTTGGCAAGATATGTGAGAACACCTATTCCTGCGCCTGCCAGCGCAGCTATGGCAACACCCGACAAAAGTAATAATACGACCGATGTACCTGTTGGGTTGCTGGCGAGTCGGTAGACGATAAGGGTGGTCACTAATCCCGATGCAAACGCACTGATGGGGATCATCAACGGATTCGCGTTGGGTAGCAGCACGATACAGATGGCTGCGCCAAGTGCTGCGCCGGATGACACTCCGATAATACCGGGATCCGCTAAGGGATTGCGAAAAAGCCCCTGCATTACCGCGCCGCACTGTGCGAGCGTAGCGCCTACTGCTAACGCCAGTAATGTCCGTGGTAAGCGTACATTGTTGATTACCAGTTGCTCGTGGGGCGCAATATTGCCGATATTTTGCTGGGTAGCCCAATTGAACACTGCATTTAGGGCGTCGACAAAGCTGATGCTAACGGGGCCAGTGCTGACCGAGAGTAAGCCGCTTAGGGCTAACAGTGTGACTAGACTCGGCCAGAGCCAGCGGTTGAGGAACATCTCAAATATCCTTTCTATTTTTATCTGGGGTTAATTAGTGCTAACTGTACTCATCGCTGCGTTTGTTAATGGTTTTGCTTGAGCAATGTGCTGGCGAGCGTATCCGCGGCGCTTATGGCACTGATGCCTAAACCACCGAGAAGGGCTTGCGGTGCTAGTGTTTGAATATGGCCGTTTTCACCTGCTGGGGTATGGGCGAGTAGTGGCATCTCTTTCAACAGTTCTTGAGCAATTTGTGCATTAGTTTGATCTGTGGGTTTATCGCTACGCTTTGACAGCAAAATAATGTCGGGCTGCAAGGACAGAATCCCTTCTTGAGACATGCTTTTGTAGCCATCAAACTCGGCGATATTTTGTGCCCCAGACAGCTCGATAATAGTATCTGCGGCTGTGCCTTTACCGCCAACCCGTGCACCGCGGCCTTCTTGTAACAGCATGAAGAGAATTTTTGGCTGAGAGCCCGCATCGCGCACTTGTTGTTTTTTACCCGCTAAGCTTTGCAGTTGTTGATGTAAATCTTGTTTTAATTTAACCGCATGTTCTTGGCGATTGAGTAAGTGACCTAAGGTATCCACATTGTTCATCAGTTGTGGTTCATCATTTGTTGCGGGTAATTGCACGACTTGGATATTCGCCTGTTTTAATACCTTAAGTGTGGTTTCGGGTCCCATCACATCTGAACCGACAACCAGCGTTGGGGAGAGGGCAATAATGCCTTCGGCGGAGAGCATTCTGTGATAACCAAGCTTAGCCACATGGCTCAAACTTTCAGGCACATAGCTGGTGGAGTCGATGGCGACTAGCTCATTGCCTGCGTCGAGGGCGAGCACGAGCTCTGTGACTCCTGTACCCGCACTCACGAGTCTTATCTTTGGCTCGGCACTCAGTTCAGCGCTAAAAACGCTTGAGGATAGTAAGGCCGTAAGTGCTGATGTGAAAAACATCAATTTTTTTAATGTCTTATATGTGCGCTTATGTTGATAACGCTGAACTCTGGAACCTTTTTTTACTGGTATTTTAGTTGCTTGAAACAACATGGTTAAACTCCTAATACAACTTGTTCGTGACAGGCTTAGATGCCGTTTTTTGATATCAGACTTTTGCTTTCTCATTTAAATGGCTGGTTCGGATACGCTAATGCTCCATCAAAATTTGTGTCTGACTGATGGACTGCGTCTGTAACAGTGCAAGCAGTTGCATCAAAGGTTCCACTGGCGCGGCTTTGTCGGCGGCAATGACAACTGTCGCCTTCGGCATAGTCTGAAAATGTGCAGTAAATGCAGTGGTAAAAGTGGCTAAGTCATCAAACTCTTTGCCATCAATAGCCCAATAAGGCGCTGTTGCCATGATATTGATGGCAATTGTTTGTTTGTTGTCGATTGCCGTGATAGCTGAGCTTGGGCTTTGTGGCACATCTACCGGCAAACTCAATAATTGGCTATTTGCCGTCAGTAGTAAAAACACCAGCACGATAAAAATAATGTCGATTAACGCGGTTAAATCTAGGCTCGGAAGTTGCTCAGGCGAAGCAATGCCAGCCTGCGATAAGAATGATTTATCTGCACTTATCATGTCTGTGGCTCAATTTGAGAATGGGGCTTGGATGCCAATTTTTGCTCGACGCTGGTTTTACTGACTCGGGTGAATGCATGGTAATGATTGGCATCAATTGAAATATCTTCGATACCCGCTAACCAGAGATTGAGTTGATTGAGTACATGCCCTGCGCGCAGGCATTGGCCTTGAGCCCAGATCCCAAAAAGATGGGCGGCGGTAATGGCGGGCACGGCGATCATGAGTCCGGCAGCTGTGGTGTTCATCGCAAGGCCCAGTCCAGCACTGAGTTGTGCTGGAGTGACGGGGCCTTGTGATTGCCCGAGTTGGGCAAACATTTCGATGAGTCCTAATACTGTGCCGAGTAAACCGAGTAGTGGACTAATGATGCCAATCACTTGTAAAACCTTGAGTCCGGCTTGCAAGTCGCGTTGTTGCTTATTGAGCCACAGACTGAGTAATTCTTCCCTTAGCACTTTTGGCTGGTGGACTTGTTTGAGTAACAAGGTCGCGCCACGGGCGAGTAAATCTTGCTGTGCGCTGGTTTGCGCTAGCAGCGCGCTGACGTTTTCAGTGGTCGCCGCTGATCTTGATTGACGCAATGCTTTTACCCAGGCCTGTTTTTTGGGCCAGATTGACAGCAAAGTTTGATGCAAAAACAAGGCGCTACGTTCAAGGCAGATCATCAAAGCTAAAAAAGCACATAACAACAAGGGCCAAGTCAGCACGCCGAGTTGAGTCTGTAGGGTTGAAAAATCAGTTACGGGCATTAAGCCTCTCCAATCTATTGAAAAAGTAGTTTTATATGTAAGTTAGTAAAACAAAAATCAGGCTAGCTGTGCGGTGGCTAACTCTCCACGGGCTAACTTTTCAGTGGCAACATTGGGCCTGTTAGTTGAGCGCGAAGCGAATAGGCACTCTGACCTTATAATGACTCGCTAGCCTTTGCGCTGGCGCCGCAAATTGCCAGTTTTCAACTGCATCTAACGCGGCTTGATCTAACAGACTGAACCCTGAGCTTTTTACTAACGTCAGTGCAAGTTGCTCACCAAGTTCGTTAAACATCACTTCTATGGTTGCAGTTCCTTCTAGCCCTTTTTTACGCGCTATCTTTGGATAAGTCGGTTGCGGTGGCGCTGCAGCGAACAGCGGTTTTGCTAATTCCACTATGTTAGTTTGGGCGCTGTCAGCTGTTGCACTGGCCACATTTGGGGTTGCTTTTGCATCAACTTTGGCTGCGTTAGCGATTAAATCCATTTGTGCAGTTTTGGGTTCTGTTTGTTGTTCAACTTGTTCGAGTCGCTTATGTGCTAAAACGCTTGGATTTAAAGCACTTGGTTCTAAAGCGTTCGTCACTAAAGGGTCCGTATTCGGATGATTGTTAGCCGTGGGTTTTGTTGCTGAAGATTTTTTTGCGAGTTGGCTGTCAATTCGTTGATCAGCTTTAGTTTTCGGTATAACCGCCTTATCGACAGATTCTGCTGTTGATACTTTTTGCGCTGTACTGTTTTTTTGCACTGTACTGTTCACAGTGGCTACTTTGGCGTCTGTTTGCTTGATGGGCTCTGCACTCGTGTTGCTTGTAGCGCTAGTTGCGGTAGAAAAATTAAGGGTGACAGTATTCGCGCTGGGAGTGAGTGATGTTTGATTTACGCTCGATGTTTGGGCGCTTTGCTGCATAGTCATAGCGGGTTGGGAGGCGATAACACCCGTCTGGATGGCAACCGTTAACGCGCCAAAGGCAAGATATCGTTTTGGTGTCACAGCAACCTCTTTTTTCCAATGAAAGCCATTTTCCTAATTAAGATATCTCAATATAAACAAGATCGCAAATGATAATGATTTGCATTTGATCTATTTTATTATCTCAGGTAGAGTGCCTGCAATAGCTCGAATGAGCGCTTAAAAAAGCAGCTAAACCGACAATTTATCCTACTTTATGGGTACTGATTGCCTTGGGTTCGATCTGGAAGAGGCTCAATCTCGAAAGGGCCAAATCTGGAACAGACACAATCTCGAAAGGATTGGCGTCTGGAAAGAGAGCCTAGGCTCAGTATTAAATTGCACGGAAACAGCTGAATATCACTTGAGGATGAAGAGATGAAAAAAAAGCCGTTAGTGATCGCCATGGCGATAGCACTGAGTGGTACGGCCCTAAGTTTTACGTTAGCGGCAGAGGAAAGTGTTAAGCCTGTTGTTCAACAGGATGCGAATAAAAAACTAGTCACAACAGAGTTTGATGAAGTATTGGTGAGTGCAACACGCATCAGTGAAAAAGCCTCCGAAACCAGCCGTAGCGTGGCAGTGGTGGATGAAGAGCAACTTACGGTCGCCCAAGCATCATCAGTTGCCAATGCCCTTAAAAATGAGGCTAATATTACGCTGACCAATGGCCCAAGAGCGTCATCTCAAGGGGTTGAAATACGTGGTTTAAGTGGCGATCGTGTGTTGCAAACAATTGACGGCGCAAGACAAAATACCAGCTCTGGTCACAGAGGTACCTACTTTATGGACCCAGAGTTGCTCAAATCTATCGAAGTGCTGCGCGGCCCTGCCAGTAGCTTGTGGGGCAGTGGTGCCCTCGGTGGTGTCGTAGCGCAGAATACTAAGTCGGCACAAGATTTTTTAGCACCAGACGAGACCTTTGGTGGCTATTTCAAACAAGGTTATGAGACCAATGGCTCCCGGACTAAAACCAGTGGCGCTATCTATGGTCAACAAGACAGCATCGATTGGTTACTCAATGGTTCCTATTACGATTCAAACAATATAAAAACCGGTAATGACGAAACTCTAAACAACAGTGCATCCCAAGGCAGCAGTGGTTTAGCTAAATTCGGTTGGCAAGCCGACGAGGCATCACGGTTAGAGTTATCTGCAAGAGCCAGCAAAAACAATGAATTAGTACCGAGCAATCCTTCTGCTGCTGTGAGTAGTTCAGTGCCTTTGGTGCGTCGAAAAACTGACGATCAAAACCTCACCCTAAACTACAGTCTCAATCCTGCTAATAACCCGTATCTGGATACTAAGATGCAAGTGTATTGGAACAGTACCGACTACGATGAAGACCGTATTACGAAAGGTCAGCAAGACAGTACTGAGTTCCGCACTGTGGGGATTAACCTTAATAACAGTTCGCGGTTAGGTAATACTCTGTTGACCTACGGGGTCGATGGTTTTCGCGATACCATAGAAACGACGCGTGATGATTCGGGCCAAGTGGGCCAGCGTCCAGAGAATATCGATGGCGAAACCACAGTATGGGGCGCTTTTACGCGGGCAGATATTGAGTTGACTAAGACGTTAAATCTTGATGCGGGTCTGCGTTATGACAGCTTTAAAAATGACAGCCATAATCTCAACTTATCCTCAGATGACAATGAGTTATCACCATCGCTTGGCTTGGTGTGGCAGACTCAGCCTTGGTTGACCTTAAGTGCCCGTTACGATCAAGCCTTCCGCGCACCTACGGTAGAGGAAATGTTCTCCAGCGGCACCCATTATTGTATCCCGCCAATCCCCGGATTTTTACCCCAAGGTTTATGTAACACCTTCGCGGTGAATTCGGATCTAAAAGCAGAGACTGCGCGCAATAAAGAAATCAAAGCGGACTTACGTTTCAGTGAGTTAGCGGGTGATGATGAACTGGCGCTAACGTTTAACGTTTTCCGTAACGATGTGGATGATTTTATCGTGCAGCAAGTGTCTAATCCTTGGCGTGGCATTCCTGGATTCGAGCAAACGACCTCATGGAATAACGTTGAAGATGCACGTTTAACAGGTTTTGAAATTAGCGGTCGTTACCGTATTGGCCAAACTCGCTTAGCGATGAATTACGGCCAAACCCATGGCGAAGATCGTCAAACGGGCGATGATATAGAAAATATACCTGCCAATAAGTTCAATGTCGATTTATCCCAAGGCATTATGGAAGGCGACATGAAACTGGGCACTCGCGTCACTTATGTGGCGACTCAGTCGAATACGCCTGACGGCTTTAAAGTGGCGAAATACGACGATTACACCCTATGGGATGTGTATGTAGCGTGGGAGCCGACTATGGGCGCGATGGCGGGTGTGAGAGTGGATTTCGCAATCGAAAATATCGGTGATGAGAAGTATCAACAAGCGTGGCAAACCTTGTATCAACCGGGTCGTAATATGAAGTTATCGGCGCGCTATATGTTCTAAGCCACTCAATAGTCACTACCGCTGGAGACAGTAAAATGAAGATGACACTCGATACCGAGCTCGATGTCGCGCCAGATTTAAGCTCTGAGCAACGTCAGCTAAGTGAGCTACAGGCGCAATTGCGACAACGATTTGAACAACAAGCTGATTTAATGCCAGCACAGCTCGCCAGTGAATTAGGCATTGCCGAGCTTGAAGTGGTTGCAGCGCTGCCGCCCGAACAAGTGGTGTTTGTTCCGTTAACTCAGCTCGATACCTTACTGCAAGCCTTACCCAAATGGGGAAAGTTAACCACTATTGTGATGTTATCTGGCAGCGTATTTGAATTTAAAGGGGATTTCCCCGAGGGAAAATACGCCCACGGTTATTACAACCTCTACAGCAAGGGGGACGGTTTGCATGGTCATCTCAAATTAGATGCCATGAGTGGTATCGCCTTGATCAGCAGACCTTTTAGAGGCAGCGAGAGCCATTCGATTAACTTTTTCGGCAGTGAAGGTGAGGTAGTGTTCAAAGTGTATTTAGGCCGTGATAAACAAAGAGCACTGTTTCCTGAGCAAGTTCGCCAATTTAAAGCGCTCGCGACTGCCTTTGCCTCGGTGCAATCACACCTCTGAATTGAGCATTAACAAAAGTATTAAGGAAAACAGTAAATGAAGTCTGAAATTACCGAACAAGAACAGCGTTTAAGAGACAAACTCTTACCCGAAATCGAAGCCTTTAAACAGCAGCGCGAAACTCTGCAACTGGCCACCATTGGTACAGATGGCCAGCCGAATGCGAGCTATGCGCCCTTCGCTCTGGCTGATGATGGTTTTTATATTTTGGTGAGTGACTTAGCCCGTCACGGTCATAATTTAAAGCACTCATCTAAGGTTTCTGTGATGTTAGTTGAAGACGAAACTGCGGCCAAATCGGTTTTTGCCCGCAAGCGTTTAACCTTCGATGCGATTGCCGAGGCAGTGCCCCGCGATACGCCCGCCTTCAGCAAAGGTGTTGGTGTGTTATCGGCACGTTTTGGCGAAATGTCCGATAACCTTGCGGCGTTAACCGATTTCAACTTATATAAGCTCGCGCCCCATCAGGGTCTTTACGTCAAAGGTTTTGGCCAAGCATTTAGCCTGAACGGCGCAGAGTTGTTAGATGTGGATTGGAAGCGCGATGGCCACCACGGCACGCCAAAAACGCCGGAAAACAAGCAAGTCGCTTAAGCCGCGTCAAGCTATTGCAATAAAACAAACCCGCACTCGCTGCGGGTTTGTTTTATGCTTTTCTTTTGAGTAAAACCACACAGCCCTTGAATTCCACTGCAAGAGGTAGCATCTCACTTATATGCTTTAAGTCATGCTGCGCGGTTAACGGCTGCAGATGATCCCATTCATGCTGATGTTATATTTGAATTGCCTTACCTACCTCAAGGATGCCACCCGTGACTGAGCCGACACACGAACTCGCCAAATCTTCCGAACCCATTAAAGCGGGGGCTGAGCCATTGCCCGAAAAGTTAATTCCAGTCACGCCTACAACAAGCGCTGATGCATCAAAGGCTAAATGGACCTCGGCGCAGCAAAGATCGGTATTGCCTTGGATTATGGGTTTTCTTAAACCCTACAAACTGAAAGTTGTCGCGGCGATTATCTGCTTGATGATAGGGTCGCTCGCTTGGTTATCATTGGGCCAAGGTGTGCGCTTGATGGTCGATGAAGGCTTTGTAAGGGATAATGCGCAGCGGCTGAATGAAATCATACTGTTAGTGCTCGGAATTACCGCCGTCAGTGGCACAGCGGTGTTTTGCCGCTTCTACTTGATGACTTGGCTTGGCGAGCGGGTCAGCGCCGATATTCGTCTAACGGTTTACAATCAACTGCTTAAACTCTCTCCCGCCTTTTACGCTAAGGTGCGCACCGGTGAAGTGATCTCCCGTTTTACCGCCGATTCTACTTTGTTACAAACTGTGGTGGGTTCGAGTCTTTCCATGGCGCTGCGCTCTAGCGTAACTGTGCTTGGTGGTTTAGTCATGATGGGTATCACTAGCGTTAAGATGACATTGCTGGTGTTGTTGGCTGTGCCCTTAGTACTGGGGCCGGTGATCTTTTTCGGCCGTAAAGTCCGTACGCTGGCGCGAGAAAGCCAAGATAGGGTTGCGGATCTCGGCGCTTATGTGGATGAAACGCTTCATGAAATCCATACGGTGCAAGCCTATGGGCATGAAGATAAAGACCGTAGCTTGTTCAATAGCCGCGTCGAAGGTGTCATGTCTGCGGCCAGTGGCCGGATCCGTTACCGTGCCTTATTGATCTCAACCGTGATGTTTTTAAGTATCGCCGCAATTGCTATGGTGACTTGGGTCGGTGCCCACGATGTGATGGCGGGTAAGATGACGGGCGGTGAGTTATCTGCCTTTATGTTTTACGCTGTGATGGTCGCGGGCGCAGTAGCGACGATTAGCGAAGTGATAGGCGAAATTCAGCGGGCTTCTGGCGCCGCCGAACGTTTAATCGAACTGGCTGAAACACAAGTTGATATTCCCGTTGCAACTCATCCTGTGAGTTTGCCCGCCAAGGTCAGTGGCGAGTTAATGATTGAAGGACTCAATTTTGCCTATCCAGAGCATGATGCCTTAGTGCTAAAACAGCTCAATATGGCTATTGCCGCGGGTGAGCGGGTTGCCTTAGTGGGGCCAAGTGGCGCAGGTAAAAGTACCTTGTTCCAGTTGTTGCAACGCTTTTATGTGCCTAGCGCTGGCAGTATTCGACTGGAAGGTATTGATATTGCCAATCTTCTGCCACAGGAGTTGCGGTCGCAGTTTGCTCTAGTGCCGCAGGACTCGGTGATTTTTGCGACTAGCGTACTTGAAAACGTGCGTTATGGTCGAGTCGATGCCACCGAGCAAGAAGTGATAGATGCCTGTATTGCAGCCCGTGCCCACGAGTTTATTAGCGAGTTTACTGAAGGTTATCAAACCTATTTAGGTGAGCGTGGTGTGCGGCTTTCTGGTGGACAAAAACAACGTATTGCCATTGCGCGGGCGATTTTAGCTAACAGACCGATATTGTTACTCGATGAAGCGACCAGCGCCTTAGATGCGGTGAGCGAGCAGAAAGTCAAGCAAGCGCTGGATGTATTGATGGCGGGTAAAACGACTTTGATTATTGCTCACCGTCTATCGACAGTAATCAATGCCGATAGGATTTTTGTGTTTGATAAGGGCGAGATTGTCGCCTGCGGTCGCCACCAAGAGTTGATGCAATCTAATGCGTTATATCGTGAATTTGCCAGTCTGCAATTGTTAACCGAAGAGGCCAATGCCAGCGCCTTGAATGAGACCGTGTAGGTAAAATAAAACCCAGTCGCTAGCTAAAACGCTTAAGCTAGCTCACTGGGTCTTTTATTGTGTTTTTGTTTCTTAGCTTTGCCTTTAAATGCGTTTTTTAAGCTTTATCTTTTAGCTCGCGGCGCAGAATTTTACCTACGGTACTTTTAGGTAATTGCGCCATAAATTCAATGATTTTTGGCAATTTATAGGCAGTTAACTGCTCGCGGCAATAGGTTAGAATAGCCTCTTTAGCCTGTTGATGATCTTGGCTATCATCCTTAAGCACGATAAAGGCTTTAACCGCTTCGCCCGAGTGTTCATCTTTTACTCCCACCACGGCGCATTCGATCACATTAGGGTGGCTCGCAAGGACGTTTTCCACTTCGTTGGGATAGACATTAAAACCTGAGACTATGATCATATCTTTTTTACGATCAACTATTTGGTGGAAACCTTCCGCTGTTGCTATGGCAATATCCCCAGTTTTGAAGAAGCCATCTTGAGTCATAGCATTGGCGGTTTCCTGCGGATTATTCCAATATCCCCGCATGACTTGTGGGCCGCGTGCGGCTAATTCTCCGGCCGTACCTAAGGGCACTTCAATGTCGTTTTCATCTAAGAGTTTAACCTCAGTGCCAATAACAGGTTTACCAATAGTGCCTAGTTTTTGATAACCGGGTGCATTGAGTGAAATCACCGGCGAAGTTTCAGATAGCCCATAACCTTCACTGATCATGTTGCCTGTCGTCTGTTGCCAAATGTTGGCCGCGGCGGCCGTCAGTGCTGTGCCGCCAGAGATGGTGATTTTTAAATGGCTAAAATCGAGTGCTTTAAACTCGGGTTGATGGCATAGGGCGACAAACAGAGTATTGAGTCCTGCAAATCCAGTGAAGGGATATTTGGCGAGTGTCTTAATTAAGCCGCTAATATCCCGTGGATTTGGAATTAATACCGAGCAGCCGCCACACTCGAAATACAGCACTAAGTTCACCATAAACGCATAAATATGGTAAATCGGTAGCGGTGCAACGAAGATATCTTCCCCTTCGGTGATCACGCTCGCGATGCGGGATTTTACCTGCGCCGCATTAGCGAGCATATTGCCGTGGGTCAACATGGCACCTTTAGATAATCCAGTGGTGCCGCCCGTATATTGCAACGCCGAGAGGTCGTCGAGATTTGAGATAAATCGGCTAAAGGGGAGTTCTGCCCCTTGTTTTAAAATTTGGCAAAACTCCACATTCTTCAGGCCTGTCTTAGGCTGTACGTGCGGATCGATCAAATCTAAAGGGTGGGTTGAAATGACGTATTCTATTTTGGTGCTGTCGATGACTTTGGCTAAGGTCGGTAATAGATCGGATAACACCACGATCGCTTTGGCACCAGAATCATTGAACTGATGGATGAGCTCACGCTCGGTATATAGGGGATTAGTGTTAACTAAGATAAGCCCAGCCCTGATTGCGCCGTAGGCCGCGATGACAAATTGGGTGATATTAGGTAATTGAATGGCGATGCGATCGCCCGGTTTGAGTGTGGTCTTATTTTGTAAATAGGCGGCAAAGTAACGAGAATCGCGTTCTATCTCGTTAAAACTGCTGGTTTTACCGAGACAGGCATAGGCGGGTTTATCACCGTAACGCAGGCTGGTTTTCTCGATCAGATCGACCAGTGATGAGTAGTTTAGTTTGAGTTGAGAGTCTTGATCGTATGCCATGCTGAACTACCTCAAAGATGATGTTTAGTTGTTATTATTTTGGAGTTAAACAGGTGTTTAGATTAGAGGGTGTTAGCACTAGAGGTCAATGCTTATCGCGAAAAACATCTTTATGCCAATAACGGTATCTTTATGTAACAAATAGTATTTTTACTCTAAAGCTGAGTGCTTAACTATAGCTTAGTTATCTTAGAATCTTAGTTATCTAATGAACCACAAAACCTAAATAAGAGTTGAAGGAAAGATAATTTAAAATTTGTAACCGTTATGTTTCTAAGGATTGAGATTGAATGTGCTCAATTTGCTTTGTCTATGCGCCGTTTAACGGGGAAATTTTCAGCTTTGTAGGTGTTTGAGGTTTGATTCCGATGTATGAGACGTTAAAGATCAGGTTGTCATTTGGGGATGAATTTCTGCCTTTAAATGGCGCTTGAGTTGATTCCTCAAGCGCCGATTGGGTAGTTAATTTGATGATGACCAATGTTACGGTAACTCATATTAAGCGCTAAAAGCCCAGTGCTAGGGACTGAAGAATCCGGTTTCTTGGCTTACTTGTTGTGTTGGCTGTTTAACATCCGTCACCGAGAATTGGATAATTTTGCGCCCCGAGGGGATGGCATCCTTATCGGCTAATACAGTGACGGGATAGTCCACTTGTTCACCTGCTGCCAAGGTAATAATAGGATCGGCAATCAAGCTAAAGGGCATTTCACTGTCGACGGCGAGTTGATACTGCTTAGTATCTTGCGTCTTGTTGCGGATCTTCAACTGATAGGTATTTTCAACTTTATTATCCGAGGTTTCACGGTACAAGCTTTGACGATCACGGATCACGTTAAGCTGGATCTCGCTGCGGCTATTTAAGTCTAACCCTATGACGATAAACATGATAATGACCGCTGCACCGTAGCCTAAGAAACGCGGCGAGCGCCAATAGGAGTAATTCACTCCCTTAAGATCATTTTCACTCATATAGCCGATAAGATTCTGCTTGTAATCGAACTTCAACATAGTCTCATTACAGGCATCGACACAGGCGCCGCAGTTGATGCACTCATATTGCAAGCCGTTACGAATATCTATCCCTGTTGGGCACACTTCGACACACAAATTACAGTCAACACAGTCACCTAAAGTATGGTCATCTTGATTGTTCTCTTGTTTACGTTTGCGAGGGCCACGGGCTTCACCGCGCTGTGCATCATAGGTCACGGTTTTAGTGTTGGCATCGAACATCACAGCTTGGAAACGTGAATAGGGGCAGCAATGTAAGCACATTTGCTCGCGCATCCAGCCCGCATTGAGATAAGTACAAATGGCGAAAAACCACACCCAGCTTGTCACCCAGAAGCTGGCATTGCCCGTCAAGATGTCCACATAAAGTTCGCGGGCGGGAATAAAATAACCGATAAAACCACAGCCAGTGAGCAGAGCTGTTAGACCCCAAAGTAAGTGTTTTGCACTTCTTTTACCGATTTTACTGCTAGTCCAAGGGGCTTTGTCGAGCTGCTTACGTTTATTACTGCTGCCTTCGATGCGCGTTTCTATCCACACATAGATAAAGGTCCACGCCGTTTGTGGGCAAAGGTAACCGCACCAAACACGGCCCCAAAATACGGTAATGAAAAACAGACCGAAGGCGGCGGCGATAAAAATCCATGCCAGCAAGGTAAAGTCCTGTGGCCAGAGCGTGATACCAAAGAAGAAAAACTGTTGTTGGCTGATATCTAACAGTATTGCTTGGCGGCCATCAATAGAGATAAACGGCAGGGCGAAAAACATCACGATCAATAGGCTATTCATCATGGTTCGCAGGCGCTGAAAATCACCTTTTTGCTCACGGAAATGGATATTGCCAGAGGGGAGACGACTCTTTGCTGCGGTTTCAGTAGAGAGATTTTTAACCGGAATGTGTAGCTCTACTGAGGCAGGTTTCGCGCCCACACTCTTATTTACACTTGGAGAATTTGGGGTAACTTCGCTCTTGGGCATAAAGGGTCCTAACGGCTTAAATAAGATTCGCCTCCCTATAGCAAGCGCTAGGCCAAGTTTTAATTGGCTCAACATCATGATATTTATGATTATTTTGTGATTGGAACTAGATGCGGATCACGATATATCACACATTGGTGATATATCGCGTTTTTAGTGTGCTCGTTTTGAATTAGATTTCACTCGATTGACGCTGGATCCCCAGTTTTTTCATTCGTGATCTCAGTGTACTTGCGGGCACACCGAGGACATTCGCTGCGCCGAGTGGGCCGGATATGCGCCAGTTTAAGCGCTTAAGGGTTTGTTCTATATGCAGCGCTTCCGCTTCCGCTAAGGTTTGCCCTTGGGTTTGAGCTAAGGGATTATTGCTTGGCATAGCGTGGATCTGCAGAATATCTCCTTGGGATAGAATGGCTTCGCGTTCGAGGATATTTTGCAGTTCGCGCACATTGCCCGGCCAAGTATAAGCCATGAGTTTTTGTAGCCCTTTTTGGCTCACTCCACGGATTTTTTTACCTAGCTTACGATTCAAGTTGTGCAGAATATGGCTGACGAGTTCGGGAATATCTTCGATTCTTGCGCGCAGTGGTGGTACTTGAATAGGGAATACATTCAAACGGTAATAGAGATCCATCCTAAATAATCCCTGTTCGACTCGCTTGAGTAAATCGTGGTGACTGGCGGCGACTAAGCGAATATCCACTTGAATGGTTTCGCTGCCACCGAGACGTTCGAAGGATTGTTCTTGGATGACTCGTAGTAGTTTTGATTGGGCTTCTAAACTGAGTTCAGCGACTTCGTCGAGGAACAGTGTGCCTTGATGAGCAAGTTCGAAGCGACCTTTACGGCGGCTTGTGGCGCCAGTAAATGCCCCCTTCTCATGACCAAAGAGTTCACTTTCTAGTAAAGATGCCGAAAACGCGGCACAGTTGACACTGATCATGGGTTTATCTTTGCGGCGACTGAGCTGATGTAAGTTACGGGCAACGAGTTCTTTTCCTGTGCCATTTTCACCACAAATGAGCACAGTACTGTCGGTATTGGCCACCATGTGCAATTGCTGGATCATATGGCGGATCACTGTACTGGCTCCCGAAATATCCACATCACCCGTTTTATCTGCCAACTCTGCCTGTAGATAATGATTTTCAGAGGCGAGTCGCTCCGACAGTGCTTGTACTTGGGCTAGGGCTTGGCGTAATGACTGCTCTGTTTGTTTTTGAATACTAATGTCGCGAAATATCGCGACTACGCCAATCAGTTGATTGTCACGGTAAACAGGGGTGGAACTGTAATGAACGGGGAAGCTACTGCCATCTTTACGCCAAAATACATCGTGGGTTATTTCTCGGGTGATCCCATCCTTTAAGGTGTTGTAAATTGGACAATCCTCTTGGGGATAATGACTGCCATCTGCATGACTGTGATGATGGCAGTTATGGATGTTTTTACCGAGTAGCTCTTCATTCTTCCAACCCGTCATGCGTTCGGCTGCCGGATTGATAAACACCGCATTACCGCTTAAATCAAATCCATAAATACCTTCGCCGACAGCGTTGAGCAGTAACTGGTTTTCCGGTAAGAAATGCTTATCTATCGATTTTTCATTATTGACTGAAATCTTATTGGTCATCTGTCTTACTCTGGTTTTGGCGGTATTTTCTGAGTATACCTTAAGTACTGTGACGCGATATATCGTGTTTTTGATTATGCCCTTTAAGCATTTTTTCTTTGGTAATTTTTCTGCTCACACTTTTTGCCGTTCGAGTACATTTTACTTGATGCCATCCTATAAAAAATATTTTCATCTAAGAAATTGATATAAAAGATAAATGACTAATATTCATTCAAAAGTCTGATTTAATATTGGATATTGTTTAATTTATGTTATAAAAATGTTTTTGTAATGTGATTTTGCGTTGGCCGTGGTAGCAAGGTTTAGGGAAGAGAATCGCACAAAGCAGGTCAGGTATTCTAAAAATAATAAGCAGTTGGGATGAATATGATGACCTCAAAGAAGCAGAAGTTTGGATTAAGTGCAGTGAGTCTGGCGATTACTCTAGCCTTGTCTGGTAGTTTAATCAGTCCGCAGGCAATAGCAGAAGAAGATGAGACGGCTGTTAAAAATGAGAACGTTGAAAAAATTGCAGTTGTAGGGTCCCGTGCTGCGCCACGCTCAATCGGCGATTCCCCCGTTCCTATTGATATTATTAGTAGTGACGACCTTAAAAAGAATGGTTCGACTGACATGATTGATATGTTAGTGACTTCGGTGCCATCGTTTAACTCACGCGCTCAACCCATTAGTGATGCAGCAACCTTAGTTCGTCCCGTTAATTTACGGGGTTTGCCATCAGACAGTACGCTAGTGCTAGTCAACGGTAAGCGTCGTCACCGTGCATCTGTGATTGCGTTTCAAGGTGGTGGTATTAACGATGGCGCTCAAGGTCCTGATATCTCAGTTATTCCTGGTTCTGCATTAAAGCAAGTTGAAGTGTTACGCGACGGCGCTGCGGCGCAGTATGGGTCGGATGCGATTGCCGGAGTCATGAACTTTGTTTTAAAAGATAATTCCGAGGGTGGTTCCATCACTGTGACCCAAGGAGAATATTACGAGGGTGATGGTGCTACAACTACGGTCGAAGGTGATGTCGGTTTACCTGTGACTGAAAATGGCTTCGTCAATTTAAGCTTCCAGTATAAAAATGCTGACTCCACTAACCGTAGTGTGCAGCGTCCTGATGCGGCTAACTTAGCCGAGCAGGGTAATACCGCGATCAATGACCCCGCTCAAGTGTGGGGTAATCCTGAAATTAATGATGACTATTCAGTGTTCATCAACTCAGGCTTAGACATTAATGCCAACATGCATGCCTATGCCTTTGGTAATCTGTCTTCCCGCGATGCCGTGGGAGGCTTCTATTATCGTTACCCGCAAAATCGTAGCAATGTGTATTCCAATGATGGTGGTCAGAATTTACTTGTGGGCGCTGTAAATGGTGATTCATCAACATGTGGACTCGTACCTATCCCTAAAAATGCTGATGGAAGTGACGGCAACGTACTCGACACTGATGCATACAAGGCGATGGTTGCCGACCCAAATTGCTTTGCTATGAACCAGATATTTCCAGGTGGCTATACGCCACAGTTCACCGGCACCATTGAAGATATGTCCTTCTTCGCAGGTGTAAAAGGCGATATCGGTGAATGGAATTATGATTTCAGTGCTGGTACGGGGGCGAACAAAGCCAGTTTTGGTCTTAAAAATTCGTTGAATCCATCACTGGGATTAGATACCCCGACGGATTTCGATACGGGAGCTTATGAGCAAGTTGAAACCACAGTTAACTTAGATTTCTCGCGCTTCATAACCTTAGGAGGCATTGAAGACATTAGTTTTGCTTCTGGTTTTGAATGGCGAAATGAGTCGTTTGAGATTTCTCAAGGTGATGAAGCCTCGTGGATTGCAGGCCCTTATGCTAGCCAAGGTTTCAACATTGGTGCGCACGGTTTTAAAGGCTTTGGCCCAGAGTCTGCGGGTAAAAACTCACGTCATAACATAGGTATTTATACTGATTTAGAAGCTTATTTAAGTGATGACTGGTTACTCGGTTTAGCACTGCGCTACGAAGACTTTTCAACCTTTGGTGATACGTTAAATTACAAATTGACGTTGCAGTATTCTGCAACGGATGAATTGTCGTTCCGCGCCTCACACAGCACCGGCTTTCGTGCTCCAACGGTTGGCCAAGAAAACGTGGTGAATACCCAGACATCGATCATCGATGGTGAATTGATCCAGACCTTTATTGCCCCCCCAACCGATCCGCTTGCGGCATTTTATGGTGGTGAAGTATTAAAGCCAGAAGAGTCGATTAGTTATGCGATTGGGGCTGTATATGAGTACGAAAGCTTCTTCTTAACGGTCGATTACTACAACATTGGCGTAGAGGGCCGTATTGCACAGTCGAGTAAGATTGATGTTGAGGCTAAAGATTATGATGCCTTACGTGCCGCTGGGGTTGAGTTCCCTGAGTTAATCCAAGGTGTGAGCTATTACACCAATGACTTTGATACTACGACTCAAGGTATCGATATCGTCGCCTCCTATGATGCGGAAATTCTATCGGGTAATGCTAAGTTCAGTCTTGCCTATGGTTGGACCGATACCAGCGTTGATAAGTTTGATCTTAAAACGACCGATGCGGGTAAAGTTCGTCGATTAGAAGATGGTATCCCCGCACATCGTGCCACCTTAACTTGGGCACAGTCATGGGACAAGTTAACCCTGTCACTGCGTGGTAACTATTTTGGTGAGTACTATGCGACTCATGCTGACGATACCTCTGATTGGGGCTCTGAAATGGCTGATGCTGCGGTGACCGTCGATCTTGAAATGAGCTATCAATTACTTGATGGCTTAACGCTGGCTGTGGGGGCTAATAATCTATTTGATCAAGAAGCGCAAAAGCTGAAAGAAGGGACCTTGGGTGAACTCGGTGGCGTTTATTATGAAAGTGGGCCATTCGATTACAACGGCGGTTTCTACTATGGTCGAGTGAATTACCGTTTTTAATGAGTAAGCCAATTTATAGAAGCGATTTCTAACCCACCTTTCAAGAAATTTGGCTTTTATAAATAGAAGTGAAGTAAGCAAAAAGGCTGCAATGCAGCCTTTTTTATTCGTATTTGACTCGTCCTAAATATGGTTTAGTGCTTAGTTACGATTCGTTTGCGCGGCAACTAAACCATTTAACACATCACTCATACTGAGTTTTGACGGCAAGAGAATTCCATTGGGGGCGCTTGGACCATAAATTTTATTGTAGGGCGTGCCGGGCACTCCTTCGTGGCGCATATAGGTTTCAATCGTTTTATTCGCCTCACTCCAGTTACCTTGCATCAGAATGATATTGTCGGCCATCAAGGCATTTACAATTTGCTCCCTGTGGGTGACTTCCGCTTTATTCGTTTGGCAGATGGTGCACCAATCAGAGGTAATATCGACAAAGACGGTATAGCCTTGGGCAACCAGAGGCGCGATTTTCTCTGGGGCTAAGGTGTGCCATTGTAGTTTTTGATAGGCTTGGTAATCCTCGCTTTTGTGCACAAATCCAATAATAGCACTGAGCCCTAAGGCGAAAAATCCCAGCACAAAAATCACCGTCAGCGGTATGGTTTTACCTTTTTGTCTTTGCCAAAGCAGTAATAAGATCGCACCTATTAATAGGCAAAGAATAAAAATACTGATCAGCGTTATAGTGTTCATAAAATTTCCTGATTGAGAATCGCCTTTGTGATAATAGCGATGAAGGCTTAGGTATTAAGGTTTGGCTATAAAGACTTAGGTTAGCGCTAATCTTAGCGGTTAACGGCTTAAATCAGTGTGAATTTATGGGATTATCGCATTTGGGGTTCTCTTAAATGACTGTTCATTTATTGAAAATGGATTTATTAGCGTTAACGCCTTGATGACGCGATGTTAGAATAGCAAGCAAGTTTAAGGCCCAGCAGTGGGCTTTTTTATTCGGCGAAAGGTGTCATCAATGAGTTGGAGTACTTGGTTAGGTTTATTGGCTATTTGTTGTTTGGGGGCTATGTCGCCGGGCCCAAGTTTGACTATGGTAGTACGTCATACTTTAGGTGGTGGGCGGGGGAAGGGTATCGTCTGTGCTTGGGCACACTCGATAGGGATTGGGATCTATGCGCTGGTGACGTTACTAGGCTTAGCCGTAGTGCTTAAAAAGGCGCCCTTAATCTTTAATGGCATTGCGATTCTCGGTGCCTTATACCTTGCTTGGATGGGAGTTCAAGCGCTGCGTTCCAATGGCGGTATGCAAGCTAAATTGGCTGCAGGGGAGGCGACAGATACCTTAACTGCAGCCCGTGATGGTATCGCTATTTCTTTATTCAACCCTAAGATAATGCTATTTTTTCTTGCGTTATTCAGCCAATTTGTGATGGTCGCCGATAGCATGACGGCTAAAGCATTAATTGTTTTTACACCGTTAGTAGTCGATGGTCTTTGGTACACTTTGATAGCCTTATTGCTATCCCACTCGAGTGTGTTGCCTAAGTTGAGAGAAAAAGCGGGGTTAATTGATAAGTTGTCCGGCGTAGTATTGATATTGCTGGCGATCCGTGTGGTGTACACGCTTTAGCGATCTATCTAAAATCATTGGTTTTAAATAACAAACACGCCATCAATCGATGGCGTGTTTGTTGATGGCTATGCATTTAAATCAAGGCGTGATTAGCCTTTAAACATTTGCACAGAATTATCAGCTTCTTCTGCCACACTTTCTTGGATAATGGGTGGATTGGCAATGTGGTCGTCTAAGTTGTCACTCAGCATTTCTTTGAATTCACTGCTAAACCATTCTAATGCGCTCTCTTTTTCTGCACCGAGATCCGCTGATTTAATCGCGGCTTCGAAGGCATTAAAACGTGCTGCGGCAAAACGGAGTGCTGTGCCAACTTTACCTACATCTGCTTCTTGTTGGCTTAGCTGATTGGCTAAGGCAATAAACTGATCGGCAAGTTCGTAAATGGTGGTGCTGCTCGTGTCGGTCATGGCGTTCACTCTAAAAAAGTAACAGATTAAAGTTCGATTCTAACTTAATTGGTGTAAGAAGGAATCGTCAGGCATTAACTATTGGGATCTGTGTCGGTAATGACGACTCCTGTATGGGAGTCATAATTAATCGACAGTTTATCGTTTGTTCGATACAAATAAGTGCACTGGCCAGGATCGGTATAACTGGCTTTATAGTCGGTTTCAGTCGCATCAATATTCAAGCGCGAGACACTCGGCTGGGTATTTTGAAATAATACTTCCCATACCGATATACAGTCTTCGACATTATCGAGTGCCGGAGAGGCCTCATTGCCATGGATATAGTGTTGTGCTGGCCAACCGAAGGCGTTGAAATCTATTTGTTCGGATTGTGCCGTACCAAATACGGGTAAATCCTCTTTTGGACCTGAGCCCACTTTTACAGCCCATACGGAACGTGCCAGATTGATGGCTGATTTAAAGCCTCCACCTGCTGCTTTAACTGTTGCAATTTGCGCATCTTGTTGCACATTGATAAATTTTGGCAGGGCCACAACGGCTAAAATACCGAGCACTATGATGACCACCACAAGTTCAATTAAGGTGAAACCCGTTTGATGTCTTTGAATTGATTTATCAGAATGTTGGATCATCATTACGTATCAGAGTGTGCGAGAATGGGCGCACTATATCACTTAATTTCGAATGTTTTAAATTGAAAGTCTTAACGTGAGACCTAGCAGGTTTAGTGGTATTACTTAGCGGCAGGTAAGGTCTGCAAACTTGCCATACCACTACAGGACTTTTAAGCTAACCTGACTATAGAATTGAGGAAGTAAAATAGTGACTCAGGCGACATGGCAAACATTTATCGATGAGCAAAGAGCTTTGCCTTATTTTCAGCAACTAAGCGCATTTGTTGATAATGAACGCAGGGCTGGGAAAGTGGTTTATCCCCCCGAAGTTGATGTTTTCAATGCTTTTAGTATGACGCCCCTTGAACAAGTCAGAGTGGTTTTGATTGGCCAAGATCCCTATCACGGCCCAGATCAAGCCCATGGTTTATGTTTTTCGGTTAAACGCGGGATAAAACCACCGCCATCTTTAGCCAATATGTACAAAGAATTAGCGACGGATATTGAAGGTTTTGTTGTGCCATCCCATGGTGATTTATCTGCATGGGCGGAGCAGGGGATACTGATGCTCAATACTGTGCTGACAGTTGAGCAAGGCAAGGCGCATTCCCATGCCAAAGCCGGGTGGGAAGTCTTTACGACTGCGGTGCTGGAATTATTAAATCGGCAGACTCAGCCGATTATTTTCGTGCTTTGGGGCAGTCATGCCATTAAAAAGGGTCAAGTCGTTAACGCACCGCAACATCAAGTGCTCACAGGACCACATCCTTCACCTTTATCGGCTTATCGCGGTTTTTTTGGTTGTGGGCATTTCTCTCAAGTGAATCAATTATTGCTTGAGCGAGGCGAAACGCCGATCCTTTGGCAGGTTTGATTTTAGGATTGCGGTTAAAGCAATAAAAAAGGTCTTACTGAGTAAGACCTTTTTTTGGGGCGAAACTACATTAGTTAGCAATCAGTGGTTTCTGTCGACCGAAATCTTAGCTAGCGTTACTAAGGCTTGCTTATAGTCGCTATCGGGTAAAGCAGATAATGCCGCGATGGCTTTCTCTGATTCTTCAATTGCTTTTTGTTGGGTGTAGTTTAACGCGCCGCAATGGTGCAGTGCTGCTACGATTTTATCTATGGCCTGAGTACCATCACCTTGTTCAATTGCTTGACGTATGAGCTGTTTCTCTTCGTCTGTGCCATGGGCAATGGCATAGATGAGTGGCAGAGTCGGTTTACCTTCGGCAAGGTCATCACCGATATTCTTACCTAGCTCGTCACTGTCGGCGGTATAGTCGAGTAAGTCGTCGGTAAGCTGAAAGGCGGTGCCGAGATACTTACCATAGTTGCCTAAGGCGGTTTCTTGCTCAGGCGTTGCACCTGCTAGCACGCCCGCGAGTAGCGTAGCTGCTTCAAATAACTTGGCAGTTTTGCAATAAATGACCCGCATATAGCTTTCTTCAGTGGTGTTTGGGTCATTGCAATTCATCAGCTGTAAGACTTCACCCTCGGCCAACACGTTAGTCGTATCAGCTAACACTCTGAGCACTTTCATGTTGTCAAGTTCGGTCATCATCTGGAATGAGCGGGTATAAAGGAAATCCCCGACTAGCACACTGGCACTATTGCCAAACAGTGCATTGGCTGTTTCTCGTCCGCGGCGTAACGTCGATTCATCAACGACATCATCGTGGAGCAATGAGGCTGTATGGATAAACTCAATAATCGCCGCTAGCTTAAGATGTGCTTCGCCTTCGTAGCTCACTGCACGTGCGGCTAAAACCGACAGCAGAGGACGAAGACGTTTACCACCACCATTAATAATGTAAAAACCTAATTGATTAATTAGGGCGACATCTGATTCAAGCTGTTTATATATCAGCTGATTGACTGCTTGCATATCAGTGTCAGCCAGTTGACGAATAGCGTTTAAATCCATAATAGACTCTGGTTGTGGGGTCATTACGTACCCGGCCCCTGTTTAGGCTCACGTGTTATAATGAAATGAATTTTACCTAAAATTCTGACATATGACAGCACTAGCTCAACTAATGTGAGAGTTAATCCGGTCTTTTTTTATTCTTTCCTAATTAGGGCTTGCCAGAGTTAGATTCTTCGCGTAAACTCCGCGCCCATTGTCAATAAAGTTTTTGTAGCACCCTGCCTCATCCAAGAATGAGCCCGCGTGTTAGGAATTGGAGTAAAATAGCTATGTACGCTGTTTTTCAAAGTGGTGGTAAACAACACCGTGTAGCTGAAGGCCACACAGTACGTTTAGAAAAGTTAGAAGTTGCAACTGGCGAAACTATCGAGTTCGATCAAGTTCTTTTGATCGCTGATGGCGAAACCGTGCATGTTGGTGCTCCTTTAGTAGCTGGCGGTAAAGTCGTTGCTGAAGTTGTAAGTCACGGTCGTGGCGATAAAGTTACTATCGTTAAGTTCCGTCGTCGTAAGCACCACGACAAGAAAATGGGCCACCGTCAGTGGTTCACTGAAGTTAAAATTACTGCTATCAACGCATAATAGGAGTCTAACTCATGGCACATAAAAAAGCTGGCGGTTCTACTCGTAACGGCCGCGATTCAGAAAGTAAACGTCTAGGTGTTAAGCGCTTTGGCGGTGAATCAGTTCTAGCTGGTAACATTATTGTTCGTCAACGTGGTACTAAATTCCACGCTGGTGTAAACGTAGGTATTGGTCGTGACCATACTCTGTTTGCTCTGACTGATGGTAAAGTTAAATTCGAAGTTAAAGGCGCTAATAACCGTAAGTTTATTAGCATCGAAGCTTAACTTTCGAACCTAGCTTATACTGTTAAAGCCCCGCCATTGGTGGGGCTTTCTGTTTTTTGTGCTTCTATTTACGCCGTGTAGATGCTTGAGTTGGTAAATGATTACCAAGAATGAGCATTGACAGGTAAGATTGGGAGCAAAGTATCTCGAGTTTTTTGGCGACCAATGAAGTTAGACGGTATAATTGCTTCATTCAGTGGTGCCAGGAGTAAGTATGAAGTTTGTCGATGAGGCAGTAATTAGGGTCGAAGCAGGCGACGGCGGTAGCGGTTGTGTTAGCTTTAGGCGCGAAAAGTATGTACCTGATGGTGGTCCTGATGGTGGTGATGGTGGCGACGGTGGCAGTGTTTTCCTGCAAGCTGACGAAAACTTCAACACTTTGATCGAGTTCCGTTTTGAACGTTTTCACATGGCTGAACGTGGCGAAAATGGTCGTGGCCGTGATTGTACTGGTCATAGCGGTAAAGATCTGATCTTAAAAGTTCCTGTTGGTACTCGCGCGGTCGATCATGATACTGAAGAAGTCCTTGGGGATTTAACAACCCACGGTCAAAAGCTACTGGTTGCCAAAGGTGGTTTCCATGGTTTAGGTAACACCCGTTTTAAGAGCAGTACTAACCGTGCCCCACGTCAAAAGACGTTAGGGACACCTGGTGAAGTTCGTAGCCTTAAATTAGAGTTGTTACTGCTGGCTGACGTTGGTTTGCTTGGCATGCCTAACGCGGGTAAGTCGACATTCATTCGTGCGGTTTCCCGTGCAACGCCGAAAGTGGCTGATTATCCGTTTACAACACTGGTGCCTAACTTAGGTGTGGTTAATCCACGTCCTGGGCAAAGCTTTGTGATTGCGGATATTCCTGGTCTCATCGAAGGCGCTGCCGATGGTGCGGGTTTAGGTATTCGCTTCTTAAAGCATCTTGAGCGTTGCCGTATTCTGCTGCACATCATAGATATTGAGCCGATTGACGGAACCGATCCGGTTGAGTCTGCGCGCGCTATCGTAGGTGAGCTTGAGAAATATTCTCCAAAGTTGGCGAGTAAGCCGCGTTGGTTAGTCTTTAACAAAACCGATCTGCTGCTTGAAGAAGAGCTGCAAGAGAAGGTTGATCGTATCGTTAAAGAAATGGGTTGGGAAGGCGATGTTTATACTATCTCCGCCTATAACCGCGACGGTACCAGTGAGTTGGCATTAAAACTCCTCGATTACATTGCGAGTCTTCCACCTGAAGACAATGAAGTCGACCCAGATAGTGAAGTTGAGTTCAAGTGGGATAATTATCATCAAGCAAACCTTGATTCATTGAATGAAGACTATGTTGATGAAGATGATGACGACGACTTTGATGATGACGACTACGACGTAGAAGTTATTTACCAAAGATAATAGTAATCTTTGAGTTTTGAGAGTTCTGTGTACGCTGATACTCAAAATGATATTACTCGGCAAGTTGTGCGTGCTGCACAATTGCTACTGGCCTACGGCGCGGAATCTGATTTAGTTGAAGAAATCAGCCAGCGTCTAGGCCAGGCTTTAGGTCTTGCTAGCGTAGAACTCTCTATTTCCTCAAATTCCCTCGTGTTAACCAGTTTGGTTCATGGTCGCTGTATCACAACTACTCGTCGTATTCGTGAGCATGGCATTAACATGACAGTCGTCTGTGAATTACAACGTATCTGTTTACTCGCTGAAAAAGGGCTGTATGGCCCAAATGAAGTGCGTAAACGCTTGGCGCGGATTGAACCTAAAACCTATCCTCCTAGCTTAGTGGTATTCATGATTGGCCTGTCGTGTGCTAGCTTCTGTCATTTATTTAATGGCGATCTCACTGCATGCGTGATTACTTTTTTTGCCGCGGCAGTGGGTATGTCGGTACGTTTAGCAATTGCTAAGCGGCATTTTAATTTATTAGTCAATTTTGCCATCACAGCTTTCGTCACCAGCATGCTGGCTCAAACGGGTTATTTGTTTGAGTTAAGTGAAACTCCTAAGGCTGCTATGGCCGCGAGTGTGCTGATGTTAGTGCCGGGTTTTCCGATGATTAATGCGATTTCCGACATGGTAAAAGGGCACATGAATGTCGGTATATCCCGCTGGGGTCATGCTACTTTGCTGACCGTTTCTTCTGTGATTGGCATTACGATTGCGATGCAGATCGGCGGAATTTTCCTATGATGGAATTACTGATAACGCTGCTGCACGATGCTTTTTTCTCTGCCATCCCCGCCGTAGGATTTGCTATGGTATTTAATGTTCCTAAACGATTTCTTCCTTACTGCGCTTTAGCGGGAGCCATTGGCCATAGTTCCCGTACTTTAATGTTACAGTTTGGTCTGCCAATCGAGTGGGCAACCTTCGCCGCCGCGGCATTAGTAGGGATTATTACCATAGGGTTTGGTAAGCGCCACTTAGCGCCACCTTTAATGTATGCTGTCGCCGCGATTATTCCTATGATCCCAGGCACTTATGCATTTAATACTGTGATTGCCTTAGTGCAATTGACCGCTCAATCTCAAGTCAGTCCTGAACTGACGGGGCAAGTGATTAGTAATGGCCTCAAAACTGTCTTTATTCTAGGGGCGTTAGCTGTGGGTTTGGCCATGCCGAGTTTGTTGTATTTCAGGACCCGCCCCGTCATTCAATAATTCTATTTCCATAAAACAGGAGTGAGCATGCGCATTGCTATGATAGCCGCGATGGCAAACAATCGAGTCATCGGAAAAGATAATAAAATGCCATGGCATCTTCCAGAAGATCTACGTCACTTTAAAGCGATGACTCTAGGCAAGCCTGTTGTGATGGGACGTAAGACCTTTGAGTCAATCGGTAGGCCCCTTCCTGGTCGACATAACATAGTGATTTCACGCCAAACGGATCTGGTGATTGAGGGGGTGACCTGTGTGACCTCGTTTGATGCTGCTAAACAAGCTGCTGGTGAGTGTGAAGAGTTAGTGGTTATAGGTGGTGGCCAGCTTTATGCCGAGTTATTGCCCTGCGCCGATATCTTATATTTGACGCAAATCAATCTTGAGGTGGAAGGCGATACATTTTTCCCCCACTGGGACGATGGGACTTGGAAGGAAACTGAATCTTTGGCGAGTATAAATGCGGCTGGTTTGGAATATCGCTTTATCAATTTGGTAAAAAAATGTTAAATTACAGCTTCTGTTGTGTACCCTGTGTGTATGGGGCGTCAGTTTATCTAACGTATTGCATCATATCGGACATTTAGTTTTCACGGAAAGAGATAGCCTATTTCGTTATCCTAGATTTCGAACGAGAGCTAAAGCCAAGAGGTCAATATCATTTAGACAATAGATGCAGCCCATACAGAATTGATAATAAAACTATAAGAAAGTATTAAGGAGTATCGGATGCGTCTTATGCCTGTGGCCTTGGCTGCGTTGATTGGATTTAGTTCTATTGCTGTACCAACCTCTGCTGTTGCGGGGGAAGATCCACTCGTAGCGAGTCTTTGTGATTATGTAAAAGCTAACGACAAAAACCGCTTGCGTAAAAAGTTAAAAGAAAGCCGCGTTAAGTTACGTCAGATTTACAGTGGTATCAGTTGCGATGGTGCAAGTCTATTGCGCACCGCTTACGGTGCGAGTGCGAACGATACCGGTGAGTTTGTGGCTAAGCGTTTGTCGGCGACTGAATTGAGTGTTGCTGAAGCTGATGGGATGACTATCCAAGCTTGGGCTGAAGCAAACGGTCATGGTGCTAGCCCAATTACCGCTGCAGTGAAAGAGCGCCTTGGCGCTGCTGCGGGCGGTGAAGAAGAGTAATGCGGATTTGAACTTAGCGGCACTTTAGCTCTATTTGCTGCTACGTTATATTAAGCGTCTAATATCAAGTATCTAGCATTAAGCTAGATAAAAATGCCAAACTTAAGTTTGGCATTTTTTATGGCCTTAATTTGTGCAAAGGCCGGACAGTTCGAGTCGTCAGTAAGATAGGCAAGTGAATTCGTCTCAAAAGAAAGGGCCGCTAAGCGACCCTAGGTTTTAGTGGTGATAAACATTAGACTCTAAATTCACCGACCGAAGCTTGGAGTTCTTCGGCTAATTTGGCGACTTGATGGCTAGACTGAGCCGTTTGATCTGCACCGATAGCGGTTTCTTCTGAAATTGCTGCAATATGCTCTAGTTTTTCAGAAACTTGCTGGCTTACTAAATTCTGTTCCTGCGCAGCATGGGCGATATGGGTGCCAGAATCATAGGCCTTATGCACAGATTGGCTGATGGTCTCGAGGGCAATGTTGGCTTGCTCCGTTTTTTCAACACAGGCGTTGGCTTGAGCACGCCCCATATCCATGGCGGCAACGGCTTGCTCTGCACCTTGCTGCAACACTTCGATCATCTGTTGGATCTCTCGGGTCGACACTTGAGTGCGTGAGGCTAAACTACGCACTTCATCGGCAACTACCGCAAAACCACGACCTTGTTCACCCGCACGGGCGGCTTCAATAGCGGCGTTAAGGGCGAGTAGGTTAGTCTGTTCTGCAATACCACGGATCACATCCAAAATTGAGCCAATAGAGGCGCTGTCCGACTGCACTTTATTAATCACAACACCCGCTTTGGCCACTTCATCGGCTAAAGCCAAAATAGTCAGTTTGTTCTCTTGTGCAATGGCACGCATGTGCTGAGTTTCTTGATCAGCCTGTTTGATTTGCTCAAGGGCTTGATTGGCACTTAAAGACACCTGCTGAGCACTAGAGCTAAGTTCAGTTGTCGCAGTAGCCACTTGGTCAACTTGGCTTTTTTGTTCTTGTATGCCTGAGGTGGTTTGCGCTGTGATTGCTGATGTTTGTTCGGCTGCCGCGGCAAGTTGATTTGACCTATCTAGAATACCTATGATTAAACTGCGTAAGCTATCGACGAGACGATTACAGTTTTTTGCTAGTTCGGCAAATTCATCGTGTCCAGAATCATCTAGTTTATGGGTAAGGTTGCCTGAGGCTAAGACGTTAAGGGCATTGTTCACTTGGCTGAGTGAGCGTTTTAACGGATTCACCACAGCAAAACTCACAATCACTGCGACAACGATTGCTATTAACACGACAATCATGGTTTGTATGCTGGCAGAGTCAATTTTGGCTATGGTGTCATTGCTCATGTTTGCGGCAACAAGTTCGATGTTATCGCTGACATCATTCATGTTGGAATTGATGACTTTCACATCATTTTCAATAATGCCAAGTTTTATCACTGCTTCTTTGGCGTGTGAGAGCTGACTCGATTTTAGCTGCAACATAGATTGCGGACCGGTGACGAGCGCTAATACTTTTTCAATATCTTTAGTGACCGAGCTTAAGGTATCCGCTTCGACAATACCTTGACCGTGACGATTCACATATTCAAGTTTGTTCTTGGTTTCGCTGATAATGTAGTCAAGTTCCTTTGAGATCAGTTCGTGCTTACTGTCTTCGTCATTCGTTACTAAATCTGCAATAGTAGTGATGATATTTCCGAGACTAGTATCAATAGCGCTGGCTGATGCAGCAAGACTCTGCTCATCGGGATTCTGACTGCTTTCTAAATCAACAATATCGAGCAGTTCTGATGAGGCATCATCGGCGGCATTTTCGAGCTTTTTCTTTAGTTCAACTAGCTGTTCTTGCTTGCTCAATGAGGCCTCACGTTCGGCGATCATGGCAATACTATCTCGCTCAAAGGTAGCAAAGCTGCCGCTTAATTGGGCAATTAAAGAAGATAGATTCTGCTGGCTCTTGACTAACTGAGTGAGGGTGGCAATTTCGTTTTTGAACTGAGTCCCGTGGTCTTCGAACACTTTACGAATATTCGGGATATTTGCCGATCTAGGAGTGTTATAGGCAATCAGGATTTGTCTTTGTTGCTCACTCAATGCTTCACTAAGGTGGTTTGTCGATTTTAGCGCGGGCAAGCTTAATTCTTGCATCATAGCAGAGCTGGCTTTTAGGCTATTGTTGGTTAAATAAGATGTAAATCCTAGCAACACGAGTAAAAGTGTGACAATACCAAATCCGCCAATCACTCTGGTGGCTACATTAAATTTCATAGGATACTCCGATTTTTATTATATTTTTCCAAATGAAAACAGGGTGATATTCAGGGTTAGGCGGCTCAGTCTGTTATCGACTTTAAGCTGTTTTAGTTTAACTCTTTTTTAACTTTTTTTGCGTAATTTTTTGGTCTTTTTCAAGATGCCATAAGGTTAAGTGTTCACCCCAGCAACAGCCTGTATCTAAAGCCTTTAATTTAGTATCATCGACCTTGCCCATCAACGCAGCCCAATGGCCAAATACTAAGGTATGACTCTGGCGCAGCGGCGAAGCAAACTCAAACCAAGGTTTGAGTTGTGGATTAGTACAGTTTTCAGGAGGTTGTTTGCAATCAAAATCAAGTCGGCCATCGACATAAAGATAGCGCATGCGTGTTAATGCATTGATGCAATAACGTAAGCGTTCTATGCCAATTGCACTTGGATCCCATTGCTCTGCGGTATCTGAATACATTTGGCTTATTAATGTCTCAAGATAATCATCGTGCTTGAGGGCGCGACTGACGAGTGCGGATTCTTCTCTTAATACCTCCAGCGACCACTGAGGTGGTACACCCGCATGACTCATAATGAGTTGGTGTTCAGGTAATTCACGCATAAGAGGTTGTTGTCTCAGCCAGTCAATTGAGGCTGAGATATCGGGGGATTCTAGAATTTCAGTGAGATTATCGCTGGGTTTAGCGCGCTTGAGCTTACCGTGTAATGCCATTAGATGGAGATCGTGGTTACCTAAAACCGTTTTAGCGGAATCACCTAAGGAGCGAAAAAAACGTAGCGTAGCTAAGGAGTCAGGTCCACGTGCAACAAGATCACCTACAGCCCAGAGTTCATCGCGGGAAGGATTAAAATCGACCTTAGCGAGTAATTTTTGTAACTCAGCGAAACAGCCTTGAATATCACCAACAAAATAATGCGCCACAGTACCCCTTTCCTAACGATATTAATGTAGTAAGCCTGGGGTCGCTAAACGGAAGGGACGGATTGTCGCCTGGAAACGCTCACCCGATTCGCTGACCATACCATAAGTGCCGTGCATTATGCCAAGTGGCGTATCGAGCACAGTACCACTGGTGTATTGATAGGCAGTATTCGGCGCAATGGTTGGCGTTTCACCGACAACACCGGCACCTTGGACTTCACTGGTGTTGCCATTGGCATCAGTGATTATCCAGTGACGAGTTTCAAGTTTAGCCGCTTGCTCACCTAAATTGATGATAGTGATGGTGTAACTGAAGAGGTACTTTTCATCCTCGGGCGAGGACTGCTGCTCTATATACTCAGTTTTGACTTCGACCCGAATGGAGGTGTCCAATGCGCTCATTCTTGTTCCTAGGCTCTGGTATAAGGGCACCTAAGTGCCCAGACATATTTATGCTTTCTTATCGCAAACCATGTTAGCCATAGCAACATACTGCTGCACGCTAATCTGTTCTGGGCGTTGACTTGAGTCAATCCCTAACTGCTCGAACTCATCGTCAGATAACATGTGCTTTAAGTTATTACGCAGAGTCTTACGACGCATGTTGAATGCGGTAGTACAAAGGTGGCGTAGTACGGTCATATCTTTACAAGGGAACGGCTTTACGGCGTATGGCAATAAGCGTACGACTGCTGAGTCCACTTTAGGCGCAGGGGTAAAGCTGTGGGGCGGTACTTCGAGAACCGGAACCACTTGGCAGAAGTATTGTGCCATGACCGTTAAACGGCCATAGGCTTTACAGCCTGGGCTTGCCGATAAACGCAGTACCACTTCTTTTTGTAGCATAAAGTGCATGGTTTCAATCTGTTCGGCAAATTCGAACAGGTGGAACATCAGCGGCGTTGAAATATTGTAAGGTAAGTTACCGAATACTTTCATTTTTTTGCCAGGCACACTCAGTTGGCCAAAATCAAACTGCAGTGCATCACCTTGGTGAATAGTCAGTTTATTTTTAAGGACTGGGTGTTGATGTAAGCGTTCAACCAGATCGCGGTCGAGTTCGACAACAGTCAGATTATCCACAGCATCGGCTACAGGTTCAGTTAAGGCACCAAGGCCAGGGCCGATTTCGACCATCACATGGTGATTATCGGGTGCAATCGCACCCACAATGCGGTCAATCACATTGCCGTCGGTAAGGAAGTTTTGTCCGAAACGCTTTCTGGCCGTGTGGCCTAAATGTACTTTGTTGCTCATTAATAATGTAATCGTTTAGTTCTTTGAGGATAACTCAATGGCTTTATTCAGAGCACAGACAAAACTGCCAATATCGGCCTTGCCTGTACCCGCGAGATCGAGCGCCGTACCGTGGTCAACCGAGGTACGAATATAAGGTAAACCTAAGGTGATGTTTACCGATTTGCCAAATCCTTGTGACTTGAGAACGGGAAGTCCTTGGTCATGGTACATGGCCAAGACGACATCG
The DNA here is from genome assembly GCF_019345515.1 of Shewanella sp. NKUCC06_TVS. Taxonomy (NCBI): domain Bacteria; kingdom Pseudomonadati; phylum Pseudomonadota; class Gammaproteobacteria; order Alteromonadales; family Shewanellaceae; genus Shewanella; species Shewanella sp. NKUCC06_TVS. The sequence goes on along the minus strand of NZ_JAHKQX010000002.1, from coordinate 49,208 downwards.
GCGTCCTGTAAATATTTAGGTTGGAACAGAGTATCGGCCGGTAATGGGCCGACAATATTCATCTGGAACTCTTCTCTCAACTCGTTGAGTGCAGGAATAATCACGTCGATTTCTTCACGCCCTAAATGGCCGTCTTCACCTGCGTGTGGATTGAGACCACAGACATAAATTTTCGGGGAAACTATGCCAAATTTGCTGATGAGATCGGCATGTAGAATCTTGATAATATGCTGTAAGCGTTGGCGCGTTATGGCTTTTGCAACATAGGCCAGAGGAATATGGGTGGTCACGAGTGCCACTTGCAAACCTGGTGTTGTCAGCATCATCACTACATCGGGGCAATTTGCTTGATGGGCAAAAAACTCAGTATGGCCACTAAAGGAAATACCCGCTTGATTGATAATGCCTTTATGCACAGGACCTGTCACGACAGCATCAAACTCGCCACTCATGTTTTTCTCGCCCGCATAACGCAAGGTTTCAACTACATAAGTGCTGTTTTGCTCATCGAGCTGACCGCAAATCGATTCGCTCACTAACTTAAAGGGCGCTATGGTTAATGTGCCCGCTTCTTGCGGTTTAGGAGCTTGATTTGGCTGGTAAGGGCGGAAAGTCACTTGCAAACCGAGTCGTTTCGCACGGCTCGCAAGTAATTCTGGATCCGCACAAACGACTAACTCAGCAGGCCAAGCCTGCTGAGCGAGTTGTACGACTAAATCGGGGCCAATACCTGCGGGTTCGCCTGGGGTAACGGCAATACGTTTAGTGCTCAATTAGAATTAACCTCGATTGGTCTCTGGCTGGAAGATTTCAATGTATGCGTCTGAACGCATTTCGTCTAGCCAGTTTTGCAGTTCTTCGTTAAATTTGCGACGGAAGATCAACTGGTGCGCACGGTTGCTATTGAACTGATCCGTGGCGTCGGTTTTTCTGCGTTCTTCTAACTGAGTGATATGCCAACCGTGAGTCGTACGGAATGGCTCACTAATTTGGTCGTTTTTCAAACTGTTGAGCGTTTGAGCAAACTCAGGTACGTAAATGCTTGGTTCTGCCCAACCTAATTCACCACCTTTTGTGGCCGAACCGGGATCCTCTGAGTACTGACGCGCTAGGTCTTCAAACTTAGCTTCACCTGAGCGGATTTGCTTCAGGAATTGCTCAAGCATGGCTTTAGCGCGGTCTTCTGACAGGATCGGCGATGGCTTGAGCAAAATGTGGCGCGCTCTAACTTCTTCGATTTCTTTGGTTTGTAGGCCGCGAGCATCCATGATCTTAATAATATGGAAACCTGCGCCACTCTTAATCGGGCCGATAATGTCACCCATTTTCGCACCGTTGATCACTTCGGCGAACAGAGTTGGCATTTCGTTGATGTTCATATAATCCCAAATACCGCCTTCGAGTGCTTTAGGACCTGAAGAAGAAGCGATAGCGGTACGACGGAAATCCTCACCACTCTTCAAACGTTCTAATACGATATTGGCGCGTTTGCTTGATGCTTCGAGTTGTTCACTGGTGGGGTTATTAGGCACGTCAATCAGGATGTGGCCAATTTGGTATTCCACATCTTTCATCCCTTGTTCTTGGATGAGTTTGACTAGGCTAGTAATTTCCTGTGGTGATACTTGAATACGGCGTTGTACTTGAATACGTTGAATTTCACCTAGAGTGATTTCTTCGCGCAATTGTTCGCGGTATTGACTGAAACTTAAACCTTCGCTTTCAATTTTTTGTTGCATCTGCGCGACAGACATTTTTTGTTCACGCGCGATGTTTTCAATCGCTTGGTCTAGTTGTAAGTCACCAATATTCAGCCCTATACGACTGGCCATTTGCAATTGTAGGCGAGTTAAGATTAAACGCTCAATCACCTGAGTGCGCAGGGCACTGTCAGAAGGTAACGATTGGTTTGCTGCTTTGGCATTCGCTTTAACAGTGTCAATCATGTTAGTGATTTCACTTTCGAGCACTATGCCGTCGTTAATTTGGACTGCAACGCGGTCGAGCGGCTGGGGGGCGGCCAATGTAGGTTGGCTGATCGCGAGTGCAAATAAAGCAAAAATCAGATGTTTACTGGGTTTCATCCACAAAATCCTTGGCACGTTCTAAGGTCAGGTTCGACGGCTTAATTGAAATAACTTTACCATTTATATCGAAATTACAGTGAGTTGCCCTAATGTAATTTTTTGGCGACGCATTTGAGTGCAAGGTTAGACCTTAAGATCCGCTTTTATTCGCTTTAGCAAAAGGTGAACGGTAAAGCACTCATTAATCTGTTTGGACTCTGAGTCCTTGTTGAGGTTCAGCAATCTATCACAATTCTTTGCTAATTCCTCAGATAAAGCGGTTTTCTGTAGTTAAACAGGCCGTCATTGAGCATATCGGATACGCCTAATGGGCCAGAACCACCGAGTCCCTTAATGATTAAGTTCAGGTAGATACCACTATCAAACTGTTCGCGAGGATCAATTGTGGCAGAACCTATATTGTCGTCATAGTTGGTTTTAATGCGGTAATGATAACTAAGTCTTACTGCGTAACAGCATGATTCGTACTGGATACCTGTGTAAGTTTCAATACTGCGACTTTCGTTAAGGTCATAATACCAATTACCAACAAAGTAGAGGTCGTCACTGATTGGCCAAGCGCCACGAACGCCCGCTTGGGAGATGTTCACTGTATCATTGGTATTTGAGTTCAATAAATCTGGGACATAGCGATAGCTAAATTGCAGCAATTTATTCGCTTCAGGTCTGAAATCTAAGGTGACTTCAGATTTTTTATTGTCACTGGTGTTGGTATCGTACTGAATCGCAGCCCCCATATACCAATCATGGGACAAGCGGGTATCTAACTCTGCAGCAAGTACTGAAGTTGATTGATTAGACTCAAAAATACTGTCTTCGTAACCGACTTTACTGTCTTGCAGGTAAAAAATTTGTCCTAGGCTGAATTTAGTGGCTTCTTGGTTGTGACTATCAAACAGGCGTGTAGTAACACCTAGAGTGACTTGATTTGCATCGGAAATCCGATCCAGACCCGAGAAGCGACGATCACGGAATAGACCAAAGTAGTCGTCCTGTAATTGAGCCGTATCATAAATGCCTATGTTGCGTTGATCTTCGTAGCCGACATAAAGATATTGAAATTGTGGCTCGAGCGTTTGGCGGTAGTTTTGATCGAAAAGCTCAGTAAAACGTTCGAAGTTGATTTGACCATTAATCCGTACCTGCGGGATGGTGCGATTCACTGTGTCGTCAACAACTATGTCTGGATCTTCGTTATGCTGCCAATAATTGGTCTGCATCAACTTAACTTGACTGGTGAGCGAGCCTGAAGGCCCATGTATTGGCAGAGTTACGCTTGGTGACATGTACAAACGAGTCGCCGTATTAACATTGTTGTCCTGATGGGCAAAATTCGTTAGCTCCGAATTGAAACCAAAATCTAAATTGTTCCAAAAATCAGCAGCGCGATAGTTAAAGTTAACCTGAGGCATGACTTGATATGGTTTTTCATCCTCACCCAGTACTTTAATATCTTGTACTCGGGTGCTTAGATCCCAGTTACTTTCGAAGTAGCTGATTTCACCTATGCGTGATAACTGGTTATCGGTTGCACGGTTAACATCTGACTTTAAGTCATTGAAATAATTGTTATCTGATACATCGGTAAAATTCGCTAATACGCGCCAATTTTTGTCGATCGCCCCTTGATGCTGCCAGTTATATAAGTAGCGATTCGGGCTACCATCGATCAATTTGTCATTGCCTAGATATTCTAAATTGACTCGGCCATTTTGGGCCTCACCCGCCAGATAACCAAACTCTGTTTTAGTGAATAAACCACGGTTTGACATATAGCTAGGTGTAAATGTTAAATCGTACTCTGGGGCAATATTCCAATAATAGGGTGCGGAAATTTCGACACCATCAGTAGTGCTAGTGCTAAAACTAGGGTAGAGAAAGCCAGATTTACGTTTGTCTGAAACGGGGACTGTCATGTAGGGGATATAGAATACAGGTACACCACCAATTCTTAGTTTGGCATTCCAAATTTCGCCCCATTCTTCTTCACTGTTGATCTTGATCTTTTCGGCCTCGAGTAGCCAAGACACATTGTCAGGAGGGCAAGTAGTGAAGTTGGTATTCGTTAAAATTAAATTGTTATTGATAGTAATTTGCAGTTTTTCGGCATCACCGTGAACTTGTTGTCCATGGATCCAATATTGTGCGCCTTTAAGGGTGGCACGGTTTGTCCGCATTTGAGCTTGTAAGGATTCGGCTGTAACGGTGAAGTTACTGTCTTGAAAGACTAAATTACCATTGGCATCAAACTGTTCAGTAGCTTGATCTAAAATCGCCTCATCGGCTGCTATGTGCCTATCGCCTTGGCTAAAAACCACATCGCCACGGAAAATCGCCTGCTTCCCCATTTCGGCATTGGTGTTATCAGACGCAATACGAATTTTGTTGAGTTCAGCCGCACTCATCCCTTGGGTTTGAGATACGATACGGGGTACTGGCGGTTCGATTAAGCATTGGGATGCTGAAGCGGTTAGAGAGTCGTCTGCCAGGACTAATTGCGGTAACAGGCTCAGGGCCAGAAGGTATCGGATCTGCATCTTTAGGTCAGTAATTATGATTTCTTATTCTGGACAAGTATGGATGGGGAAAGTTGCAATTGACAAACGCAACATCGCTTAATAAATCTCTCAATTTCTTAGCTGTTTCCAAATTCTATGCCAGCTATAATAAAGCAATTTTTCTTTAAGAGCCATGAAATGACTTTATCCGATCCGAGATTTCTTTCCCTTAATCAGTGGCTGAATGCTTATTTTTCCTGTGAGGTGATGCCTGTATTGATTTCTGGAGACGCAAGTTTTAGGCGTTACTTTCGGATTTCGATGCCTGATGCTACCTTTATCGCCGCCGATTCACCGCCTCAGTTAGTGCCTATCGCCCGCTTTATTGCACTGTCGAATGCTTATTCAGCCGTGGGACTGACAGTTCCAAAAGTAATCCACGCCGATGCCGATTTGGGTTTTATGTTGATGAGTGATTTGGGCGATACCCAACTCTTATCTGTATTGACGGTACAAAATGTGGAAGGGTTTTACCGTCAGGCGCTCGATTTATTACCGCAAGTGGCCGCTGTGATTGAGTGTAAGAATTTTGATAGCGGTTTAGTACAGGCATTACCTAACTACGATGAAGCCTTTGTGCGCCGTGAATTACACATTTTTACTGAGTGGCTGTTAGGAACACATCTTAATTTGTCTTTGGACGCGGCAGAGTTGCAGTTGCTGAATGATACTTTTGATCGCCTCGTCGGCAATGCGCTGTCTCAACCTAGTGTGGGAATGCATAGGGATTTCCATAGCCGTAATCTTATGCTGCAAGCGGACAAGCTGTGCGTGATTGATTTTCAGGATGCTGTCGTTGGTCCTGTGACTTACGATGCGGTATCACTACTACGCGATTGTTATATTCGTTGGCCACAGCCGTTAGTCGCAGACTTGATGCTGTATCATTATCAGCAAGCATTAGCGCTTGGTTTTATTCCCGCACAGACTCCTTTTGAGCAATATCAAACTTGGTTTGATCTCATGGGCTTACAGCGCCACATTAAGGCGGTGGGGATTTTTGCACGGTTAAACTATCGCGATAGTAAACCTGCGTATATGGCGGATATTCCACTGACATTAACGTATATTGTCGACATCTCGCTGCAGTATCCCGAACTCGTGCCATTTGCACACTGGTTAACTCGTCGTGTGTTACCTGCGTTTACTGTGAGTCAGTCTTCATCTGAGGTTAAGCAATGAAAGCCATGATCTTGGCCGCTGGACGAGGGGAAAGGTTACGGCCGTTAACGGATAGTTTGCCTAAACCTATGGTGCCAGTGTTAGGTAAGCCGCTGATTGTTTATCATATTGAAAAACTTGCCGCGATAGGCATAGTCGATATCGTCATCAACCATGCTTGGCTAGGGCATAAGTTAGTCGAAGCTCTGGGCGATGGCAGCACTTTTGGGGTGCGCATTCGGTATAGCGCCGAAGAGAGTGCGCTTGAAACCGGCGGCGGCATTAAACGCGCTTTGCCTTTATTGTGTGAGGACGGAAGCGACGAACCTTTTTTAGTGATTAATGGTGATGTGTTTATTGATGCTTTACCGCCAATCACGCAACTGGCTGCGGATAGGCTCGCTCACTTATGGTTAGTGCCTAATCCTGAGCAGCATCCAAATGGCGATTTTGCTTTGAATGGTCATCAAGTGCAGGAGCGTGGCGATGTTAAGCACACGTTTTCGGGCATGGGTATTTATCACCCAGCGTTATTTCATGACACGCCGCAGGGCGCCTTTGCACTGGGGCCGTTGCTCCGATCGCAAATGGCTCAAGACAGAGTTAGTGGTGCCTTGTTTAATGGATTTTGGTGTGATGTCGGTACCATTGCACGATTGCAAGCGCTTGAACTAAGGTTACAAAGTAACAAGTAAATTTCGGTGCTGGCATATCCATAGGATTAAGCTAGTGCATCAAATACATAATAGAAATCAGGAAATAAGATGCGGCTTTGGGGTAAGTTTTTTGGATTTGTCATTGGCTTTATGTTCGGCCGTATTTTTGGGGCACTGCTAGGTTTGTGGCTCGGTCATCTTTACGATAAGCGTGCGGCATCGGGCGTGGGTTTTCGACAGATTCTAGGGCAGGCTAAGAATCGCCAAGCCATTTTCTTTAATACCACATTTGCAGTAATGGGGCATGTGGCGAAAGCATCAGGACATGTTACCGAAACCGATATTCGCATTGCGACCTTATTAATGGATCAAATGCGTTTAACGGGGGAAGCCCGTAAAGAGGCGCAACAGGCATTTCGTGAGGGTAAATCGGCGGATTTTGATTTGCGCAGCAGCTTACAAGCTTTCCGTGTTATTACGATGGGACGCAAAGAGTTAGTGCAGATGTTCATCGAAATCCAGATCCAAACGGCACTGTCTGATGGTGAATTGGATCCTGCTGAGCACGCTATCTTGATGACGATTGCTCAAGAGTTAGGTTATGGTCGAGCGCAGTTAGATGAATTACTTAAACGCTGGCAGGCGGAGTTTCGTTTCCATCAAACATCGAGTGGCAATAAAACATCGATTACTGATGCCTACAGTTTACTTGGCATTACGAACGAAGCTAGCGACCAAGAAGTTAAACGGGCTTACCGTAAATTGATGAATGAACATCATCCCGATAAGTTAGTGGCGAAAGGGTTGCCACCGGAAATGATGGAGCTAGCTAATCGTAAGGCTCAGGATATTCAAGCAGCCTATGACAGAGTCAAGTCTGAGCGCGGTATGCGTTAGCCTTGATTAAATTGGTTTTTGTAAAAGATAAGGAATTCATTATGAAAAACACTTACCGTTTGTTGCTGTTGGCGAGTTTGTTACCTGTGGCTATGTCTACGCAGGCCGAGGTATTTATCGCTCCTTTTGGTGGTTATAGTCTGGGGGGCGGTCAATTTGATGTGAATCAATATGAGGTCAACACAGATCAAACGGGTAATAAGGCTGATGTGAAGGTCGAGGAGTCGAGCCATTACGGTTTGATGGTGGGTATTGGTACGAATGATCCCGGTAATATTTATCTTTTATATAGTCATCAAGCCTCTGAACTGAAAAGTGGCGGCTTGTTTACGCCAGACTTTCTTACCTCGTTAGATTTAGATTATATCCATTTGGGTGGCACTTTATATTTCCCCCGTGGCGATATCCAGCCCTATGTCACCGCCAGCGCGGGAATCACCCGCATGCTGCCCAGCGGTTGGTCGAGCGAAACGCGTTTCTCCATGGGGATTGGTGGCGGGGTAGAGTATCAAGTGACGCCACACTTTGGCTTGTTTGCGGATATTCGGGGTTATGCGACGTTTATCAACAGTGACACTTCGCTGTTTTGCAATGAAGATGAATGCCTATGGCACATTACGTCGGATGTGATGTGGCAGGCTCAGGCTAACCTTGGGCTCAAAGTCAGTTTTTAGATCTAACGCATCGTCTTAAAAGGAGATTTAGTGGCATGAAAATAGTCGTACTTGATGGTGAAACCTTAAATCCTGGCGATCTCAGTTGGCAATCCTTAAATGAATTAGGCGAGTTTGCGTGTTTTTCCCGCACAAGTGGCGCTGATATTGTCGCGCGAGCCCAAGGTGCTGAAGTCATTCTCACCAATAAAACGCCGTTGACTGCAAAGACGCTAGCACAACTTCCTAGTCTCAAATACATAGGCGTATTGGCCACGGGCACGAACGTTGTCGATATCGCGGCAGCTAAAGCGCAAGGTATAGTGGTCACTAATGTGCCCGCTTATGCTCCTGATGCCGTTGCGCAAATGGTGTTTGCCCATATTCTGCATCACACCCAAGCCGTGGCCGCCCATCATCAAGCTGTGGTCGATGGTCTGTGGGTGAACTGCCAAGATTTTTGTTTTACTTTAATGCCGTTGCAATCTTTAAAAGGCAAGACTTTAGGCTTAATAGGTTATGGCGATATCGGTCAGCAGGTGGGAACACTCGCCCTCGCATTCGGGATGAAAGTTCTTGTCAATACTCGCTCAGTTATCAAGGATTTACCCCAAGGCGTGACGTGGGCGCAACGTGATACTGTGCTTAGCGAATCAGATATTATTTCGCTCCATTGTCCGCTTACTCCAGAAACTGAGCAATTTATCAATCAACAAACCCTCGCCTTGATGAAGCCTAATGCGTTGCTGATTAATACAGCGCGCGGTGGATTAATTGATGAAGCCGCGCTTGCTGCTGCGCTGGCTCAAGGCAAGTTATTTGCCGGCGTGGATGTGTTATCGACTGAGCCGCCCACTGCAGATAATCCCTTATTGCGTGCGCCTAATATCAGCATCAGCCCCCATAATGCGTGGGCGACGAAGGAAGCAAGGCAAAGTCTACTCAATATCGCAGTGGCGAATTTGAACGGTTATTTGAAGGGGGAAGTGATTAACTGCGTGAACAAGTAAAGCGGTATGCGTCTTCCTCTCTTTTCATCATATCGACGTTGAGAGAGAAAGACGTAAATGGTTATTTATTATTGAGTCTTTCTTCTACGCATCCACCACACACCCAATAAGCCTGTGATGGCTAATATGCCAAATACGACGGGCTTTTTCAGCTTGTGGTACAGGGCGTTCCATTCTGCCATTTCATTCGCCTGCGCTCGTTTTACTGCACTGTCAAAATCGGGCGCTTCACATTGCAAACCAAAGTTCTCGGCCCAAGGCACAAAGGGGCCGTTGGCGACGTATTTTTTGTAGTAACGCAGGGCAAGCTCTTGATCTCGATACAATACCCAACCTGTGGCTTGGCAGAGTAGCGCTGCATAGGCTTGGCTGTTGTGGGGCACATGATCCGATGCCTTGTTGGCTAGTTCTGCCGCCGTGTAGCGATAATGGAAGCGTTTATCGGGAATTGCTTGGCTGGCGCTGATCCGCAGCTGTTCTTTCTCAGCCAGTTTGCTCGGTTCATTCCAATCACTTAGATCGAACACACCTTGGTAAATAGTGTAATCCGGGGCTAATTCAAACCCTAAGAGTTCCATGCCTTGGTGGCGGGCAAGTTCGGCAACAGCCCAATAGGCTTTCGCGCTATCAATGCCTTTTGTTTTTTTCGCTGCATTCAACTCTGTGCCATAGGCAAGGGCGCTGGCATTCAGTTTAGGATTAGGGAAGTAAACCGGCGCTTCAGCTATCGCGCCTTCGCGTAATAGCCTGCGACCTAACAAGTAGCGCAAGCGGTTGTTAATTGGCTCAATATTATCGTACCAGTCGCTGTCTTTAGGGTATTCAAAGGCGATAAATGGCACATGTTCGTCGACAAATAACTTAAGTTCAGCCGTAGTGAGTACGCGCTCCGCCACATAGGCGATGTCTTGCCAGTACTCATCACCGCTGGCGAGTAAGTGACTGAGCGCATCGACATATTCGCCACGCTCTAGTGACAACACCCCTTGCTCTGCACGAATACGACAGTAAGTGGCTGTATCTTCATCGGCATTAATGGCTTGTTGCTGAGTTTCTTTAGCGTCAACTGTGGTCGAGATCTTATTGAGTTGCTCAGGGAAGTGACGCGCTGCCTGAGCATAGGCCTTGGCAGCTTCTGCTTGATCGCCCTTTTGTAGCATTAATTTTGCGTTGAGCCACCAAGTGAGGCCGCTCGGTTTCGCTAGCGTTAATAGGCGCTCAGCACTGGCATAATCCCCTAACTGGTAATAAATCGCCGCTAATTTATCGCCATGGTTGAGCTGTAAGCCATCGGTTGGAAATACTTTAAGGAGCTCAGCAACCTTTAATCCCATTTCTGAAAGCTGGCCATTGTAGGCGAATTCATTAGTGCTGCTTTGCCAATAGGCAATCAATAACTGCTGCACGCTCGCCTGTTGCAGTAGCGGCTTAAGTTCAGCAATCTCTTTACCCATCAAAGTGCGGCTTAACATCAATAAGGAATCATAACCGCCGCTATCGCCCTGTACCGATTGGGTGGCATAGAGCTCAATAGCTTTATTCAGTGCATCAGGGGAGAGAGCCATTTGCAGCTCTGACTCAGTTTCACCTGCCCCTTGATTGGTCAATTGCGGGAGCGGCTGGCCTTGGTGTAGCAGGATATAGGCTTGCTCACCTAAGCTCGCTAAACTCAAACGCAGGGGATCGGCGGCGCCTTGTGCGACTTCGGTTTGTAATTGTGTCAGGTAAGCATTGGCACGATTAAAATGTTCAGGATCAGCCGAAGTCTTGCTTAAGATAAGCTCAATACGCGACAGCGAATAGAGTGCCCACAGGCTGCGAGATGCGCGTTCACTTTGTGGTAATTTAATGATTTTGCTGAAATAGTTACTCGCCCTATCATAATCTTTTGCTTCAAACGCTACGGCACCTAAGGTGTACCAAGTTAGCGCTTGTGGTAGATCTTTGTCTAACTTAGCGGCCATTTGCTCGGCTTCAATGGGGCCAGTTGCATCCCGCAAAGTGTTCACTAAGGCCAAATGGGCGTCACTTAACTCGCTGTTTTCAAAGGCGCGAGTTTGTGAAAGATAACGGCTATGCACTTCATCCCAGAGATATTCCTGCGCAGCGGGTGCATCTTGATACTGCCAAGGCAAAGGTTTTGCGAGGGCGGTAAGCTGTTGGCTAAAGGAGGTTTGCGGTAAATAACTGAGATTGCTCTGCCTATCCTGAGTGAGTTGCAAAGGAAAATCGGGGCCGCAGGCCAATAGCATAGGGGAAAATAAGCTTAAACAAATGAGCGTGGTCTTTTTAAGCATAAAAGCCCGATTGGGTGTTGCCATGGTAAACGATAGTTTTGGCTTATGGCGCATAAATTCCCTGTAAATATAATGACTCACAACGTGCCCAGCCTATCACTTTTTGGCCGCCAGGGTTGAGCATGTGTGTTTGAATGTCTCTGTTTGATTGCGGCATAGGCATGATTGCAGTGCGTGAAACTGTTTTGGTTGGTGTCAACGCTGCTGTATTCTCAACTCGCCATTGCCACGTTAACAGCCCATCTTTTTGTATTACGCTATAGCCATTTTGCGCATCATACCCGCTGCAAGCTTGTCCCGCTAGCGACAAAAGAGGAGGAATTTCACCTGCAATATTACCGTGATTCATTAAGCTCAGTTGGAATAGCTGTGGCTTGTGGATTTCCAGATTTTTTGGCTTATTTTCAGCGGTTAATGTCGTTTGGGTTGTGGCCTTATTATCGCTTGAGATCACTAATTCAATCTTGGCGGCAAGTTCACCTTGCTGTGCAACGGCGATTAAGGTGTTGAGTGGCCAAACCCTTTTATCCCCTTCCAGCGGCAGCCGAAACCAGATAATGCCTCTGAGTTTGGCATCTTTTTGAGTGTGTAGTTTTTGCACAAAGGCTTGTAATACTAGAGGGTCGGCCATCAGTTCCTGTACTACATTGGCTAATTGGAGTTGATCGCGCAGCGGTGTTTCACTTTCAACTTTATAACCTGAAGCTGTACTGATGACCGCCGAACCATAGGCGGGGAGCGCAATAAGGTAAGGCACAGTGCTGATATTTGAGAGTTGCTGCACCCACTGCCAACCTTGAGTCGCATCGAATAGTCCGAGGCGAGGATCGCTTACGCTGTGAATTTGTAGCACCAGTTCATCAATATTGGTGAGTAACACGGGAAAATCGGCGCTACTGAGCCAAGCGGGCAGTGCAGTAATGCTGAGTTTGAGTTCTGTGGGTAACTGCGCTTTAAGCTTTTTAAGAAAATCCCGATAGGCTGGCAGTTTACTGTTGGCACTGTCGTGGTCGATTTCAACCCCCGCGATGTCCGTGCCTTTTGCCTGCCAATCTGCTAGTACTTGGTTGATTTTATTAATAACTTGTTCATCATTTAAATGCACGAACTGACCATCTAAGCGAATCACGGCAATTTTGGGCCTAGGATCTGCCTGCAACCAAGCATGATTGACCGCAACTTCAAACCAAATATCGGCACCATTGGGTTTGGGGTGTGCCTGCAGTGCTAAAATACGTAATCCTTGGAATGCACCTTGGCTTTGCACTAATGCCGTTTGATTGGCGGGGCGCCATTGGCGCTGCCAGATATAGACTTCCTGCGCGAGTGGAGCACGAGGCATTACGGTTGCGGAGGTGATTTCTGCTGTATGACTGGCATTTGGGTTTGCCTTGAGTTCACGGGGCTCCGATGCGGGCTGGCAGGCGCTCATAAATACGGCGGCGCTCAACAAAGCAAATAAGAACCATTGATTTCGGCTTATGTTTTTAACCAGATTGCCTATGCCCATACTACTGCTATCGATTCCGTTTTGAGTGAGGCATTACTATGCCCGAAAAATGCCACTTATACATCGCGGTCAAACTTCTGATAATGCCCACTAAGCTTGGTTTTCCTTTTGGTGCCTTGTTAATCAATATCAGAACTCAGATCTCAAAAATCAGGATCGACTTGAAAGCGCATCTGTTCACGGGTGACGGGATGTTGAAGCATCAATAAATCGGCATGCAGATGCAGGCGATTGGCGCGAGTGCCGTACAGATCGTCACCTACAATGGGCGTATTTAGCCCTTCTGAGTGGGCGCAGTGAACTCTGAGTTGATGGGTTCGGCCCGTTTTTGGGGATAGATATACGCGGGTTGTACGTGCCATTTCATCGATATGGCTCAATTCCCAATAGGTTTGGGCCGCTTTGCCAAATTCATGGCAAACGAGTTGCCTCGGTCTATCGTCTAAATCGCCACGCAGGGGTAAAGAGATTTGTCCCGCTGCCTGTTTATCTGCCATTGCTGTAGGGATCCCCGCTAAAAGTGCCACATAACGTTTAGTCACTGTGCGCTGGATAAACTGTTTTTGCAGTTGTTTATGGGCGTCTTTTGTCAATGCGATCACCATTAATCCCGAGGTCGACATATCGAGCCTGTGGACGATAAGTGGCCCAGTGGCATTGGGAAACATTTGCCGCATGCGCGAATACACTGAGTCTTCAATCTCTTTGCCGGGCACTGATAAAAACTCGGCGGGTTTGTTCACAATCGCCATCGCCTCGTCTTGGTAGAGGATGCTTAAGGTTTTGCCTTCGGCGGGGTTCGTCAGCAGCGGATTATCATCGACAACAAGCCCTTCGAGCATATGCCCCAAGATAGGTTGGCATTTACGCAGACAGGCGGGATAAAACTGTTTGTGTTGGCGAATTTCCGATTTTGGCGGCGCCCCCCACCAAAATTCGGCAATCGCCAATGGTTTAAGACCGTGTTTAAAGGCGTAATGTAGCAACTTAGGGGCGGCACATTCCCCTGAGCCTGCGGGCGGTGTTAACTCAACCGTCCCGTTAAATATGCCGTTAAGGCTTTTTTCTGCACCGCGAATATTCAAAAAACGATACTGCTCAAACAGCTTTTGCTGCAGCGCCGCCGAGAGCTGTTTACGCTGTTGTCGTAACGCATCGCGCTCATCTGTCAGTTGGCTTAACGCTTGGCTGATGGCATGGATACGTTCATCCCAATAGCGTTTAATATCTCTTAACTGATTCTTTTCGTTAATGCTTTCTTGGCTGAGTTTAGCTTCGATTGCATTATTTTCACGTAAAGTCTCATCAGTTGGATTGGTAGTCCATTGCACTGCGAGTTGATTGCGCTGCGTCTTGCGGGATTGACGGCCATCAATCATCACTTGCCTGTGGGCGGCAAGCTTGGCTTGTGCTTGGGCTTGCTCAGCGTTGAGTTCGCTCGATAGCCGAGGAATATCGGGGTGATTTTCTACTGCAAGTAGCTGCTCGTTAATTTGGTTGATTTGCAGATTTTCGGCGTGGAAAAAATTGTCCTTAGCCAGCATGTCAAACACAGGTGGAACGAAGCGTGGCCAATGGTTTTGCTCAGCTAACTTGCCCGAAAATGCCGACAAATAGCCCACTTTCCCCTGCGGGTCTTGCACTAAAAGCACACCAAACATTTTACCAATGGCACCGGTTAACTCCCCTGTGAGGCCAAAGTTATGTTGCCAATCGTTTTGAGTCTCTAGGTGGCGTTGTAATTCGTTGGCAGCGATCACGCACAGTGGATGCGGTTCGTAATAGAAAGGAAAGGTAAAACGTTGCGGCAGGGCATAGGCATCAATGGCTTGTGTGAAAGAGGTAAAGCAAGAAGGCTGAAGATGCATATTGGGGTCTACTGTTGGTTTTACTTATCTGGGTTAATTATCGGAGTTAATTATCTGAGTTAAGCCACAACTTAAGATGAGGGCTAGTAAGAAAGGGCGTTAGTTTACTCTGTCGATTTGGGACTGTCGATTTGGGGCCGTCACTTTTTATTAGTGTGGCTCTGTGTTGAAAAAGGGAAATGGCATTAAAGCGCATTTCCCTTTGATGTGTCGCTTGTACTTAAAGCCAATTTTAAACGGTTAAACCCGCTTAAAAGATGACTTTCACTTTACTGGCGCTATCGAGTGCTTTGCTGATTGCGCTGTCGATATCGATATCACGGGCAAGCGCGACACCTAAACGGCGGCGACCATCAATATCGGGTTTGGCGAATAATCTAAGCTGAGTGTTGACCGCTTCTAATGCCGCACCAATCCCTTGGTAGCGGATATTGCTTGAGGTGCCTTCGGCCAAAATTACCGCTGAGGCACTTGGACCATGCTGATGGATATTGGGAATAGGTAGGCCGAGAATCGCTCTAACATGCAGGGCAAATTCCGATAAATCTTGGCTGATGAGTGTGACTAAGCCTGTGTCGTGGGGTCTTGGCGAGACTTCAGAGAAATACACTTCATTGCCTTTAACAAACAGTTCTACGCCAAATAGTCCATAACCGCCAAGGGCTTCGACGACTTTGCTCGCAATCGCTTGGGATTTTGCTAACACTTCATCGGACATGGCTTGTGGCTGCCATGACTCGCGATAATCGCCATCTTCTTGCCTGTGGCCAATGGGCGCACAAAAATGAATGCCGTTGACTGCGCTGATGGTTAACAGGGTGATTTCATAATCGAAGGGAATAAAGCCTTCGACTATCACGCGACCGCCGCTGGCGCGTCCGCCTTCTTGGGCGTATTGCCATGCTTTATGGCTGAGGGCGATATCGCGAATAACGCTTTGGCCTTTACCCGAGGAACTCATGACTGGCTTCACCACACAGGGCACGCCAATTTCACTAATCGCTTGATTAAATTCGGTTTCGGTATCACAGAAAAAATATGGCGAGGTTGGTAAACCTAAGGTTTCAGCGGCGAGGCGACGAATACCTTCCCTGTCCATAGTGAGCTTTGTTGCCCGAGCAGTCGGGATAATATTTACCCCTTCGGCTTCCATGTCCACTAAGGTTTGGGTGGCGATGGCTTCAATCTCTGGGATGACTAAGTGCGGTTTTTCTAACTCGATAACCGCACGCAGGGCATTGGCATCGAGCATATTGATCACATGGGAGCGATGCGCGACTTGCATGGCGGGGGCGTTGGCGTAACGGTCAACGCCAATCACTTCAACGCCTAAGCGTTGTAGTTCAATGGCAACTTCTTTGCCAAGTTCACCGCAGCCGAGCAACATGGCGCGTCGTGCGCCCTCAGTGTAGGGAGTGCCTATCATGTGTGGGTACCTTTGAGATTGTAGGGATGATGAGTTTTATGCTTGCGTTCTATGCCGCAATGATGTGGCTAGTTTAGCCTGAACAGGCTTTAGGATCATGGAGTAAATCGACAAGTGTGTCCCGGATCACTGGGGGCAAAAACGAAACAGCATATCTTTGGTTAATATTGGGGCTGAGGTTGAGAGTAAACTCAAATGTTAATGTCATGTTGGTGGCATGTTTGGAGACCATCCACTAATCTTTGGGATGGAATACATATTATTAATACAAGGAGATGCAGATGTTCTTAGATTACTTTGCGTTAGGTATTTTGTTTTTTGTCATCATTATTATGTTTTATGGTGTCATTGCCATTCATGATATCCCCTATGAAATAGCCAAAAAACGTAATCATCCCCAGCAAGATGCATTGCATATCGCCGGGTGGGTGAGTCTATTCACCCTACATGCTATTTGGCCATTTTTATGGATCTGGGCGACTTTATACCGTGAAGATCGCGGTTGGGGGTTCAATACTGTAATGAAGCGAGAATTAGTTTTAGAGGAGGATGTGAATTCATTGCGCGAGACGGTCAGAGGGCTTCAGACTCGGCTTGAACAGTTAGAGCAAATAACTCCCATGAATATAGCGCCTGCTGTGGATGCGATAAAAACAGACAAAGTTGAGGTATAACATGGATTTATTACTCATACTCACCTATGCGGCCGTGTGTATTGCTATCTTTAAAGTCTTTAAAATTCCGATGAACAAATGGACGGTTCCCACCGCAGTGCTGGGTGGGGTGTTCATTATTGGTACCTTATTGCTCGTGATGAATTACAACCATCCTTATTCTCGTTTTGCCCGTGAATATTTTGTCACTATCCCTATCACACCCGCAGTAAAAGGCTTAGTGACTTCGGTGGAAGTGCAGCCTAATATGCCTGTTAAACAAGGGGATGTGTTATTTCGTCTCGATCCTATTCCCTTCGAGGCCGTTGTTAAACGTAAACGCGCAGCTTTGATGGAAGCAGAGCTCCAAGTGCCACAACTCGCCGCGGCGTGGGAGTCGGCTAAGGCTAATGTAGAGCGCGCTAGGGCCGATAAAGACCGTAATAAATCTGCCTTCGAGCGTTATGAGTTAGGCCGCAAGAAAGGGGGCGCGAATTCGCCTTTTACTGAACTGGAACTCGATAATAGGCGTCAATTGTACTTAGCCTCAGAGGCACAACTGACCGTCGCGAATGCTGAAGAACTGCGTGTCAGGCTGGCCTATGAATCTAATATTGATGGTGTTAATACCAAAGTGGCTGGCTTGCAAGCTGATTTAGCCAGTGCACTCTACGATTTAGAACAGACAGTCGTGCGGGCACCTGCAGATGGTGTGGTAACGCAAATGGCACTTCGTGCGGGAGCGATGGCAGTGCCTTTACCATTACGTCCAGTAATGAGCTTTATTCCCGACGAGCAACGCTACTTTGCGGGGGCATTCTGGCAAAACTCGTTAATGCGTTTGCAGGAAGGTGATGAAGCTGAAGTGATATTGGATGCCGCTCCAGGACAAATCTTTAAGGGAAAAGTGGCGAAAATATTACCCGCTATGGCTGAAGGTGAAGTTCAAATGGGCGGCGCGCTGCAGTCATCGGCTCGTTTATTTCAAAATGGTCGCGTTATTGTGCTGATTGATATCGAAGATGATGCTATCCGTACGCAATTTCCTGCGGGTGTTTCTGGGCAGGTTGCAATTTATACTGAACATTTCCATCATGTCGCTGTGATGCGTAAAGTATTGCTGAGGATGCAAGGTTGGTTGAATTACTTGTTTTTTGATGGACATTAACCCTTAATCGGTTAACTTTTGTCTGTTGTATCAAGTCCAGTTCGCTGGACTTTTTTGTGACACATTTTTGGGTGAATAAAAAGGAATTTGAAAGCATGCAAGATATTCACGATTTAACCTCAGTGCTGCGCTCCAATACGCCAATTGTAGTGATTGAAACCTATGAAGAATATCGCGTGGTTGAGCTGCTTAAGCGGGTCGCCAGTGTGCTCTATCAACCTGTGTTTACATGGAGCATCACCCAAGGCCTAGCACGGGTCGATAAGCCCTTGGCGGCGCAAAAGTTTAATAGCGAACCCACAGATCTGCTCGGGCAAATTAAATCAACCTCGCAGCAGGGAATTTATGTGCTGTGCGACTTCCATCCCTTTGTGGTTGACGCGCCAAAGAACGTACGCTTACTCAAAGAGATAGCCCTTGAGTATGAGACGCTGCAACACACATTAGTGCTGGTGAGCCATGCCTTTGAAATCCCGCCTGAAATCAAACGTTATTGTGCTTATTTTCACTTAACTTTACCAAGTACTGTGCAATTGCAAAATCTGATTTATCTTGAAGTTGATAAAATTCGTCACCAAGGTACGCCGCTACAGGTCGATGATGATGCTGTGGTCAAATTAGCCGATAATCTGCGGGGCGTGACTTTAGACGATGCCCGTCGTCTCGTACGCAAAGCCATAGTCAATGACGGTGCTATTACCTTGTCAGATATCGACGCCATCAATAAAGCCAAGTTTCAGTTACTCGACTTAAATGGTGTGCTGCAATTTGAATACGACACCAGTGATTTTTCACAGGTCGCAGGACTACATAACCTTAAAAAATGGCTCAAGCAGCGCTCGCCCATAGTGGCTGTTAGCGCCATTGACCAAGGCGGCCAGCCGACTCCAGTTCAGCACGTCAAAGCGCTCGATGCGCCCAAGGGGATTTTACTGCTGGGCGTTCAGGGCAGTGGTAAGAGCCTCGCGGCTAAGGCGGTTGCGGGCGTTTGGCAACGACCTTTGCTTAGGCTCGATATGGCAGCCTTATATAACAAATACATAGGCGAAACCGAGAAGAACCTGCGTAATGCACTGGATCTGGCTGACATGATGTCGCCCTGTGTGCTTTGGATAGATGAAATTGAAAAAGGCTTAAGCGGGAGTCGCAGTGATGAGGGCACATCGACGCGGATACTCGGCACCTTACTCACATGGATGGCGGAGCGTAAATCTGAAGTGTTTGTGGTGGCTACCGCTAATGATATTCAAGCTCTGCCGCCAGAGTTGATGCGAAAGGGCAGAATGGATGAAATCTTTTTTGTCGATTTACCCGACGAAGCTATACGCAAAGCCATCTTCTTAATCCACTGTAAGCGCCGTGGAATCGATGTAGCGAGCTTAGATCTCGCCCAGTTATCGGCGCGTAGCCAAGGATTTTCCGGCGCCGAAATCGAACAAGCAGTTATTGCTGCCATGTATACCGCAAGAAGTGTCGAGCGCAGTGTCGACCAAGTGCTATTACTTGAAGAACTTAGTAAGACACGGCCTTTATCTGTGGTCATGAGCGATAAAATCAATGCGCTACGACAATGGGCTGCAGGCCGAACCGTGAATGCCCATGAGTAAGATTTTTGCTTGGTTCCATGGGCGCTAACTAGCATTTTTAAACGCTATATTGGCTTAGTTATTTTCGAGATTCCCAAGGTACTGTTATGAATGATGAGTCGTTTTGCTGGATATTAGTGGTATAAGGATAAGAGATTGAAAAGTATATATGAACTGATTGATATCGAAGACTCTGGCATAAAAGTAGTCAATGAAATGGTTGCTGGTGCTGAGCATTGTGTAGAGATACTGCCGCCTTCAAAGGATCGGGTTGAAGTACTTGAATCCCTTCAGGTATCGACTCGTTCGGTATTAGGGGCTATTGCCTACGAAACCGGTGGGATTTTGATCGACAATGGATGGATTCGATTTTTCGGCTCTGGACATGAAAGATTGTCTAGAAAGCTTACTGATTGGAATAGAAGTGCACATTATCTTTTAGTGGCGAATGACGTAGTTGGTGGATTTTTTGCTATCAACGGCGGCGGTTTAGGTGCAGATGTTGGGAATATATACTATTGGTCGCCAGACTCAATTCATTGGGAAGGGTTAGAAATCGGGTTCACAGATTTTTTTCAATGGTCAGCTACAAAGAGAATCAATGAGTTTTATGCGAGTTTAGGTAAAGATCGCTTTCAAAAAACCTATTCACAGATAGCTACAGATAAATGCCTGAGCTTTTATCCATTTTTATGGGCGAAAGAAGGTTCTATTGAAATAAGCAGCGTGAAAGTGGTGTCAGTTGATGAAATGTATAGGCTGAAATTGGAATTATTAACCTCGGTTAGTTAATTCGTTTACCCGCTGATTTTATGAGTACTTCTGCAATAATTATTTGTTATAAACATCTAATATATTGATTGTTAGATGTAAATCTGCTTATCAGCTCTATTGATTCAACATGGATGGGCTGTATATGCCATCCATGATTAATCACTTCTTCGGAGGGGACAGCACCAAGATCTAGCTGACGTTTTTGGCGGTATCTTGGGCTTTCTCGTTACCGCTTGCATCAAAAATCAAAGCTGTCGCTATCACCAAAAGCTGTCGCGGCAATGCCTAATGAGTGCTTTAGTGTTGGCGTGACAATATCTCTTTAAATGGTTTGAATCTTAGCGGTATCCACTCCCTGTGGTACCGCTAATGCTGCTTATTCCTTTCATGATGACATTAGATATCAAAGGCGAGACTGCCCGGAGTCAGGAATGGCCAACTTAGACGCGTCGGTGAACTCTCACCCTGCGCACCAAAGAAGTAAGCTGTTCTTGGGGTGGCGTAAACCACACTGCCTTTTTGCAACCCGAGTTCCTGCAGATTATGGTGGGTGAATTTGGCTTCCCACAGCTCTTCGCTATGCCAGCCGTGTGGGGCCAATTCCAGTCTAACTTCGGCGCCAATGGGGGTCATGGCGACAATATTGAACGGCAAATTGGCCTGACTATTAGGCTTATTTGACAGCGCTAATTCGTGACTGCGTACATAGAGAACACCATCTTGCTGCAGTGTTTGCTGTTCTGGAGGTGTTAAAAATGCTTGACCATTTTCCCAACGTTTTTGTTGCCAACTGGCTTCAAAGACATTGACGTTACCAAGAAAATCAAACACAAAGCGACTATTGGGGTGTGAGTATAGCTCAGCAGGTGTATTAATCTGCTCTATATGACCATTGCTCATCACTACCACTCTATCTGAGAGCTCAAGCGCCTCATCCTGATCGTGGGTCACAAACACGCTGGTGAATTTCAATTCATCATGCAGGCTGCGTAGCCAGCGGCGTAGTTCTTTACGCACTTTAGCATCCAAGGCGCCAAAGGGTTCATCCAGTAGCAAGACTTCTGGTTGGGTCGCGAGTGCGCGGGCCAATGCAATGCGCTGTTTTTGTCCACCCGAGAGTTGTTCAGGATAGCGCTGTGCGAGATGGCCTAGTTGTACTGTTTCTAGCAGTTGTGTCACTCGCTTATGAATTTCTGCCGCCGAAGGCCTTTGTTTTTTCGGCATCACTTCGAGTCCAAAAGCGACGTTATCGGCGACCGTCATATGGCGAAACAGCGCGTAGTTTTGAAACACAAAACCCACGCGTCTTTCACGCACATGCACTTGGGTGACATCTCTGTTGCCGAATTGAATTTGGCCGCTATCGGCTCCTTCAAGACCGGCAATAATCCGCAGCAGTGTGGTTTTGCCTGAACCTGATGGTCCCAGCAGACCAATCATTTCCCCTTCTTGAATATCGAGATTAAGTGGGGAAAGCGCCTGAAATTGGCCAAATTTCTTGGAAATATTAGTAAGACGAATACTCATAGTTGGCTCTGCTCTTTATTGTCATTGGCGGTTAAACTGCGTTGTTGCCGCCATTCCACTACGGCTTTTAACATTAGGGTAAATAGGGCGATCAGGGCCAGTAATGATGCGCTCGCGAAGGCGGCTTCGGCCTGATAATCTTCGTACAATAATTGCACATGTAAAGGTAAGGTATTGGTTTCGCCGCGAATGTTGCCAGACACGACAGCAACGGCACCAAATTCTCCTACGGCTCTGGCATTGGTGAGGATCACACCATAAATCAGTGCCCATTTGATGTTGGGTAGGGTCACGCGGCGAAAGAGTTGCCACCATGACGCTCCAAGGATCACTGCGGCTTCTTCTTCCGATGCGCCCTGTTGTTGCATCAATGGGATCAGTTCTCTGGCTACAAAGGGGCAAGTGACAAAAATGGTCACTAATAGTATTCCCGGCCAAGCAAACATGATCTGCAGATCGTGCTCATATAGCCATTCGCCCAGCCAACCACTGTTGCCATAGAGTAGCAAATAGAGCAAACCTGCGACGACAGGGGAGACAGCAAATGGAATATCAATCAGCGTGATCAGTAACTTGCGACCGGGGAATTCAAAGCGAGTCACGCTCCAGGCCAGCATGATTCCGAACACTAAATTGATCGGTACTGTGAGTGCTGCCACCATCAGTGTTAAGCCAATCGCATGCAGCGAATCCGGTTGAGTTAAGTGTCCAATATAACGCTCCCAACCTCCGACAAACGCCTGCTGAAAAATACTCACCAACGGCAATAGCAACAATAGCAAGCCTAAGAGCACGGCGAGGGTAATAAGGCTCCATTTGATCAGGGGCGCTTCACCGACTCTTAAGGGTTTAAATGAGTTCATATTTGCTCCTTATCGTCCATGAATGCGGCGCAGATAACGCGCCTGCCACAGGTTTATCAGCAGTAATAGCAGTAACGAGGTCATCAGAACCACTGAGGCAATGGCGCTGGCACCTGCAAAATCAAACTCCTGCAGGCGCACAAAGATCATTAACGAAGTGATTTCACTGATATAAGGCATATTGCCAGCGATAAAGATCACGGCACCAAACTCACCCAGACTGCGGGTAAAAGACAGTGCCGTTCCAATCATTAATGCTGGCCAAAGAGAGGGCAAAATAACCCGCCAAAATACCGAACGATCCGAGGCGCCAAGCGTCATTCCCGCTTCTTCTTCCTCGTGGGATAACTCTTCGAGAACGGGTTGTACCGTACGAACCACAAAGGGAATACTGGTGAAAATCATCGCGACCACTATGCCTAGCGGGGTGTAGGCGACTTTTATGCCCCATTCAGCTAATAGACTACCGATTTGGCCGTTTTCCGCATAAAGGGTGGCTAAGGTGATACCGGCAACGGCGGTCGGCAAGGCAAAGGGTAAATCTACCAATGCATCTAAAATGCGTTTGCCGGGAAATTCATAACGCACGAGTACCCATGCGAGTAATAATCCGAAAAGGCAGTTAAATAATGATGCCGCGAGCGCCGATAGTATGGTGACTCGGTAACTGGCAACCACTCTGGGATCGGCAATCACGCCCCAGTATTCGGACCAGCTCATTGAACTGGTCTGCATGATTAGGCCTGTGGTCGGCAATAATAGGATTAGGCTGACAAATAGTAGTGACACACCTAAGCTGATGGTAAAACCGGGAAGAACCCGCTTATGGCGTAAACGCCCGTTATTAAAAATCACAGAATAATCACCCGATCAGGTTAATTGCGTTAAACCAATACTATTTATACGGTTCGCTCGTTGTTGGCTCAAGCCATTTGTTGGATGCAATCTTTATGGCTAACACTGATTGATAAATGCCAATTAGCGATAAACCCGAGACTTTGCTCGGGTTCAATGTTGATATCTTACTACATTAAGGACGATATCAGCGCTTTAATAGCTCATCGAGTTTTGCACCGTTAGCAAACTGCGTTTTCATGGCATTATCCCAACCACCGATGATTTGCTCAACAGTCAGCAGGTCAACGGTAGGGAACTGCTTAGCAAACTCAGCTTTTACCTTTTCGTTGTGTACACGATAGCTGAATCCTGCCAGTAGACGTTGCGCTTCTTCGCTGTAGAGATAATTCAAATACTCAGTTGCGAGTTCCTGTGTACCGTTACGCTTAGCATTTTTCTCAACCACAGCGACGGGGAACTCTGCCAGAATCGAGGTTTTTGGTACAACCACTTGGTAATCGTCCGTACCATACTGCTGGCGGATATTGTTCACTTCCGATTCAAAGGTAATTAATACATCACCGATCCCACGTTCAACAAAGGAGGTGGTCGCACCGCGGCCGCCAGTATCAAATACTGCGACATTACCGAGGAATTTTTTCAGGAATTGATCCAGTTTAGCCTGATTATCCTTACCATAGTTTTTCTGAGCATAACCTAATGCGGCTAAATAAGTGTAGCGAGCATTACCAGAGGTTTTTGGGTTAGGAAAGATCAGTTTAACGTCATCTCTCGCTAAATCGCCCCAGTCGCTGATCTGCTTTGGGTTACCTTTGCGTACCAAAAATGCGATGGTGGAATAGTAAGGTGAACTGGCGTTAGGGAGTAATTGTTGCCAATTTTCTGGGATCAATTTACCGCGGTCATGGAGGACCTGAACGTCTGTTACTTGGTTAAAGGTCACCACATCTGCGGGTAATCCCTGCAGAATAGAGCGTGCCTGTGCAGATGATCCTGCATGGGATTGTTTAATTTCGACGGTTTTACCTGTTTTCTCTTCCCAATGTTTGGCAAAAACGGGGTTGTAGGCATTGAATAATTCCCGTGCGATATCATAAGAGGAATTAAGCAGGGTTTGATCTGCGGCAGTCACATTGAGTGAGGTTCCCAGAATGAGGGTTCCTAGCAGGGCCTTTATCAATTTTACGGACATTTTTAACTCCTTAATCTGGCAATTTTGTCAGCGTTATGGCACCTAGAGTAATAGAATTAATTGTTTATAAAAAGCCAGTTGAATAGAACTTTTTTGAATAACTATGAGCGATTTATTTTATGTTATAAGCAGTATTCACCGTGTTTGTCAGTGGTAACCGACTTAGAATAGGCTATCGCTTAGTTGTTTTTATCAAGTAAAGGATAATCCTAGTGTCTGACTTCCCGACAATTGAAGCCTGCATCGGGCAAACTCCGCTGGTTCGCTTGCAGCGGCTTAACTGTGGTACTTCCACTGTACTATTAAAATTGGAAGGCAATAACCCCGCGGGTTCAGTAAAAGATCGTCCTGCACTCAATATGATTATTCAGGCCGAACTTCGCCAAGAAATAAGCCCTGGTGATACGCTTATTGAGGCAACGAGTGGTAATACTGGGATTGCGCTGGCGATGGCGGCGGCAATCAAAAGATACAAGATGATCCTGATTATGCCGAATAATTCGACTCAGGAGCGTAAGGATGCGATGCAAGCCTATGGCGCAGAGCTCATGCTAGTGGATAACATGGAGACTGCGCGGGATTTGGCGCTGCAGTTACAAAGCGAAGGCAAAGGTAAGGTGCTGGATCAATTTAATAACCAAGATAATGCTAATGCCCATTTCCTCACGACAGGCCCTGAGATCTGGCAACAGAGTCTAGGCAAAATTACCCACTTTGTGTCAAGTATGGGGACGACAGGTACCATAATGGGTGTGTCAAAATACCTTAAAAGTTGTAATCCCGACATCACTATCGTCGGCCTTCAACCCGCCGATGGCAGTGCTATTCCAGGGATTCGGCGTTGGCCGCAGGCATATTTGCCTGGGATTTTTGATGCTTCTTGGGTTGATTTAGTTATGGATATTGAAGAGCAAGATGCAAAAGCCATGGCGAGAACTTTAGCGCGAGAGGAAGGGATTTGTGCAGGAGTCAGTTCGGGCGGTGCCGTGTTTGCTGCGCTGGAGATTGCTAAACAATATCCGGGTTCTGTGGTCGTGGCGATTGTCTGTGATAGGGGCGATCGTTACCTTTCGTCAGGGCTTTTTTCCTGAGTCCTAGATTTTTACTTTAAGCATATTGAGCGATATGAAT
Source organism: Shewanella sp. NKUCC06_TVS (assembly GCF_019345515.1). Taxonomy (NCBI): domain Bacteria; kingdom Pseudomonadati; phylum Pseudomonadota; class Gammaproteobacteria; order Alteromonadales; family Shewanellaceae; genus Shewanella; species Shewanella sp. NKUCC06_TVS. Next base: position 23,333 of record NZ_JAHKQX010000002.1, on the reverse strand, counting down.
ATTTGATGGGTGAAAATGGGCGAGATACGCCCATTTTTACCCTTTAAAACGTGATCATTTTTTCGGTGGGAATTGCGCCAAAATTCGGTTGACGGCTTTGGCGGTATCTTGGGCTTTCTCGTTACCGCCTGCATCGAAATCATAGCTGTCGCTGCCACGCCAAATAAGAGCTTTGGTCTTAGGATCGACAATATCTATCTGAATGGTTTGAATTTTAGCGGTATCACTCCCCAGCGGCACGCCAACACTGGTGCCTATTCCAATCCCGCCCGAATTTCCGAATGTGCCTGTGCCTAATCCAATGGATAGCCCTGAATCTTTGGGCTTATCTTGGGTGAGTAAGGCGTAGGCGACGTTAAAGTCGGGCGACGCTGTATTTTCTACAAACCCTTTTTGAGTCAATTGGTTGTTAATTTCTACTTGAATACGCTGGGCGCTTAACGGGTCATCCGTCGGCTGTGGTGTTAACTGGGTAAAGCTGCGTAGTGCGGTGAAGTCGTAATTGAGATCATAATCGTTTTTCGGTTTACTGCTGCAAGCGCTTAATAAGGCAACAGCGACGAGCAGACTGGCAAAGTGACGGTATCCCATGATAGTGCTCCAAGTTGTACAAACTCTGTTCAATGTGCCTTGATTAAGGTTGTTTCTGCAAGTACTTTAGATAAGTGTGTTGTATTTGAATCGCTTTGAATGCAATCCACACGCTTTGTTTTTTAGCACGGATCGTTTTGAGTATGGTTTATTTTTAGATAGGAATAGCGGCGGGTTATGGAACAGTTAGCTTTTTTTGATATCCCGAGTCCTTGTGTCGGTGTGTGTGTTACCGATGCGCGCGGTTACTGTAATGGTTGCCTGCGAAGCCGTGACGAAAGATTCAATTGGTTAACGTTTTCAGATGCGCAAAAGTATGATGTCATTCGCCTGTGTACTCAACGTAAACGTCGTCGCCAGTTAGCGATGATGAAAGCAAGGCAAGCACAAATAGAGCAAGAAAGAGCAGCGTTAAACCCACAGTTGAATTTTGAGCCTGAGCCTGAAGCCGATCTGGATTTTGGTGGCTTCGAGCTAGACTAATAGGTTGAATTGACTTGTTTAACTCGTTTTTATATTCGCGAGTGGGATTCATGACTGACTTGTAATAGTCTCATCTCGATTCCTATTACAGCTTACGTTTTTTCGGCCAGATTAAACTAAATCGAGTATGTTGTGTATCACTGGTAACACTCACATTCCCTTGATGTCGTTGCATAATCCGTTTGATGATCGCAAGGCCTAAACCATGTCCTTTATTGCCATTCTGTACCGATTGGCTGCGATAAAAAGGCTCGAACACTTTGGGTAAATCCACTGCAGGGATAGGTTCGCCGTCGTTACTCACACTTAAATTGACCCTGTGCTGGGTCTGCTTAACCTCAATGATGATTTCAGTGCGGGCAAAGCGTTGTGCATTGGTCAGTAAATTCTGTAGCGCCCGTTCGATTAATGCGGGTTCTCCGAATAAGGGCAGTTTTTCGACTTCGGCTTTGAGCGTTATAGGCGTTGGACTTAAGGTTTCTAGGCGCTTAATACTTTGATTGATGAGATTAATTAAATCGTACTCATCCAACTGGATACCTTCTCGCTGTGACTCTAAGCTGGCATAGGTTAGCAGTTCCTGAAGTAAGTCTTCCATTTCTTTGATGTCGAGCTGCATTTCGTCGAGAAAGTCTTGTCGCTTCTGTTCGTCCGAATCTGGCTGACAATACATAGGCATAAGTGCAAGAGCAAATTTGAGCCTCGCCAGTGGCGTGCGGATCTCATGGGATACCGCATTAGATAGGTGTTTCTGGTTCTCAATCAAGGCGCTGATATGTCGCGCCATTTCGTTAAACGTATTGGCTAAGGGCTTAACTTGGGAGCGATTTGACAGGGTAATCCGCGTGTCCCATTTGGCTTCGCCAAATTCTTTGGTGGCCTTACGCAGTATGCTCAAATCCCGTGAAAGCGGGCCGACCCAAATTAGCGCAACGAGGGCGAGCGATAAATAAAAGAACAGGGTGAACAGGCTGCGAAGGTTGGCTCTGGGATCTATGTCCAGCGGCCCTGCCATTAAGACTTGATCGTCTACTCGAATAAATTGCAGCAGGCTATCATCATTGGCCGTGGTGGTGAACACCTTGCTTGTGCTTAACGCTTGATTATCTGCCAGCGCGACTTGATCTGCATTGAGTAATTGCAGTGGCATCACAGGGTTCGCTGGGATCGCCTCCAGATACCGTTGGCGGGCATCGGGAGGTAATTCCGCTAATAATTGCGCCAATGCCACTAACGGCGCATCGAGGGCATTATTGTCATCAACATTCTTCTGCCACAGGCTGTCGAGTGTCCAGCCAATCCCAAGCACGCTGAGACTGAGTAGCAGATATAAACTGATAAAGAGACGTTTCACTGTATTTGTGCTTAGTTATTCCAAGCTTCAGGAGCAAAGAGATAACCTTGTCCCCAAACGGTTTTAATTCTGAAAGGTGTCTCAATATTATCGTTGAGTTTTTTACGTAATCTAGAGATCCGCACGTCAATTTTTCGATCTTTACCATCGAAATCAATATTGAGTAACAACTGATAAATATACTGACGGCTGAGCACTTGGCCCGCTTGCGAGGCCAGTAACCACAGCAATTCGAATTCATGGCTGGTGAGATCAATTTCAGTTTCATTAAGACGAATCGCATGGGTATGCGGGTCGATACTCAATTTACCGAAGGTTAGACAGTGTGATTCTGCCTGTGGTGGCTGATTCTGACGGCGAAGTAAGTTGTTGATCCGCGCAACTAACAGAGCAGGATCGACGGGCTTGACTACATAGTCATCGGCACCGAGTTCTAGTCCTTTGATTTGATCTTCACTTGAACCAAGTGCGCTCATCAATAGGATTGGACCTGCGAAATAATCGGGCAGTTTCTCACACAGAGTGAGGCCATCCATGCCCGGTAACATAATGTCTAACAGTATGATATCTGGCTTGTAATTGATTAATCGTGTTAGCACTGTATCGCCACGGCGTTCAACTTCAACATGCATACCATGGGATTTTAGGTAATCTACAATCAAGTTTGCTAGGCGAACGTCGTCTTCAACCAATAATACTCTGTGGTTCGATTGTGGGCTTGTCATTAAAATAAACTCCAAGGGTTGCGGTAACGTCTGCGAACCTGAGGTTGTGATGCAGAAGTGATTTTAAGTTTGGCACCTGCCAAAGTTTGGTTACTGTCTTTACTTACCATGACAAATTGAATATCCGTCATAGTGTGGATTTTCATGCTTAACGTATGGGTTGAAACTGAATCACTGCACCATTTGGGGTAGGCAGCGTTGTCGGACAAGATACAGATAAGCTCATCTTTAGCGAGTTCCCACTGTAGTTCTATATAGACGTCACAGGCCTCAGTTTCTGAACTTGTGATGCAAATTTCGGGTGTGAGTTTGAGTGCCGAGTCGCGAGTTTTGGCTTGTGCTGAACTTTGGCCCATCAAGCCGAGGCTTAGACCTATAAAGCAAAGCAAGCTTAACTGAGGCTGTGTCACTAACGTTAGAACCTATAGGCTGCGCCGATAAAGTAGGTGCTGCTATAGTCTTGGTCTAACAAGGGACTGGCGGCAATCTCATCGGCAATTAGAGTGTAACGAACTGCCAACAGTAGATCCCAATTGTCAGTTAATATGTAACGGGCCGTCATTTCCGCACCTTTATCCCAACCTGATTTTGCTTGATATCTTTCGCTCCAATAGGCGTTTTCACTGGGTCTAACGCTGTAATAATAATCCACTACGGCTTGGCTTTTCCAATCAAATACCAACGCAAACTCAAAAATGAAACGATCGTAATCCCAGCCATAGGTCCATTTTATTTGTGCTTCTGAACCTTGATGAACATTAAACATATCATGAGTGTACGCCAATCTAATAATACCGAGCCGCGTATAGATGAATGCTTCGGCACCGCCAAGTAAGGTGAAGTTCCGAGTCTCTAAGGAATTAAACTCAGGCTCTGGCTCAGTCGACAAAGCCATACTATTTATGGCTTTGGCTTCAACTTGAGTGCCACGATTCAAAAAGATATTCGATGGGTCCCATTGATAGAAGTAGGCCCTATCTAAGCTATAACTTGTTACTAAGTTAATTGTAAAGCTTTCTTGCTCGGCTAAGGTATAACCTAAATTACCATTGTCGAAGAACCAGTGTTCGCCGTAATAGGCCACAGTTGGAATAAAGAACAATGGAATATCGTCAAAATCCCTGAGTGGATTGCTTTTTTGTCCCCAGCCTATGGCGATGCCTAGATCCCAGTTGTTCATCTCAATACATTGATTTTCTGGTGCACAGGCTTCTTTCGCCATTCCGATTGCAGGCAAAATACTTAAACTTGTAATGAGGACAAAAAGAATACGATACATGATTTAACGATTAAGGGCTGAGGTTAACAATACAGGAAAACAGATTAGCATTTTATGCTCAATTCAACAGTGGTTTCATTCACGCAGATGCAAAATGATACAGCTATCAATTAAATAATAAATTTATGGATTGCACAATATGTTGATAGTCATGCTAAAAGCTTATCTTGGCAGCTTTCGTACGGTTAATTGTGGATGTTAAATTTTGTGTTTTATAAGTTTCGAGTGTAACTGAAATGATGTTAATTATGATGTAAAAGCTGTGTTGCTTGGAAATAATAATGCCATTCGCAAGTGTGAATGGCACAGACTGAAGCCGAATAACCTACTTTGCGGTAATAACACAGAGATTAGAATGAAGATTAATTGACCTCAGTAACTGACTTGTAGCCCATTTCTGTCAATTGATCGTTTACACAATCAAGCACATATTGTTTTAGCTCAGCATTTTCGACTTGATCTTCAGAGGCCATCTGCTGGCACACTTCTTTCAGCTGAGCGAGATCGGCTGCTGGTGCAGGCGGTAAAGAGGAGTCGTCAGCAAAGGAAGTGAAACTTACTAATGCCAATAGAGTAAAAACAGCTGATAACTTATTCATTTTATTTCCTTTAGTTATGTATTGCCAACCACAGATTAAGAAGCATTCTCTTAATACCACTGTGCCAACATCAGCAATTTATCACTGCTATTCTGTTTTAGATATAAATAATTTTCACCTTTCTTGATTAAGGTTTTTTACCTTGTTTTCCCTTGATTCGCTTCAAGTAAATGGGCTGGCTGAGTGTACTTTATTTGCTCTAGTTTGATTCATTCTCAGCATCTTTTGCTGCTTGAGTTAGGTTCACCCCCCCCCACTCTGAACTCATGCGTGCTAAGTTGGCTCTTCTGAACTTGTGTTTGAAATTAATTGATGAAACTCTGCACATAAACTTATGTGCTTAACTTATGCGCTTAATTGTGTGTACAGTAGAACTTGGATTTCTTTCAAAAGTGCTACTTACATCACTTTAAGGACTTATTTGCGATAAAGTGCATTATTATCACTGTTTATGGTCGATTTTTAATGAAGGTTTAATCGCCGCTGTTAACTGAATTATGCGGTAGTTATAAGAAGTCATATAAAATGAGATATGACGCATGTTGTAGGCCGTTTTTTTCTAGAATATTGAATTAAAAAGAATTAATTTTTATGTGTTTTTTAGTTTAAATTTTATTTTACAGTTTATTATTTTAACTTTATGTTTTTATTGTTTATTTTTATGTGTTCGTTTGTTTTTGATGATTACATTGCTAAGATTATAGCTATCCTCTAGAATGCGCCGCTCTCGCAGGTGCGCGTGCATAAGATTAATGGCAAATGCTATTGATTTTTATTGAATTGTTGATTTTTCTCTAGGGGAACTCTGTGTCTACAAAACTGGCTAATCCAGCGCCATTAGGTTTAATGGGCTTTGGTATGACAACAATTTTGTTAAACATTCATAATGCGGGATATTTCCCTATTGATTCTATGATCTTAGCCATGGGGATTTTTTACGGTGGCATTGGTCAAGTGATTGTGGGGATTATGTGTTTCATGCGCGGCGATACTTTCGGTACGACGGCATTTACCTCATACGGTTTGTTTTGGTTAACGCTAGTGGGCCTCATTTTAATGCCTAATGCTGGCATTGCGGCGAGTCCAACGTATTTTATGGGCTGGTATTTAACGCTTTGGGGCATATTCACGGCATTTATGTTTGTGGGTTCTTTGCGTTATCCAAGAGCCAAACAGTTTGTGTTTGCTTCTTTGACTATCTTATTTTTTCTGCTGGCGGCGCGTGATTTTACGGGTAGCGCCTTGATTGGCACTATTGCGGGCTTTGAAGGGATACTTTGCGGCGCAAGTGCGATTTATTTTGCGATGGCGCAGGTGCTTAATAATGAGTATGGCCGTGCGATTTTACCGGTGGGTGAATTGAAAAAATAACAATTCGGCAATGCAGAGCTGTAAAAAAGGCTGATGAAGATCAGCCTTTTTTATGGGTGTTAGCTGTACTAGATTTTAGTTTTAATATAGGCCACAGCTGCTTCATCTAAGCTACGAAGGGAAACATAACTCGTGCCTGCCTTGTGGGTGATCAAGAAGCCTTTTTCAGTTTCTTTAATTCGGTAAATGTCGGTCCATAAAATTTGGCTGGTCACAGACATAGATTGAGTGTGAATCCCTTGCTCATCAATGGTGAGTGTGACCTCATTGCTGGCCGCTTTACTCATCATCTGACGCATCAACCACCATGCTTTGTGATACTTCACATTGAGCGCTTCGATAACACCTAACCCAACAAAAAAGTAAGCTAAATAAAGGCTAATATCGGTGAAAATAAGCGCGATACCTATCAGGGTTAATCCAATGGCTTTGTAGTAAGGTTTGAGCGTGGGATCTGGTACCACTGATTGCGTATAGCATTCATCGAAGTGGGCTTTATCTAAAATATACGTTGTGGAATATGAATAGGGCGTTGGCATCATGTCATCTAATTGAGGTGGCACTTAATGCGGGCTAGTGTAGCGATTACAGTGATGAAAGTAACTAACCTTGCTATTGCAAGCATGAATGAGCACTTTGGTGTTTTCAAATTCGACGTTCAAACCCGCTCGTTAATACAGGTCAAGATATGAGTTGGACAGAAATACGGCAACGGCTATATTAGTCTTGCCGTAAGCATTGTTCGATTTTCGTGATTTGACACAAGGAGTGCAAACATCATGGCCTTAGTCCCCAAAGATTTTGTAAATTACAAATCAACGCCGGTTTTCAACCATGACAACGTCCCTAAAATGTTGCTTCATATGCACAATACTAAGGCTGGCGTATATGGGCAAATCCAAGTGTTAACGGGTAGCTTAAAGTTTTACGGCTTTACGGGTAGCAGGGGCGAGTTAGATAAAGAAATTATTATTCGCGCAGGTGAAACCGCCATTTCACATCCTGAATATTGGCATAAAGTGGAGCTACTGACCGAAGATACTCAGTTTCGACTCCACTTTTATGCCCATAAGGATTCGGCCATAGTGGCGCAGCAACAATCCGAGCGAAGCGAATAGTGTCTAGCACCTAGCAACTAATACTCTGTCCAATTCGCGCGGTTAGCAGCTGCTGGCAACTTCTCGCTAATAACCGATTTACGCTAATAGCAAATGGCACTAATAGCGATTTCGTTCCGTTGGAATATCAGTTAAATACTCCACAAATTCCACTTCAAAACTATGGGCATCGAAGAAGTAAATATTGCGTCGATAGGGATCTTCCATGCCATCTTTGGCAATAGGGAAACCTGCCTGGGTCAGTCTTGCTATCACAGCATCTAAGTTGTCGGTCACAAAGGCAAAATGCGCCAGTCCAATTTGATGACCAGCCAAATCGCGGTTTTCACCTTCACCATTGTCACTAAAAGCAATGTATTGATAATCATCGCCAAAATGAATCCAATTACGGGGTTTGCCGTACCAAGTGCCTTTATCGCCACCGCGAACACGCCAATGGGGGAAAGCCGCTTGATAAAAGCGCAGTGCTGCGGGGATGTCGTCTACCACTAAATTGATATGCTCTAAATGAATCATAATGCGTTCCTTGTAATGATTTTAGTCTGTTGCTGGTGGTTAAAATCTCAAGCCGCTTACATACCGTAACAGTATTCCTGCTGCTTTGGGTACGCTTGATTGGCATGTTGTTCACGAATGGGGGCTAATGCTTGGGCGTATTGATGCAGCATATATAAGCTGTATTGCACTCTTTCCCTAAGCGCGATATCGCGGGCACTCTCAGGGATGGCATTGAGTACATGGCTGACATTGCGGATGATTAAGTGATCGGGTATGGGCACTAATTTATTGTTTTTAAGGGCATTCATCTTCACTTCAACGATAGGGTAAGTACCGCTAATACCATCCGATATTGAGACTAATAAGGCGGGTTTATGGGCGGTTTCTTCGCGAGTACACATCAACAAAAAGTTCTTCAGTAATGGTGATGCCATGCCGCCCCATTCTGGGGTGATCAGCACTAGCGCATCGGCTTCATCGACTCTGTGCTCTATTTCGGGCCAGTGTTCACCTTTGTTGTCTTCTTCTCCGTCCCAAAATGGCAGATTAAACAGGCATAGTTCTAAGTGATGTATCGTGTCGTAACCCATGTTGTGGGGAGATGAGAAACTGCTTTCCGCGATATAACGACCGACTTTAGCACTTTGTGAATCGGGTCTTTGGCTGGTGCTGATGATGAGTAATTTCATTAAGTAAACCTATTTGTTTATAAATTATTTGTAAGGTAATTGCTTTATTTAATATTGTAAAGGATAAAGTAAATAAAAAAGTTTATTTAATCTGTTAAAGCAGCAGAGATTGGGAGATAATGCTTCGGCTGAAATCGGGGAGACTCAATGAAAACTACTGATAAGATTATTCAATTACTCAAGTTGCATGGCCCGCTTACTGCTAAAACCTTAGCGGAGGAATTGGCGTTAACGACTATGGGGGTGCGTCAACATCTGCAAGCTTTGGAAGATATGGGCGATGTGGATATTGAGGATCGAGTTGAAGGCCGCGGTCGCCCAACACGTTACTGGGGATTGACTGAACAAAGCCGTACTCACTTTGCCGATCGCCATGAGGAATTGACGGTACAGCTGATTGACTCGGTAAAAATGATCTTTGGCGACCAAGGCTTGGATAAGCTTATCGGTCACAGGGAGCAAAGTGCGTTAGTCCAATATCGTGCGGCAATGGAAGGTGCTACTGATATTCCGACACGTTTGGCCATACTTGCGAAATTACGCTCGAACGAAGGTTATATGGCGACCATGGAACACATCGATGGCGTGTATTTTTTACTCGAAAATCATTGTCCAATCTGCGCTGCAGCGACTAAGTGTTTGAACTTTTGCCGCTCTGAGTTGCAACTTTTCCAGCAGTTATTCGCTGATATTGGCGTGGTGAGCCGCGAAGAGCATATCATCGAAGGTGCTCGCCGCTGTGCATATAAAATTGCGGTAATTAAAGTTGCGGCGATAGCCTAGTAGTGCACTTAAGTTGTTTGCTTGAGGCGTTTTATCTGTGGGATAAAACGTCACTGAAAGCTAACGCTATATATTAAGCATTCGTTCTGGGCTTAAACCTCGGAGCTTAGGGCTTATCAGGTTCGTGATAGGCCAATAAGGTTTCGAAACGAGGATGCCCTTTAAGTTGTGAGAAATCAGCTTCATCCAACGCTAGCTCTTTGAAGGATGCGCTGTTATGGATGGCGCGTTCCAAATCAGAAATTGCTCTATCTTCAACACCTAAACACGCAAAGGCGCAGGCTCTTTGATAAAAAGCATGGGCGTTAGTTGGGTCAACTTCCAAAACACGATTACATAGGCTTTGTGCCCAATTAAATTCGCGCATTTCCATTGCGGCATCGGCCTTGTAGGTCAGCGCTTCCAAGTCTCCAGGTCGAATCGTGAGGATTTCATCGTAGACTTCAATTTTTTGTTCGGGAGTCTGGGCACTTTGGGCGCGTAGCCACAGATTATGAATTTCATTAATCACTTCTATTTCACGATTATTATCCGTGATAGTACGACTCTTATGCTTGAGTTCTTGCTCGAGTAATTTGAACTTTTCTTCGTATTGTTCGGCAATACTCTGCAGCTGATTAGCGGCCAGTTTGGCGGTATGTGTCTTGATTTCCCGTAGGGATTGCCAGCCGATAAAGGCAACTAAAGAGGCGACGCCGGCGATCATATAAAAGAAGTAAGTGACAGTGACATTGGCGTAATTCATCGACTTGTCGGCAACGGCCAGTTCGCGATCTGTGATATCTATGGTGAGGCGCCGCTCAAGATCCTGTTGATCGTATCTGAGGGATTTGAGTTCATCGAAGACGTAGCGCTCTATCAGCGGTTTATCATGGATGGCGAAAGGTTGAGGCACTTCAGGGGGATTAACTGCATCGCTCGCTTGAGTGAAGAATGAGCTCGCGAGTATCACTAAAAACAAGGCTAAAAATAGCAGGTTCGAACGTATCATAACGGGACTTGCAGATAAGTTTTTGATGCGGTAACCACTCACAATAAGATGAATTGAACGCCTAGCTTAACAAATTTTGCCTAGTTTGATCTAATTTTGCTCTAAATAAGCTCTGTGATGCTTACAGTATTGGCTCGCTATGACCTGAACTCGCATCCTGCTAGAATGGCTATCCCATTCATATTTCGTCATTTGTGGTGTTATGCAGTCTAAGCGCGGCCGACTCGATCGTTATCTCTGTACCCAGTTACACACTCACCGTAAAGCGGTACGTGAACTGTTACTCTTGGGCCGAGTACGCGTTGATGGATTGATAGTGAAGGACATGGATAGGCAAGTGGATGAGTTTTCTCACATCCAACTCGATGGGCAAATATTACAGGCCAACACGCCAGTTTATTTGATGTTGCATAAGCCGATTGGCGTGGTGAGCGCGACTAAAGATACTCAGCATAAAACCGTGATGGATTTGCTCGATTGCGAAGCCCGTGATGAGTTACATATCGCGGGTAGACTAGATTTAAATTCTTCGGGTTTGTTATTACTGACCAATGACAGCCGCTGGTCTGATGCACTAATGTCACCGACGCATAAGGTCGATAAAGTGTATCGCGTTACCTTAGCTAATCCCTTAACTGAAGAATATATCGCCGCATTTGCCGAAGGCATGTATTTCAACTTTGAAGATATAATGACTCAGCCCGCTAAATTGGTGATCCTTGCTGATCATGTTGCTGAAGTGACTTTAAAGGAAGGTAAGTACCATCAAATTAAGCGGATGTTTGGCCGCTTTCGAAACCCAGTTGTTGGTCTACATAGATTATCAATAGGTGATATTGTGTTGGATGAAGCTCTGGCGTCGGGCGAAAGTCGTATGCTGACTGCCGCAGAAGTGGCTTGCATCCGCTGTAAACCGGTAGCTTAGAGACATAGGGCAATTCAATTTATCAGCCATTATTCTGCGTATTCTAAATATAAAAATGGACTTGAGAGTCAAGTGTCCCAAGCCCGTGACATGGGATTAGAGATCGGCGTGGGGGCCGAATACTTCATAGTGCATGTTTTCAGCTGAGACACCCAGAACGAGTAATTGTTGCTTGATGGCTGACATGAATCCAATAGGCCCGCAGAAATAGTAACGTGCATGGGGAAGCAGTTGATCTGCGACTTTGCTTAATTCCATTTGTCCTTCAAAATCATAATCTGTACCTACCACATCGGTTGAACTCGGCTTGCGATACCAAACATGGCTCTTCAGATTATGATGTTGCTGGCGCTTGGTGTGAATAGCCTGTTTGAAACCATGTACATCACCTTGCTCACAGGCATGTAGCCAAGTAATAGCACTTGGATGTTGCAACTTGATCAATTGATTCAACATGCTTTTCATCGGTGTTTGACCCACTCCTGCCGAAATGAGCACGACGGGGATGTCCGCCCCGACTTCTAAGATAAAATCTCCCGCCGGCGGCATAACTGCAATTTTGTCACCGATATGCATGGTATCGTGTAGCAGATTAGATACTTGGCCACCTAATTCACGTTTCACACTGATGCGGTAGCTGTTGCCATTCGGTGCATCGGATAGGGAATATTGGCGGATTTCTTCATATGCTAAATTGGGATGTTTTAGCTTCAAACTTAAGTACTGACCGGGAATGAAATCTTTAACTGGTTTACCATCTTCGGGCGTCAATATGAAGGAGGTAATGACTGTGGACTCAGTCTTTTTCGCGCTAATGATAAACTGACGCTCACCCAACCAACCGCCATCTTGTTCTGCATGTGCCTGATAAATTTGAGCTTCTCGTTGAATAAAGATATCTGCTAAAAATCCATAGGCCTGCGCCCAAGCTTCTAATACTTCTTCTGTTACAGCATCGCCGCCTAACTCTTTAAGGGTGGCCAATAAGTGGCTGCCGACGATCGCATATTGCTCAGGCTTGATCAGAAAGCCTGTATGTTTTTGGGCAATGCGCTCGACAGTCGAACTTAGCACCGCTAAGTTTTCAATATTTTTAGCATAAGCCGCGACGGCGTTGAACAGGGCAACAGGCTGGCCACCAGAATGCTGGTGTGCCAAGTTAAATACATCTTTTAGTTCAGGATTATGTTTGAACATACGTTCATAAAAATGGGTCGTCAGCGCAGGGCCTGCGGATTCGAGTAAGGGGATAGTGCTCTTGATAACTTGGATTGTACGGCTGTCCAACATAGAAAATCCTTAACGTGCAAATATTATGAATGTTAAATGAGTTTAAAGATCTATTTGATTTGGATCAATAGTGATGATCGCAATTCGTGCTACCGATAAGCGTGATTAAGGTCATTTGAAGTGCTTTATCAAAGCGGGTACGAGATAGGGGTGATGAATAAACGTATTATTTCAATATATTACAGATGGTTTAAGGGAGGTTAACTGCAACAGCAAAGCTTATTGCAGTCATAGTGTGGTTTTTTGACTTAGAGTTTAAATGCACTCACTTGATTGCGCATGCTGTTGGCGAGTTTAGTTAAATTAACCACAGATTCACTTAATTCAGCCGCCGATGCGGTGGAATGTTCGGCAATATCGCTGATGGCAATAATACTGCGATTAATGCTTTCGGCAACGCTACTTTGTTCTTCGGCAGCGGTCGCAATATGAGTATTAAGTTCTGTGATGCTATCTACTGAGGAGACGATTTCTTTCAGTGCTTGGCCTGCTTGATTAGCTTTATCATTAGCATCATCAACTTGATTTATACCTATTTCCATAGCGTTAACTGCTTCTTTAACGCCTTGTTGTAGTGTGGCAATCATGGCCTCAATTTCTTGGGTAGATTTTTGGGTGCGCTGCGCAAGGGTCCGCACTTCATCCGCAACGACTGCAAAGCCGCGGCCTTGTTCCCCCGCGCGGGCCGCTTCAATGGCGGCATTTAATGCCAATAGATTGGTTTGCTCGGCAATGCTTTTTATCACATCGAGTACGCGGCCGATATTTTGGCTCTCATTAGACAGAAATCCAATGACTTGTGCCGTTTTTTGAATTTGATCAGATAATTGCGACATACTGCTAATCGATTGCATTACAATATTATTGCCATTGGCGGCATAGGTATCGGCATCTTTGGCTGAATCTGCCGCCGCAGATGCGCTTTGGGCGACTTCTGCGACCGTTGCCGTCATCTCATTCATGGCCGTTGCAGTTTGCTCCGTTTCGGCTTGCTGCTGTTGCATACGTTTATTGGTTGCCTGCGTGAAGCTACTTAACTCATTTGCTGAACTATTAACGGTATTTGCCGCTTCGGCAATCGAATGAAGAATGCCTCGCAAGTGTTCAATAACTTGGGTGAGGCTAGTGGATATTTGTCCTAGCTCATCGTGATTAAAAGTAGTGAATTTGACGGTAAGATCTGAGTCTTGATGGATCAGCTTAAGTTTACTGAGAATGTCATTAATAGGGTTCATCACGCTGCGATTGACCCAGAGCCCAATCACAATACTGATAATCATGGCGGCACAGGCTAATGCTACAAAAATAGTGATTGAAGATTGGTAAATGGCATTCACACGATCTTTTTCTTCGCCTGCCACGCGAATTTGCAGTGCAATCAGTTCAGATATTTGGTTACTGATGGGGTCTATTACTTGGTAAAGCGGCAGGATATTGGTCGATAATTGGCTTGATACATCACCATTTAATCCTCTTAAGCGTGAGACCAGAGTGTCAATCTGTTGATTCGCGGGTGAGAACAGCACTTCGGCTTGTTTTACGAGTCGGGATTCTTCTGAGGTAAGTTCAGTGGCTAAGTATTTTTGCCAATGCTGGGTAATGGTAGATTTGGCACTGTCTAGCGCTTCAGCTGCTTGGGAGGCGGTGAAACCACCCGCGTTCGCCTTATTGACCGCATCGATAACATCGACCGCGTACTTATCAGCAATCACTTTTAAATCGTCTAGTGGCACAACTCTATCGCCATAGATACGTTCAACACCCGATTCAATTTTACCCATCATATTAATGGCGAGAAAACCAATCGTCATTAGCATTAAAAGGGGAACCAGAATGCCGATAAACATTTTTTGTTTTATTTGTAAACCGTTCATATGGATAGCCTCAGTGAACTAAAGAGTCCTTTAGGCAGAACTCTATCTATCCCTATGATGAGTCTGTAACAATAGGTATAGCAAATCTGAGGAAAGAGGGGGGGGAGTTACAGAAAATTTATTTTGCTTCAGATACAAAAAAACCTCGCTTGGCGAGGTTTAAATGTTGGTACAGATGAGAGGACTTGAACCTCCACGCCCTTGCGAGCACCAGCACCTGAAGCTGGCGTGTCTACCAATTCCACCACATCTGCATGGCTATTCGATATTTCATCGAATTGACAATCTTAACACTGTGAATCTTAACTTTTGAACTGCAATTTGGTACAGGTGAGAGGACTTGAACCTCCACGCCCTTGCGAGCACCAGCACCTGAAGCTGGCGTGTCTACCAATTCCACCACACCTGCACTGTACCTATCGCAGTTCTCTAACATAAGTCGCTATCGCAACCCATTTAAAGATGGTGCCCGAACCCGGAATCGAACCAGGGACACGAGGATTTTCAATCCTCTGCTCTACCGACTGAGCTATTCGGGCGACGGGCGCAATTTAAAGGCTTTTCGGGTTTTGAGTCAATAGATTTTTACTAAATAACGGAAAAAGTGACTCAGTTGGATAAGATTTACACGAAAGTGTCATTTGTGCTGGTATTGAGGATGTAAAAATAGCCAAACCACTATCCACACTGAGAACTTAGCGTTATCTATTTATGGCTTATTAGGGTAACCAAGCAAAAAAATGCCCCTATTAAAGGGGCATTCTCGGTTAGTTTGATAAGATTTCATTGTTTGGGAAGTTAGCTTGCATTACCATGAGCACGTTTTGCTTCAGCTTGCTCTGACCTAATTCGCCATAAGCTTCTATCATTATCTCTAATGCCCGTTCATTTGAAGGGGTGCCAGGGTATGTTTCCATTACAGATTGTGCTCGGATTGCTGCGGCGCTCCATGCATTCATCTTGAGATAATACTCGGCAACTTGAATTGAATATTTTGCTAAGCGATTCTTCAACGCTAACATGCGTTTTTGCGCATCGGCGGCATATTTGCTGTTAGGGTAGGTTTTGATAAGACGATCAAAATCTTTGAAAGCATCTTGAGCATTTTTAGGGTCACGATCGGTTCGGTCGATATTAAGCATGTCGTGGAACATGTAATTGTCGGCTTGCATGTTCACTAAACCGCGCATATAGAACACATAGTCTACATCTGGATGAGTTGGATTAAGACGGATAAATCTGTCTATGTTCGCAATACCAGAAGCGACATCGTCCATTTTATAGTAAGCATATATCAGGTCTAACTGGACTTGAGTTTTGTGAGGTCCGAAGGGGAAGCGTGAGTCTAACGCTTCCAAAGAACGGACAGCTTTAGAGTAATTGCCAAGCTCCATAGAGGTTCTTGCCTGAGTATAAAGTACATCAGGTGACGTTTTGGCGGCAATATCGTTATCATCAGGGCTGCTGCTACAGGCTGATAACGCTAGTGAAAATAGGACTAAGGTAACGCCTTTGGAAAATTTATACATACTTGAATTCAATTCTTTTTAAGTTGTAGTTAAGAATTTTTCCATTTCACTATAAAATAGAAAACATCCGATTGTAACAGATAGCACACATTTTTTGACCCCTAAATGGGGATACGGTTCCTATGACACAAGAGATTAATCTAAAAAGCGAGATTTCGGCAACACAAACTGGACTGAGATTAGATCAGGCCCTAGCAGAGTTGTTCCCAGATTACTCGCGCACGCGCATCAAGGAATGGATCCTATCTGATGCAGTTCATGTTGACGGCGTTGTCGTTAATAAGCCCCGAGAGAAAGTTTATGAGCTGCAACAGATACTCATAGATGCCACTCTTGAAGAAGAAGTTCACGCAGCGGCACAGGCCATTGATCTGGATATCGTCTATGAAGATGACGACATTATTGTGATCAACAAGCAAGCGGGACTCGTGGTTCACCCTGGTGCTGGCAATGCCGATGGTACTTTGATGAATGCACTGTTGCACCATTGTCCCGATATTGAGCATGTACCACGTGCTGGTATTGTGCACCGTCTGGACAAGGATACTACAGGTTTAATGGTTGTAGCCAAAACCGTTGAAGCGCAAACCCATTTAGTGGCCGCCTTGCAGGCCCGTGAAATCACTCGTGAATACGAAGCGATTGTGATGGGGACTATGACAGGTGGCGGTACTGTGGATGAGCCGATTGGTCGTCATCCAACGAAACGTACTCATATGGCGGTGCATCACTCAGGTAAACCAGCTGTGACGCATTATCGTGTGGCGGAAAAATTCCGTAATCACACTCGTCTAAGATTGCGCCTTGAATCTGGTCGTACTCACCAAATTCGTGTGCACATGGAATACATAGGCCACGTATTAGTGGGCGATCCTGTGTATGGTGGTCGTCCAAAACCGCCGAAATGGGCCAGCCCAGAGTTTTTTGATATTCTGAAAAACTTCAAGCGCCAAGCTCTGCACGCTGTGCGTCTTGAATTAGCCCATCCTGTGAGTTGTGAAATCATGAGCTGGCACGCGCCAATTCCTGAAGAGATGGTGATTTTGACGAAAGCACTGCGTCAAGACACGGTCGAGCATCCGATCGAGTATTTGTAAGTGTTTAATCACGATTGGCCTGTTCCCGCTAATGTTGGCATCGCTATGACAAATTGTCATGGCGGTGTGAGCGTGCATCCCTATGACAGTTTGAATCTTGGACTGCACGTCGGTGATGCGCCTGAGCTGGTGATGGCTAATCGTGAATTACTCTGCAAACAATTAGCGTTAACCGCCGAGCCTGTCTGGCTCGAGCAAGTGCATGGTACTCATGTGCTTAATTTAGATGCGCTGAGCTTAGCTCCTGCTGTGGATACACAGATTGCCGATGCCAGTTACAGCCGAACGGCTAGCCAAGTTTGCGCTATAATGACTGCCGATTGTTTACCTGTGTTGTTGTGTAATCAAGCGGGAACCGAAGTGGCTGCAGCCCATGCCGGTTGGCGTGGTTTATGTGATGGCGTGATTGAGGCCACCGCGGCGCAGTTTAGTTCACCTATGGATGAGTTGATTGCCTACCTCGGTCCGGCTATTGGTCCACAAAAATTTGAAGTCGGTGTTGAAGTACAGCAAGCCTTTTGTACTTTACATCCGCAGTCGGCAGCGTGTTTTATTCCAAGTGGTAACAAGTATCTTGCCGATATTATTGGCTTGGCTAAATTACGCTTGAGTTTACTCGGTATAAACCATATTTATAGCGCAGATATCTGCACAGTCAGCGACACGGATTACTTCTCTTATCGTCGCGATAAGGTGACGGGACGCATGGCTTCATTGATCTGGCTTAAGTCTTAAGCCAATTCCCCTACAGTTTGTATTTATTTGCGCGTTATTCTCTTGAATTTGGCTAAATAGCCCCCATCTTTTAACTAACGAAATGTAATACCAATCCTATTTAGATCTCTCCATTAGCGGTACTGATTTTAAAGCCACTAAATTGGCAAGATGTCTTATGGATTGGCATATCTCTACTATATGAGTGTTAGGAGGCTGTATGCGACTCGATCGTATGACCAATAAATTTCAGCTTGCCATCTCTGATGCCCAGTCACTCGCACTTGGGCGTGATCATCAGTTTATTGAACCGCTGCATTTGATGATGGCATTGTTGAACCAAGATTCAGGTTCAATCCATCCCTTATTGACCCAAGCTGGCATTCGAGTGAGTGCGCTGCGATCGCTCTTGAGTCAAGAGCTGGAACGCTTACCTCAAGTTGAAGGGACTGGCGGCGATGTACAATTATCCCAAGGTTTAATCCGTTTATTAAATCTGTGCGATAAATTGGCGCAAAAGCGTAAAGATAAATATATCTCTAGCGAATTATTTGTATTAGCTGCGTTAGAAGGTGCCGATGCTCTTGCACAAGCGTTGAAAAAAGCCGGCGCGACCAAAGAGTTGATGGAACAAACCATTGAACAAATGCGCGGCGGCCAAAAAGTGGATGATCCGAACGCTGAAGATCAACGCCAAGCGTTGAAGAAGTTTACTATCGATCTCACCGAGCGAGCCGAACAAGGCAAGTTAGATCCTGTGATCGGCCGTGACGATGAAATTCGCCGTACGATCCAAGTGTTACAACGTCGCAGTAAAAATAACCCCGTCCTTATCGGTGAACCGGGTGTGGGTAAAACGGCGATTGTTGAAGGACTTGCCCAGCGTATCGTTAATGGTGAAGTCCCCGAGGGCATTAAAAATAAGCGTGTCTTATCCCTCGATATGGGCTCATTGATTGCGGGTGCTAAATATCGTGGTGAGTTCGAAGAGCGTTTAAAAGCGGTACTTAATGAGTTGTCACAGGAAGAAGGTCAAGTGATCCTCTTCATCGACGAGCTGCATACTATGGTCGGCGCCGGTAAAGGTGAAGGCGCAATGGATGCGGGTAACATGCTCAAACCTGCGTTAGCGCGTGGTGACTTGCACTGTGTGGGTGCGACAACGCTTGATGAGTATCGACAGTATATTGAAAAAGATGCGGCGCTTGAACGACGTTTCCAAAAAGTGCTGGTGGATGAGCCAAGCGTTGAAGACACCATTGCTATTTTGCGTGGACTGAAAGAACGTTACGAGCTGCATCACCATGTGGAAATTACCGATCCGGCGATTGTGGCGGCAGCGACCATGTCGCACCGTTATGTGTCGGACCGTAAGTTACCCGATAAAGCGATCGATTTGATCGATGAAGCGGCATCGAGTATCCGTATGCAAATGGACTCAAAACCTGAGTCACTCGACAGGCTCGAACGTCGTGCTATCCAGCTCAAACTGGAGGAGCAGGCGTTAGCCAAAGAAAATGATGAGGCGAGTCGTCGCAGGCTTGACCATCTGCAAGAGGAATTACGTGACGTTGAAGCGAAAGCTTCAGAGTTGAACGAAATCTGGCGTACTGAAAAAGCCGCATTAGCGGGCACTCAGCACATAAAAGCCGACCTCGAACAGGCTCGAATGGATTTAGAAGTGGCGCGTCGTGCGGGTGATTTAACTCGGATGTCTGAGCTGCAATACGGTCGTATTCCTGAGCTTGAAAAACAGCTCGATTTGGCATCGCAAGCCGAAATGCAGGACATGACGTTATTGCGTAACAAGGTTACTGAGTTCGAAATCGCCGAAGTATTGTCGAAAGCGACGGGAATACCCGTATCGAAAATGCTTGAAGGCGAGCGCGAAAAATTACTGCAAATGGAAGTGGCACTGCATGAACGAGTGATCGGCCAAAACGAAGCCGTCGATGCGGTCGCGAATGCGATTCGTCGTAGCCGCGCGGGTCTGGCGGATCCAAATCGCCCGATTGGCTCGTTCCTGTTCTTAGGCCCAACAGGTGTAGGTAAAACTGAGCTGTGTAAATCACTGGCGAGGTTCTTATTTGATACCGAATCGGCTTTAGTGCGCATTGATATGTCTGAGTTTATGGAGAAACACTCAGTATCGCGTTTAGTGGGTGCGCCTCCAGGATACGTAGGTTATGAAGAGGGCGGTTACTTAACGGAAGCCGTTCGTCGTAAACCTTATTCGGTGATATTGCTCGACGAAGTCGAGAAAGCGCATCCCGATGTGTTTAACATTTTACTGCAAGTGCTTGATGATGGACGCTTAACCGATGGTCAAGGTCGTACTGTCGATTTTAGAAATACAGTGATCATCATGACCTCGAACTTAGGCTCCGACATTATCCAAGAAGGATTTGGTCAAGTGACCTATGCAGAGATGAAAGCAGCGGTAATGAATGTGGTGACTCACAGTTTCAGACCCGAGTTTTTAAACCGCATCGATGAATCTGTGGTGTTCCATCCATTGGATGCTGCCAATATCAAGCGTATTGCTTCGATACAAATTGCTTCCTTACGCCAACGTTTGGCTGAAAAGGACTATACATTGGAGATCACCGACGACGCATTATCACTGATTGCGGAAATTGGTTTCGATCCTGTGTATGGTGCAAGACCGTTGAAACGGGCATTGCAGCAAGAAGTCGAAAACCCGCTGGCGCAGAAATTACTGCGTGGTGACTTGTTACCGGGTAAACCGATCAAGGTCAGCTGTGTGGGTGGCGAGTTAGTGTTCGAGCAATAACCCGTAGCTAGTAACTTAGTGTGTTGTTTGAATGCGATACGTTAATCGCAAGCTTGAAGTTGAATACGTTGAAATAGGCGAACTGCAATAAGCGTTCTTGAATGAACGAGCTTGAAATAAACTATCTTGCAATAAGAGATAGAGCTGTTTTAGTCAGTATCGCTCCCGCTTCAAGCACTAAAACGAAAGGAGCCGAGTTTTTAACTCGGCTCCTTTTTTTATTGCATCAGCTTAATCGTTGTTCATTAATGTAGTGGCATAGTAAATTTGGCTACTTCTTATCACAGAAGAGTTTGATTCTTTCCTGCTGCTGGGCAATCGAGGCTTGGCGATCTTCTTCAGTCATAGCGACAGATTCACCCGAATCGGAAGTTTGGCGGATAAGCTTAGTATGCGTAGTGAGTATTTCTAAATTGTGTTTTGCACTCTCACAAATGGAGTTAGCCTGTTTGGCGTCTTTTTCTTTAATCAGCGCAGCTGACTTTTCTAATTCAGTGGCTTCAGAAGTTACTTCCGCTTTCTTTACTGGTGCGATAAAACCCACTTTCGCCTGCTCTAAATCTTCACTGTAGAGCTTTTCTGCTTTGATGTTTTCTTGTTGCGGGGCTTGTTGGCTGTAATGTGTCACCCCATTTTCATCGACCCAAGTATAAATAACGCCCGCAGAAACGGGGCCAATGAAAAGGCCGAGCCAGAGCCATCGATAAAGTATTGTTCTGAACATGTTCACTTTTAACATCGAAATCATCCCTAACTGGTCTCTCATCGACATGATAATAAAATATGTTATCTTGAAAGCTAACTTCTCTTCACTGAACTAGCGTAATAAGTGTATGCAAAATTCTTCAAATCAAACAGTAAAGAATAAAGGTATCTATTTATTACCGAACCTTTTTACGACAGCGGGTTTGTTTTCTGGTTTTTATGCCGTAATTGCTTCCATGAATGCTAACTTTGAAGCCGCAGCGATAGCCATTTTTATTGCCATGATTTGTGATGGGCTCGACGGCCGAGTGGCAAGACTGACTAATACCCAGAGTGATTTTGGTGCCGAATACGACAGTATGGCGGATATGGTGTCCTTCGGAATGGCACCAGCATTACTTGCCTATAATTGGGCACTAGCCGATTTAGGTAAAATAGGCTGGCTAGCGGCATTTATTTACTGTGCTGGTGCCGCATTAAGACTCGCTCGGTTTAACACACAAGTTGGCGTTGCCGATAAGCGCTATTTTCAAGGACTCGCAAGTCCGGCCGCCGCCGCTGTTATTGCTGGCAGCATTTGGCTTGGTAATCAATACAGTCTCGATGGAAAAAATATCAGTTGGATTGCAGCCCTTGTGACTGCGGCAACCGGTTTACTGATGGTCAGCAATTTCCGCTATCACTCCTTTAAAGAAATTGACTGGCGTGGCAAGGTTAACTTTATCGTGATCTTACTGGTCGTCGGTGTATTTGTGGTGGTGTCAGTTCAACCTGCATTGATCTTATGTGTCGGTTTTTACTTATATGCGATTTCAGGCCCAATCATTACTATCAGAACGGTGAGAAAACTTAAAGTCGCTCATATTGTCGGTGATGATACGGTGACGAATGTCGAGATCAATCACTCAACCCAAGCTGCAGCACAAACACAAAGCGCTACAAATATCGAAAAAGAGAAACAAGAAGAGCATAAATCTTAGGGCTCGTGCTTTTGAACAGTGCTTATCATTAACTAGGTGCAAACAAGAGTAAGACATCACACTGGGCATAACGCTTTTAGAGGTTTACTGATAGATATAGCGAAAAATCGCTATCAACTTCTGTTTATGCCCATTCAATCTATTAAAATCCCTGCAATAGGCGATTTATTTTGCCAAACTTATCAACCCAAACAGCAATATTGCTCAGTATTGCAGTATATTTCTGCAGTTTGGTGGTTATTCATTCGCTTGGCGCTGATTGTTAAAAAAGCCCTTGCACAAAAAGTTTCACTGCCTATAATGCGCATCCACTGACACGGCAGACAGCGAAAGCCAGCTGGCGAGTTAGGTTGAATTGAGTCGCTTTTAAGCACTTAATTCAAGTGCAGCAAGAAGTTGAAAATACTCCTTGACGCGAAACGGGAAATGCGTAGAATACGCAGCCCTAGCCAACTGGAAGCGTTCGACGCTCAGTGTGGTACTCAAGTTCTCTTACGAATATTGAGTTGCTCTTTAACAAGATAAAACAAGAAATCTGTGTGGACACTCACAGGTGTTGAGTTAATCGAAACTGCTTAGCCTTCGGGTTGGCAGTCAAAAATTTAAATCAATGTAACAATGAGTGTTCATAGTAATATGTACAGTTTGTTTCAGCCCTTCTTTTATAGGGAGTGCGAGAAACAAAAAATCAGAATTCATTGAGCCGCTGAAGTCGCAAGACGGAAGCAACAAAACTTTAATTGAAGAGTTTGATCATGGCTCAGATTGAACGCTGGCGGCAGGCCTAACACATGCAAGTCGAGCGGCAGCACAAGGGAGTTTACTTCTGAGGTGGCGAGCGGCGGACGGGTGAGTAATGCCTAGGGATCTGCCCAGTCGAGGGGGATAACAGTTGGAAACGACTGCTAATACCGCATACGCCCTACGGGGGAAAGGAGGGGACC